>SHBR01000014.1 GCA_004212795.1 Candidatus Thioglobus sp.
TTATTAACCGATTCGCTTCCTGACGCGAATCGGTTAATAAACCCGATAACCTTTGTTCTATAACCAGGAAAAGGGTACTGTTTGCGGAATCATATCTTTCAGGAGCGATATTCATTGCTAACTCCTTAGCGACGCCGGTCACTCCTGACTGATCTACAAAATCAGTCCAAGCAACGGTGTCACATAGATTCGAGATCATATTCCCCCCTTCTCTGATCACCATTGATGCCTTCGGATCAGCCTTTTCTTGACGTCCGTCATCGCTAGCGTGCGGTGTCGGTTCAGGCTCGGGCGTCTCACTCGTTCGCTTGATATTTTTTGAATTCGCCGCCTTTTCTCTAATTGGGCCCGTATTACCTGTCTCTAGCGTTGATGAATCATTATTCACCTGAAATGCAAGCATCCTTAATAGCACCATCTCAAAACCAGAAGCTGCATCCGGTGCAAAGTGCAAATCTTTTTTACCCACTAGACCAATTTGATAAAAGAGCTGCACATCCTGTTTTGAAAAAACTTCTGCGAGAAATTGCACGAGTTCAGTGTCCGCCTGCTTAACCTTGACCGCTTCAGGCACTACCTGATAAAGAGATACGTTATGAAGCGTCATTAGAATCTCATCGAGGGCATTAACGTAATCAATCGCTCGCTCGTTCATCTGCGAAACAGTCTCCATCAAAACAACGCCATCGCCGCGCGCGAGTGATCGCAGAATTGTATCCACATGATGGGCTTCAATCATACCGAGCATGTCCCGTACATCCTGACCCTTAACCGTCCCTCTGCCGAAAGCAATGCCCTGGTCCATTAAGCTAAGGGCATCCCGCATACTCCCATTTGCAGCTCGGGAGAGAATTTGCAGCCCGCCATCATCAGTCAATAGACCTTCCGCATCAGCGATTTTTTTTAGTTGGCTTGAAATCTCAACAGCCGACAACGCCCGCAGATTAAACTGCAGACATCTAGAAAGAATGGTTGCTGGTAATTTCTGAGGATCCGTTGTTGCCAGCAAAAACTTCACATGAGGCGGCGGCTCTTCGAGCGTCTTCAATAATGCATTGAAACTATGACCCGACAACATGTGCACTTCGTCGATCAGATAAATCTTGTAACGACCCAGGGTCGGTGCATACTGGACATTGTCTAAAATCTCTCGCGTATCATCAACACGCGTGCGCGATGCCGCATCAATCTCGATAAGATCAATAAAACGCCCTTCATCAACGCTTTGGCATGTCGAGCAAACACCACAAGGTGAGGCAGACGGGCCGGTTTCGCAATTGAGAGATTTCGCCAACACCCGTGCGAGTGTCGTCTTGCCCACACCCCGGGTTCCGCTAAACAAAAATGCATGATGAACGCGATCTTGCTCAAGCGCGTTGCTCAATGCTGAGACAACATGGCTTTGTCCAACAACATCCTCAAAATTCTGGGGGCGCCATTTTCGGGCAAGTGCTTGGTAACTCATTTGCTATCTCGACCCGGTAAAAGCGGTGATAAAAATCCTACTCTATAAAACATGAAATGGAGACGGCGCCAGCCCGCCTTACCCCGACACCCAAGTTGGATGCTGCGGCTGCTTCCTTCCGGACCTGACCGGGTTCACACCCTCTCGCCATCGGGGAGACCGACTGTCGCCGCCATAAACTTTTCACTTAAACCCATGTACGCGATAACTAGATTGTAGCACTCGGACCGCGCCCGATTAGTCGCCAGTTTGATAGGGTGCCTTATATTTTTCGAAAAATACAAAACTTCCCGTCTGCAGATTCGCCGTCAAAATACGACTCATCATTTATGGTTTCTATTGACATCACCCGCTCATTTTCCAATACCGCAAGCGCTTGGTCGAACCCGGCCGATGTCCAAAGGTGGCTATGGATCGTGCAGGCAAAGGGGGCACCGCGCTCTAACACCCGAAATATCTCGTGAAACGCAGACGGCCCCACATGGCCGTGGGTAAACGTACCGCACGAAATTGCGCCTGCATAAGTGGCATCCGCGATGAGCAGTTTCTCCTCAAGGTCTGCCTCGATCAAAGAACAATAAATATCTTTTTGATCGGCTTCGGCGAGCATCTCCGGTGAGAAATCCAAACCAACGACATTGACAAAAGACTCTTCGATCAAATAGTCGGCAACCAATCCTGTTCCACAACCTATATCAAGAACTGGACTCGATCGATCAGTCATTGCCTGGGCAAACAGTGTCGCTATTTTTTTAGGACCCTGATACTTCAGACCTGTTTCGAGATGATGATCATAAGTTTGCGCCCAATCGCGATAAAGCTTTTTGGCATCATCTGATGTGCTTAGGCTATAAGCCCGCTTCAATAGTTTTTTTGATGATTCATCGGCAAATTTTTTATTTGGATCGGACTGTGGCATAGCTAATTATCCAAGTTGGTTAAATAACCACAATAAACGGGAGAATAGCGGAACTCCAGTTAATCACGGTTGAAAAAATCGGTACACCTAATATTGCCAGACCCACTATCGCCAGCAACGCGTAGTTGCCATAGCGGGCATTGTAGTATCGATACAAAGCAGCCAACCGACGAGGAAGAAGATATGGCAGGATGTAATGACCATCCAATGCGCCAATTGGCAATAAATTAAAAATCATGAGCAGCAAGTTTATTTGGGCTAAATAGATAAAAAATAACTGGGCCCCCGAATCATCGAAGTCAATATATCCCCATTTCAATCCCAGTAGGTACGTATTGATCGTAATCACAGCGAGCAATAAATTCATCAACGGTCCAGCTGCTGCCACGACCAACTCGGCATAACGAGAGCGGAACAGTCGGGGATCAGTTGGCACAGGTCGTGCGTACCCGAACCCGACAAAAATGACCATCATTAGACCAACAGGATCAATATGCGCCAAAGGGTTAATCGTTAAGCGGCCTGCCCGCTTAGCGGTATCGTCGCCAAAGCGCATTGCGGCGAAAGCATGTCCAAATTCATGGAAAGAAAGTGAAATCACCAACGCTACAAGAATGATTAAAAATAGCGTCCATTGGCCCTGCGAAATTAGACTAATCATCAAAAATACCTTTCGTAGACCTATATACTGCTCAAAATAATAAAACCTTTAATCTCAATTTAAAAGCTGTAACATAGAAAAAAATTTGGTACGCTGATTATATTTATAAACACAGTCAATCCATAAATTAAAAAAAGTTTTCGCTAGAAAAATGATCTATCCAAAGGAGAAAAAATGAAAATTGAAACAAAGATGATCCACTCGGGTTACAAGCCGGACCCTACCACTAACTCGGTCGCGGTTCCTATTTATCAAACAGCCTCCTACTCGTTTAGGGACACCCAACACGGGGCAGATCTTTTTAACTTAGCTGAGCTCGGAAATATTTACACACGCATCATGAATCCCACGAGTGACGTGCTGGAGCAGCGGGTGGCTGATATGGAAGGTGGTGTGGCGGCGCTAGCATTAGCATCCGGGCAGGCTGCAACGACTTATTCTCTTTTAACGATAACAGAAGCCGGGGATAACTTTATTTGCATGTCGACCCTTTATGGCGGCACTTACAACCTATTTGCGCATACATTTCCGCAGTTAGGTATAACGCCTCGATTTGTTAATCCGGAAAATCTGGATGATATGGAGAAACTCTTCGACAATAAAACTAAAGCCGTTTACTGCGAATCAATTGGCAACCCGGCCGGAAATGTAGTTGACCTCGCGCGAGTTGCCGAAATTGCGCATGCACACGGTGTTCCGGTAATCGTCGATAACACCGTTCCCACGCCCTACCTGTGCCGACCTTTCGAGCATGGCTGCGACATTGTTGTCCACTCCCTCACTAAGTACATGTCGGGTCATGGCACCATCATCGGCGGAATCATCGTCGACTCAAACCAGTTTGACTGGGTCGCAAACAAAGAGCGTTTCGATCGACTAAACGAACCTGATGTTTCCTACCATGGGGTTGTCTACACGGAAACGGGGCTACCACCCTACATTCTTCGCGCAAGAGTTGTTCCCCTTCGCAATATGGGCGCTTCACAAACACCCATGAATTCATTCCTGATCATGCAAGGAATCGAAACGCTCGCCCTTCGAATGGATCGAATCTGTGACAACACCCTCGCGGTTGCAAAATACCTAGAAGACCATCCTCAAGTCGAATGGGTACGTTATGCAGGCCTCGACAGTAGCCCGCACAAGGCGCTTCTCGACAAATATATGGGCGGTCGCGGCTCTGGGGTCATGAGCTTCGGCGTCAAAGGAGGAAAAGAGGCTGCACCGAAATTTATCGACGCCCTTAACCTTATCACCAGACTCGTTAATATCGGGGATGCCAAATCATTAGCCTGTCATCCAGCGAGCACGACGCATCGACAATTATCGCCGGAGGAACTTGCGACTTCTGGCGTATCAGAAGACCTGATCCGTCTGTCCATCGGAATTGAGCACATCGACGATATAATTGAGGACATCGATCAGGCGTTAGAAGCTACAAAATAGTTTGGCCACATAACAGAGTGAAAATAGAATTAAAGTTCTATTTTCACTCTTGGCCTAAAATTAACTCGGCGACCAGTGGTAAATGATCGGACGCCTGTCGTGCAACGGCAAGGCGGGACGGCAAAAGATTTTCGACCCTGATTCCGCCACGCACGTAAAGGCTATCTAGTGGACGCACCGGTGCGTACGCTGGGAACGTCTTTGGCTTTCGTCGAACCCCACGAAATCCCGCAGGGCCCATGACCTGGCGACCTAGACTGCCCCAGACATCGTTAAGATCGCCCGCGACAATAATGGGGGTATTTTTTGCAACCCGCTGCAGACTCGGATGTAACAGTAATTTCTTCAATTGCATCCGCCGCTCTATTCCTGACAGCCCTAAATGAAGGTTGAACAGATGAAGGCTTCGGGTCTGAGTCTGTCCAGACCGCTGACTTAAAATTGGCGCGCGAACCCGGGCATACAAAGCGCTACGTTTCTTTTTGGGTCCAATTGTTAAATCAATATTGACAGATTCGATGAGAGGCCAACGACTGAAAATTGCATTGCCGTAACCTCTTGCCTCCGACACTCGCACATTTGGCACCCAAACCCGATGGGAAAGGCCAATCGCCTCCCCGATGACATCCACCTGAAGGGTGTCACCTAACGACTTGCTATGGCGGACCACTTCCTGCAATAAAGCAATGTCAGGCTGATGATGATTAATAATCTCAACAATACGACCTAAATCATAACGTCGATCGACACCACCAACACATTTGTGTATGTTGTACGTTAATACTTTAATTTTCATCGGTTTAACTTTACCTTAAAATTAACGCGTCACTGATAATCCACACTAAGGCAATTTCTCGCATCTCAATGTCATCCACCACAAAAAAACTGCGTCGATCTTTTCGAGGTCGCGCTCTCGTTTTGGCCTTACTTCTTTTTCCGCAACTGGGTGAGTCCAGTACCGAAATCGAATTACTCTCGCCTTACCGCGCTGAGTATGCTGTTGATTACTCAGGATTTAACGCAAAAAGAGTGATCACCCTCGAGACGGTTGGTGACGAATATGTGCTGAATGCAATCACCACGCTAAAAGGCGTCGCACGACTCTCTGGGTATGGCCCGGTATACGAGGTCTCACGTTTTTCGATTGTCGACGGTGTCGTCCGACCATCTCTCTACACCATTAGTGAAAAAAAACCTAACCCCAAGCGCGATATTAAAATTGAGTTTAACTGGGAAACGGGCATGAGTTCGGGTTATGCAAAAGGGGAGGCACAAAGCTTTCCAATTTCTCTTGGCATCCAAGATCCCCTTAGCTTTGAGTTGATGGCTCGACTTAATCTAATTGAAGGCAATAAAGATTTTTCAATGGAAGTGAACGAAGGTCATCGCGTTCGAGAGTATCGCTTCATCGAGAAAGACAACCAAACTTTATATCCCGGAGACTACGCTGTGAGCACGAGCCGTTTTTTTATTGACCGAAATAGCTCACGAGAACTGTATTACTGGTTTGCAGATGAAAACCTGTATCTGCCAATACAGGTTCAGCAAGTGCATGGCCAGAAAATAAAAGGCACCGTCAATCTAGAGAAAAGTTCCTTACTTCAATAAAAAGACAGTGCTTTTTAAACTGATCCAGAGCGATCTGCAATCAGACGCTGTACTCTTCCTTCCCGACAACGCCGCTACCACGGAGCTGTGATACTTGTTCCGCGTTATACCCAAGTACTTCCTGAAGAATTTCCGCAGTATGCTCCCCAAGCAAAGGCGAGCGTGCCACTTCCACAGGGGAATCTGAAAGCTTGACCGGGTTCCCCACCGTCAAATATTTTCCTCTCGTTGGGTGATCTACCTCAACGATCGTGCCCGTCTCTCGCAACGACGGCTCCTCGCTAAGCTCCTTCATGGAAAGAATCGGGCCCACCGGGATATCGAGAGGATTACAGACCTCCATTACCTCAAACTTGGTCTTCGTCATCGTCCATTGCTCGATGGCCTCAAAAACTTCATTAAGTCGTGGCAAACGTACAGGAGGCGTTGAAAAATTGGGGTCTTCTTTCCACTCCGGGCGTCCGATGACGTCGCAGATCTTTCCCCAAGCTGCTGCCTGGGTAATGAAATAAGTGTAAGCGTTTGCGTCAGTTTCCCATCCTTTGCACTTCAAAATTCGACCAGGCTGTCCACCTCCTGAATCATTACCCGCTCGTGGCGTTGCATCGCTGAAGGGGATATCCTCACCAAACTGGGAGTATTCCGTTAAAGGACCGTGGTCAAGCCGCTGCTGATCTCGAAGTTTTACGCGGCAAAGGTTAAGAACGCCGTCCTGCATAGACGCAAGCACCCGCTGCCCTCGGCCCGAGTGCTCACGGTGATATAACGCGGTAACGATGCCTAAGGCTAGATGAAGGCCTGTACCGGAATCCCCAATCTGGGCACCTGTTACCGTGGGCGGGCCCTCTAGAAAACCGGTCGTTGATGCGGAACCGCCAGCGCACTGTGCAACATTCTCATAAACTTTGCACTCTGAATAAGGGCCTTGGCCAAAGCCTTTGACCGATGCGTAAATCATCCGAGGATTGATTTCCTGGATTCGCTCCCAGGTGAATCCCATACGATCGAGTGCGCCTGGAGCGAAGTTTTCAACCATAACGTCGCATGTTTCGATTAATCGGGTAAAAACTTCTTTACCCTTTTCATCCTTCGTATTCAATGTAATGCTTCTCTTGTTGTGATTAAGCATCGTGAAGTAAAGGCTATCGACATCTGGAATATCCCGGAGTTGGCCACGGGTCGCATCTCCAACTCCTGGACGCTCAACTTTTATGACGTCAGCCCCAAACCATCCCAGTAACTGTGTACAGGTCGGTCCCGATTGGACGTGCGTCATATCAAGAATTCGGACACCCTCAAGTGCTTTCATAAGAATTTCTCCGTTGCAATGGTATTAAGAAAAAGATATTTTTTGACTCGCTCTGAACTAATCGAGGTAATTGACGTTTTTCTGCACGTGCTCCGCGAGATTCAATGCATGATCTCGCACAAGCGCTTCGGCAGTTAATGTGTCTCGCTCTTCAATTGCCTGAATAATGCGTGCATGATCAATAACGGAACGCTGAGCCCGATCACCATCATGAATAGCGCGGGATCGAATTGCACGCATATGTATAAACAGGCTGTCGGCCAAATCAGTGAGTAAGTCGCTATGCGCCAAGGCAACAATTGCCTGATGAAAGTTGATATTGGTCCGCGAATACTCGTCAATCGGTGCGCGTCCATCTGATTCTGACTGGGGCCCAAATTTGTCCCTCAGGCCTAAAATTTCCTGGTCGTCAGCTCGGAAGGTGGCGAGACGCGCCGCCATGCTTTCCAAAGAAGCCCATGCATAAATAATCTCCAACACTTCTTTTTTTGTTTTCCGTACTACAAACGTGCCACGCCGAGGCACATGCCTGACCAGGCCTGCTTGCTCGAGTCGCGATATTGCTTCCCGAACGGGGGTTCGACTCACCCCAAGACTTTCCGCCAATTTCCGCTCATCAAGGCGGGGGGGTTCCGCTCCGGAATAGATATCCATCCCTGCAACAGCCGCGCGCAGGCTCTTGAATACCTGCTCTTTTAGACTGCTGTTCGCCTCAATTGGTGTCACAGAGATTGACATTCGATGTCCAATTATTAGGCGTAGGTGTTTTGTCGAGACGGGAGTCGATCCGCCATTGCTTGACCGATATCAATAGGGGATGAAACGACTGCTACGCCGGCCTCCCCAAGCGCGCCAATCTTCGATTCTGCAGTTCCGGTACCATAATGGATGATCGTGCCCGCATGACCCATTCGTCGCCCCTCCGGCACAGTTTGCCCCGCAATGTAGGCCACCACAGGTTTTCGATGCGTTAAAGAAGATAGATACTCAGCGGCTCGCTCTTCTGACGTCCCTCCCACTTCCCCAATGAGAATAATCCCTTCGGTCTGTTCATCTCGCATAAATTTCTCCAGGCATTGGACAACAGACGCGCCAACAACTGGATCCGCGCCAACCCCCACACAAGTAGACTGTCCAAGTCCATTTCGGGTTGTTTGATCTACAGCTTCATAGGTGAGCGTACTCGCGCGAGAAACAATGCCGATCCTGCCTGGTAAGAAAATTCCCTGCGGCATTATTCCAAGTGTGCTTACCCCAGGAACCGCAATTCCGGGGGAATTTGGCCCAACCAATAGGGTTGAACTCGTGTTAAGGCGATGCCTGACTCGAACCATGTCAAGCACTGGTATTCTTTCTGTCACACATACAACCAGTTCCAATCCCGCATCGACTGCTTCAATAATTGCATCCGCTGCGTTCGCTGGCGGCACAAAAATTACACTCGCATTAGCCTGAGTCACTTCGACCGCCTCGTCAACCGAGTCAAATACGGGGACCCCAAGATGCCGGGAGCCCCCTTTTCCCTTTCGAACCCCTCCAACAATGTTCGTGCCACTCGCGATTGCTCGCTCACAATGAAATGAACCCTGCCGACCGGTAATTCCCTGACAGATAATCCTTGTTGAAGCATTAACTAAAATGGCCATTATTGTTATTTCAAATCAAATTTCGAATTCGTAACCAAGCATTCTTGGCCCAACTCGGATGAGTTGAGGTGTTTCCATTCTGCCCCTCGATATCAACAATTTTTCCTGCTCCCGCTTCAAGATTCTCGACAAATTGAATAGGAAGACCCGATTTTTCAAGACGAGAAATTGCGAGTTCTGAATTCGTCCCTGCAAGACGCATCACGATAGGAATCCCAACAGGCGCCTCTAGATGTGCAAGCAATAACCCATCTGCGATCGTATCGCACCGCATAATTCCCGCGCCAAAAACATTAACAATCAGGCAATTAATCTTTTGATTTGAAAAAAGAAGTAAAAAAGCCTGCTTTACCCGACTCACCTCAAGCACGGGTGGTACGTCAAGAAAATTCGCAGGTCTCGCACCACAATTTGCAACCGCGTCTACCGTTGCCATTGCGAGTCCCGCGCCACTGGAAAAGGTGCCGACATTGCCATCGAGCGGTACATAATTAAATCCTTCCCGAAGAGCGATTTGTTCAGCAGAACTTGAGGCTGACCTTGAGCCCAATGCGGCCATTTTTGACTGACGAAAAAGCGCGTTATCATCAACGGTTAGCCGCGCGTCTAAAGCAATCAACGCGTCATTTTGTCGAATTCCGAGCGGATTAATTTCGATTAGGGAAAGGTCTTTTTCGATAAACAATCGGTGAAGTTTTTTCAAAACAACGCTGAGGCCTTCAGTAGCAGAGGGGGATAATTCAAGCTTCTTAGCAATCTCAAGACTTGCTTCGGTTGTGAGCATCTCTCCAGAACCCAGATTGGATCGGATCAGCGAGTCTGGGTCAATTCCAACCGACTGCTCAACATTCTGCCCACCTTTTTTACTTAACAAACAAACTATCTGGCCGCTTTCTCCATCAACTAGCATTGCTAAAAAAACTTCTTGAGGCACCGCTATTGCGGGTTCAATGTAAACCGCGTTAACCATTTCACCCTCACTTGTGGTTTGAGGGGTGATCAGGACCGATCCCAACATCGACTGAGCAACGCTGCCTACCTCGAGGGAGGTTTCAGCGAATACGACGCCCGGTAGATGTCGATCATTACTGAAAAATCCTTGCGCCCTGCCGCCGGCCAGTACCTGGGCTTTAACAGCCCATGGACCAGCACCCAATTCGCCAGCGGCTGCAACTGCCCGAGATTCCGTGGTGGCTACTGCCCCTGGCAGAACCGAAATCCCGGCCTGACGCATCAGTTCTTTTGCCTGATATTCAAATAGATACATGCTGAATTCTGACGCTTGTCATTTGCCGTGAGAGTAGATCACACAATCGAGATTGAGGCGTCAACTTGCAACACAATCTTCCCGAAATGGCCGGACGCATCCATTAACTCGTGCGCCTTCCTGACGTCTTCCAGCAGGAATACCTGATCAACAACCGGACTAAGATTTCCATTTAAAAAGTGCGGCAGCGCTTGTTGGTAAAAATTCTGGGTGATTCGCGCTTTTTCTTCAACTGATCTCGGCCTTAGAACAGAGCCACAGATTTTCTGGCGACGAACCATTAATTGCGCAAGATTGATCTCACTCTTAACGCCACCCATCACACCAATCAACACAAGACTCCCGCCAATTGAGAGCGATTTTAAGTTCCGCTCCAGGTAAGCGGCCCCGATGTGATCAAGGATTAGGTCAACCCCGTGGCCTTTTGTCACCTCCTTTAATATCTCCGCGAAATCCTCATTTTGATAATCAATGACATGTATTTCTCCCAAAGCCTTAACCCGATCAACCTTCATCGGAGAACAGGTTACAAACAAAGCGCTTCCGGGCACCAGTGCTTGGCAAAGTTGAATGGCTGCAATATTGACCCCTCCTCCACCTCCATGAAGAAGAGCGCTCTGACCATCTAACAGGCCCGGGCACTGAAATATATTAAGATGAGCCGTGATATAAGTTTCACTCACACTTGCTGCCTGTGCCCAGGTTAGGGTTTCAGGGACTGTCATGAGATGATGCGCCCAAGCGGTTGCGAACTCTGCATACCCCCCGCCACCAACTAAGCCCATCACCCGATCGCCAACCTTCCATCGCAAAACCCCGGAGCCCACCTCAGCGACTTCTCCGGCAATCTCAAGGCCCAGGACCTCAGAATCACCTGGAGGCGGTGGGTAGTTACCCTGTCGTTGAATGATATCCGGACGATTCACGCTCGTCGCAATCACCTTCACCAGAACCTGTCCGGCTGCGGGAATCGGTTTGTCGATCGAATCGATTTTTAACTGTTCAGGACCGCCAAAACTAGCTTGGGTTACAGCTCGCATTACACTTATTTCCTGTCCGAAATTAATCTAGAAAACACGTTTTGTAACAACGCTTTCAAACTGGTATACAAAATACCATATATTTTTGAAATAAACCACCAAAAAGGGGTGTTTTATTAATGATGCCCCCGGAGAGGAAAGCCAACTCGGCCGATCCCGCGGCGCCGGCTTCAATCCCTGCCCCGAATCAGAAGACCGCTTGACCACAGAAACCGGAAAAACCTTGCCCTTCCACAACGTGCCTTCAGGCGCAACGCCGTTATTTGGGAACCCACGAACTTAATGCCAGTCGATATCTGCCCGCCTGAGCGCAGCGCCCATCACTCACCGGGTTCGCATAAAAGCCAATTGGAGGTCTCAGAAATTACCGGGATTGGTTGCGCGAAAGCCAGTCCTCGACCACGGTGACGGTTTCGTCAACGGTTTGAAGACTTTGCCCCCGTTGCTTGGCGATAAGCGAAACGAGCTTATCAACCCGTTCAATACTCTGCGAGCCGCCTGCAAGTGCTCTTGCAACCGACGAGGGGTTGAGTAGTGACTCAGCTGCCTTTGCATATTTCGAAAACGGCACAAAGTCAGAGGCTTCGCCTCCAAGTCCACAACAGAGTTTGACGACCCAATTATAAACCGCCTCGGTCTCGACAAGGTTCGAATGAACCGCATCCTTGATAGGACGCATCTCATTTATCTGTACACAACGATAATTGCCCGCCATTAACATCGCCCATTTTGCTAACGGTACAAATAACGATTCATAGACTCGCAACTTCACTGGAACCTCAACCTGCTCTCCCGCCGATAACTCCATCCGAACGGAATCAATATCAGCTTCAATTTGACGCAGCATGTCGGTATGCTGATCCGAGGAGAAACGTGCCGCTTTAAAATTAGTGGGTAACCGGACCTGAAGGACATTCGGTTGCTCTTCAGGTGGACGAAATGCCTGAGGATCTGGACTGCAGAGCGTCATTAGACTTGGATCAAATGCGTCCCATATCGACGCGTCGTGAAAGCAGTCTCGTAGCGTATCGGTATCAAGACCGGGGATCCGACGAAGAAATGGCAGCAATGGCATGTTGGTAATTGCGACACATGGCACGCCGGCCTTCGCAATTCGATCCATTAATTCCCGTACCCCGGTTGCGCTGTATTGAGGCTCTTGCATAGCGAGCACCACAAAATCGTACTGCGAAGGGTCCACACCCTCTGGCGAAGCAGCATCCAGATCGCCCGGGAGCGGTCCAGACTGAATATCAAAGAGCCCTTCGCGCCCTTTGATCGGCATTCTGACCAAAGAGCCTTCATTATTAAAAATAGTCGCGGTTGACGCTCGACAAATTAACGTTGCGGAGTGTCCAGCCATAATGAGCTTTGTCGAAAGGAGCGACCCGTAAGACGCGCCCAAAATCAACGCGCGGTATTTAATGTTTGTCGCGCTCTCGCTCATATTTTCTCCTGGCACTGATCTTTCCTGCCCGTTTTGCATACGTAATCCTAAAAGAGGTAGAATTTTTAGTCGGGCGAGTTTAGCCTAAACGCTTGTTATTTTTTATATTTTTGAATGGATTAACTGGCGCTATTAGACTAAAAATTACTGATACACCCATAATCAAAATCTGTACCCTGTCAGATCCCACAGAACTTTCCATTTTAGTTTTCTATGCCCGATGCTATCCCGATCGTTGATATCCGCTCATCAACCTCAGCTGTTGATGATCCTGTTATCGCTACATTGCTAAATGCCGCTCTGAGTCAATTCGGATTCTGTTACATCAGTGGGCACACCATTGCTACTGAAGTTACCCAAAATCTCTTAAATAGCGCTCGCAAATTTCACCTGTTGCCAATCGCTAAAAAGAAACGCCTTAAGATCAATCCTTACCACCGAGGCTATATCGAATCCGAATCAAGCCAAACCATCACATCATCGATTGAATCCGCAGCACAGCCCAATCGCTCAGAATCATTTATGGTGATGCGAGAAACACTACCGAGCGATCCCCGATTTGGATCTCAACTATTTGGACCCAATCAATGGCCTGACACCTTGATTCCGGAACTTAAAAAGCACTGTACAGCGTACGCCGAAGCAATGGAGAAACTGTCGTTAGAACTTGTGCAACGACTGGGAGTTGCTTTGGGTTTGGGTCCGAATGCGCTTTTAGAGCTATTCAATGACCCCACCTATTTCCTTCGCCTGATTAAGTATCCTCCCTTGAATCCAAATGATTCTCCCGCGCCATTTGGGTCTGCACCCCACACCGATCATGGATTTATGACACTTGTTCTCCAGGACGATACGGCTGGCCTTGAGGTGCTAAGTTCAAATGGCCGATGGATGCCGGTAAATCCTGTTCCGAATACACTAGTCCTGAATGTAGCGGATATGCTTTCTATAATTTCAAATGGCCGATGGAAATCTACTCCACATCGCGTTATCTTGGGTCCGCAGCCTCGAGAATCAACGGCGTTCTTTTTCGATCCTGATTTTGACGCGAAAATAAATCCGTTAGTGGAAATCAGAAATTCTGATAACCGTTCAGATCCGATACGATATGGTGACTATATTCTTGAACGTTTTGGCCAAAACTATCAGTATCGACGCAAGTAAGCCTCTGATTAATGCTTACCAATCAAACTGAATTCTAGAAGGAAAAAATAAATCAAACGTCATGCAGGGTTTCATTGACTTATCCAACGAATCAACTGAAGACGTCGCGCGGACGCCTTCCTGCGCCAACCGTGGGTGGATAGCGACTGAGATCAGGAAGCAGGACTGGAGTGTCGATTTAAATGATGACGCTCTCGGCGAAATTCGTGCAATGGCAGAACAGATGGCAGAAACGCGATTGCCGACACTATTACGGCACCCCGACCAATTCAACCTTCCAAGCCTGACTGCTGTCTACCAAAAAATTAAGGCGATCTGTGACCACGGTGTTGGATTTGCAGTTCTAGATTGTCTGCCAATGGCTGAGTTCGAAATTCAAACAATGATTGATATTTATTGGACACTCGGCCAACTCATCGGACCTAACGTTGCCCAAAAATGGGACGGCACCATGATTTATGACGTCATAGATACCGGCCAGGAGTTTGGTTATGGCGTTAGAGGTTCAGCGACTTCAGTTGAGCTTAATTTCCACACCGACAACGCATTTGGGGTGAGAGTGCCCGACTATGTCGGACTTTTTTGTGAGCATGCCGCTGAATCCGGCGGGCTGAGTCGGTTTTGCAGTCTTTATACCGTTCATAACCGTTTGGAAGCCAACTTTCCTTGCCAGTTACAACGACTCTTTAAGCCCATGCTGTTTGACAGGCAAGCTGAACACCATAAAAACGCTCCTAAAACCTCGTGGGCACCTTTTTTCTCGTGGAAAAACGGCAGGCTCCGCTGTCGGGCAAACACATCACTGGTTCGCAAAGGGTATCAGGTTGCGGACACGCAAATGGATCAAATGCTAATCGAAGCCCTCGATGCCGTCGAGCGCGTAACAACTTGTCCCGACCTATGGGTCGAGGCCCCCCTAGTGCGTGGACAAATCCAGTATCTCAATAATCACGAACTCGGACACTATCGCTCAAGATTCGAAGACAGTACCGACCCTGTTAAGAGACGTCATCTTTATCGACTATGGCACCGACAGAATGGAAGTATCAATTACGACGGCTGATGTGATCTAACCGATTACAGAATCATCAGCAGCTATAAAATACCCTTATTCGATGCGCGAAGCTCGTCTATCTGGCTCCAATCCTCATACCGAGCCAGCGAGAACGCTTCCGCATAACTCGGCAAACGAGCTTCGCAAATCGTAGCGGCACAAAGTTCACCGCTCGCGCACGCTGTCATCGTTCCAAAACCTGACGTTGCACAATTCATGAAGGCGCCTTCTGGCCCCATCCTGCCAATCAATGGCCAATTTTCCTCGGTCATTGAGTACCAACCACCATAATGATGACATTTTTGGGGCAACCGTCCGTAATACGAACGCAAACCAGGGGTAAGTCTGGCTGCACCTCGGAGCACAATTTCTGGAAAATGAGCATCTAGAGGTTGATCATCAATATTCAAAGCTGCTTCCTCGTTATACGCCCACCCTAACTTAATCCACTTCCCGCCATCACCACCCTCCGGTCGACAGTGAATTCCACCGGGCATATCACCAGCGAACTTGGCAAATTGGGGATCATCTCTCAGAGCTGATCGTTCACTATCTGACCAATCAATTTGTTGACGATCGAGATCAATTGAGAAAGGCTGATTTCGCGGAACCGCTTTGAGATGATCCTCGAAAGCAATCTTCTGCTGAAAAACATTAATAATTGGAAGCTCAACGCCAACCCACTTTGCAATCTCGCCTGCAAAAGGACCCGCTGCATTGACAATTTGATCTGCGAACAGTTCCATTGAGCTAGAACCGGTATCAATTTCAATTTGATAGTTATTTCCCGGATTGATTTCCCGAACCTGTCCCATCAGCCATTTCGCGCCTACTGACTTCAGATATTCGAGCATATATGTCGCCAACTGCTGACTGTTGATGTCACCGCCTCGACGAATATGAACAACAGTCTGCACTTCCGGATCGTAATGAGGAAAATGTTTCCGAATCAAACCGTAGTTACACAATATATCAACGCCGTTTACGTCCGGACTACAATCAGGGCCGCTAGATCCGAGGTATCTTGGCGCCTCGGCTTGATCATGATAACGGACCAGAGTGTGCGATTCATCTCCGAGACCGCTACGCAGTTGTGACACGAGGGTGTCAATATTTTTCTCCCGGGTTGCAATCGCATAACCCCGACGTGTCATGCCAATACGATTATCGGTATCACGAGAGATCCGCTCCATTAAATCAATGGAGTGGTTCGTCAGGCATACCATCGCAGGATGCGGCCACCAGTTTCTAAAGTTATTCCCCGATTGAGCCGAGGTGAACGACATTGGCTGAAACTGATCGACGAGCGTGATATTCGTTCGGCTGTGATTCCGAGCCAAATAATATGCGGTGGCAATTCCAACGATTCCTGCACCAATAATCGTGATGGGTCGATTTTCTGAAGTCAAAGAAAAAGCCTGCCCTAAGACGTAAACTCAACCGTTGAATTGTAGTCTGGTCAAGGCCAGAGATGTCATGACGGGTAGCAAAACATGGAATTTTGCAACTTGGGAATAGTTAACGCCGCTCACGCAACCGGGCACCCCTTGACTCTCGGTATCTCGCTCAATAGTGGTCATTGAGAGGAACGCAATTTGGCGGAGAGAGAGGGATTCGAACCCTCGATACGCTATTAACGTATACACACTTTCCAGGCGTGCGCTTTCAACCGCTCAGCCACCTCTCCGCAGCGCGCCAAAGGGTATCCGAGTTAACCGCTCAACGCAAACTGAATAAGCTAGGTGAGATGACTGAGGCCTGAAATCAGGCGCTCCAACCCCTCTATCGCTGAGTCAGTTTTGAGCGCGCCGTAAGACGCACGGAAGCCGCAATGTTCGACCGCTCCGAAAGCACTGCTCGGAATTACAGCGACGCCAAATTTTTCAATAAGCTGTCGGGCAAGCGTCAAATCATCACCCGAATAATCTGGCACCTCGACAAAGAAATAAAAAGCGCCCGTACTGAGAAGCGGTCGCACCCGATTATTTATCGTATCAAATGCGTCGAGGCCTTGTTGGCGAACACTTGCCATTTCAGCCACAAATGGCTCACAGTACGCGGGCCCGGCTTGAAGCGCACCAAGCGCAGCGTACTGTGAAATTGCGGTTGCGCAAATAACGTTTGTGTCCTGAACCTTTCGCAACGATCCAAAGAGTTCTTCCGGGATCACAGCATAACCAATTCGCCAACTGGCAAATCCATAGGCCTTACTCAAGGAGTAAAGTGAAATAGTATGCCCTTCGCTCCCTTCGATTGAGGCGGGAGAGAAATGCTTGTCCCCATCGTAAAGAAAATATTCATAAGCCTCGTCACTGATGTGATAAATATCGTTAGTCTTGCACAAGGCATTTACTGCTCGCAGTGATCGCTCCGAATAAACAACGCCTGTGGGATTGTTGGGAGACACGGTCACGATTGCCCGCGTCTTCCTGGAAATCGAATGGCTGAGGGCCTCAACGTCCAGCGCGCCGTTGACATCTGTAGGCACCGTCACGGGAACACAGTCTGCGATCCGGATTGCCATTTCCTGATTAAAGTAAAACGGCTTCGGCAAAATAATCTCATCGCCCGGATCGGTAATCGCCAGCAACATGTTCAAAAAACCCATATTACTTCCCGCAGTGACTGCAATGGCGCGGTGACCCAAGGACATCCTATTTTCCGTCTCAAGCTTTTCGGCGATCGCATCACGAAGAGGGTCAAGACCTTCTACCGGCCCATATTGATGGGCAGAGGGATCATCCCAAAATCGTGCAATCGCGTCACTAATCGAGGGTGGGGGTGAGTAATGAACAATCCCCTGCCCAAGAGAAATTGTATTGGGATTTGCACGAATCCAGTCACCAATCACAGGAATGATGGGTTGCTGAACACGCGCCATTCTTTGACTCAGATGCATTGACTCAATCTCGCCTGTGGCGACCGCCTGTCATCAATCGCTGGAGGTGTTGTTACTCGCTTCATGAGTGTCGACTGCGCCGTTTCTGAAGAAAAATATGCGTCAGGTTATTTTCTCGTTCAATTAATCAAGGTATTATAGAGCGCATCAATTACCCTAATTCTTGCATCGTTGCTGAAGCCTGATAAATAAGACCAAACCAAGCGCGATGATCGACCTGAGAAAACCCAAAAACATCCCTTTTTTAGTTAAAAAAATGTTTGGATTCAGGGATGAGACGCCCGTCGCACTACACCCCTCTGCATCACTAGTGGCGGCTCGATGACCTCGGAAATCGAAATCAATATTGGATCTCAGTCTTCAACGACTGAAAAATCGGTTATCGATCATGAGTATGTACCTGCCCCGATGGCTGATGGGACCCGGCTTGGCCCTAATGTCATTAGCAGACTTCTCGTCACATCTGACAGCGGTTATACCTATCTTGCCAATGATGGGCGCACTGTTGTTCAGGAATTCTTTCCCCAACAATTCGCGGTGCGAGACGTTGACGGTGTCTCTTTGCTGTTATGCGATTCAAAATTTAACCACGACTACGAACAAGGTTTAACTGAATTTTTATTATTAGCGCGCGTGCTAAGTCAGTTAGACCATCCTGGTCGAGTAGCGCGCTATGAGGAAAACGATGGCGCGGCGTGGTACTCGGTCGAGCTACCCGTAAAGGCAAGCCTTGCCGATCTTTTAGCTACCGGACAACGTTTACCCGAAGAAAACTTAAAAACGATTCTTCAATCAGCCGTGACCTATCTCGAGGCCGCACACCATGCCGGCTTATTACATCTCGAATTAACACCCGAGCGCATCTTGCTTGCGGAAGAAGACAAATTACTTATCTGTGGCTTCTCAACAGATAAGCTTCACTATCCTCCTGAAGATTTAACCGCATCTCATGACTATCGAGCCCCCGAACTTGCCAGTTTTCGCGGCCATTTAGGGAAATGGACCGATTACTATTCGCTAGGCGCCATTTTGTATCAGGGGGCGTGCAGGGTTAATCCTCCTGACGCACTTACTCGACTCGATGCAGTGGATAAACAAACCCCGGATCCCCTGACTTCGGCCAACATTCTCGGGAAAGGTTTTTTTTCCGGTCCAACACTGTCGTTAATCGAAAGCCTTCTAATGCTGAAGCCAGGCGATCGACCCCAGAATGCCGACACACTGACTGATGATTTAGTCGACACGGGCGGCCTAAGTGACACCATCAACACAGAAGTTGAGCAGATGGGTTCTGTTGACGACTTACCTGTAGTACCGCCTCCCGCTTCGTCAGCATCCATTGGCATTCAAGCTCCGGTCTCAGAACGAGATTCAACCCCAAAAGATGAGACCGCTACAAAACGTTTTCGGGGCGCCTCCGCAATCGCGGTATCAGCGCTGGATAAAACCAAGTCAGCGCTCCTATCGCCAAATTCAGAAAAGAAGACATCCACTAAGCCATCGCCACAGTTCAAGTCACGACCAACCAAATCCAGGGACGCTCGAAAAGAACCTATTTTCAACTCCTCTCAAACTGTTATTAGAGAGGAAATCGACCTTCCAGACCTCGGAAGTAAACCACCGCGTTCATCTGAAATTGTTAACGACCTTGAAGTTGCTCGACGCACTCTCGCAGGCAACACTTCCAATCACAAACCCTCAAAGGCTCCATTCAGTCTTAATCAGGTTTTGCCTGTAACATTCTTTTTCCTGAATACCCAAGTGGCTCGATTGGTGAATAGCTTTTTCAAAGCAAAAGATCAGTTTCACTCTAAGTTTAAAAACCCGATCAAAAGGTCAAGCCTCCGACTCGCACTGACAATTGCCATCATTCTTATTGTTCTAACCGGTCTTTATATTGTCGTTACGCCGCCGAGATCAACAGGAACTAACACGACACCAACGACTATTGAAATCATTGGCGGAAACACAATTACCCCAGACAAGCCACAAGGGCTCGATATCGCCGCGGCGAACTTCGGGTCGTTGAATACGTCAGTTGCTGATTCAGAGTTTGCACGCAACGACGATCTTGCTCGAGTAAATGCTTATCGGGATGCAGAACGGCTGGCGCGCTTGAGCGAACCTCATTTAGCGCGGGCAAAAGAGTTTCTTGCGAATGGCGCACTAATATCTCCACCGGACGCAAACGCCTATAGCGAGTATGCAGCCGTCGTTCGAATGGACCCAAGCAATAAAGAAGCCCGCCTGGGGCTGGATAGCGTACTTACGCAGATAATCTCTGAGATCGATAGCCTAATTGATCAATTCGATTTTTCCAGCGCACGCGAGATGCTGTCGATCGCTCAGACACTCGCTCCTGATCATCAGACACTCGGGCTAAAGAATGAATCGATAAGAATTGCCGAACAGGCACGAAGCCAGCAAGCGATAGCTGAACAGGCCAGAATTGATGCTGAAGTAGAAAAAGCAATCACCGAGCGGCAACGCAAGCAACAGATTGAAAAACTATTATCGAAGGCGCTTATCGCGTTTAACGAAAACCGATTAATCTCCCCTCCCGGTGAAAATGCACTAACACTTTATCGCGCCACCCTTGATCTGGATCGCAGCAACCAGAGAGCCCGCAACGGCCTAGGAAATATCTCAGCAATATACATACGCCAAGCTCGTAATTCTCTTTCTATGAACGATCTTGAAGGCACTGCCGATCATCTTGAAATAGCGTTATCCATCAACCCCGAAAACGAGGCGGCACTCAGCCTTAATCAACAATTACAGCGACGGAAATACCTCCTAACCGAACAGCAGCGTCTTCAAAAAGAAGCAAGTGCAAATATAAATCTTGCCCAGCAAATGTCAGACGAACAAGATCAGCTTAATCTATATAGCGGCATTCAAGCGTACTACGATGGCGATTATGCTCAAGCACTCCAATTTCTAAAACCGCTCGCCGATAAGAACGATCCTCGTGCCCAGGTTCGCGTTGCGAGAATGCTCCTTGAGGCTCGAGCAACAGGTCGCGATAAACCAGGGGCGATACGCATGTTTAGTGCAGCACTCGCACCGATCCAGCTCGCCGCGAGTCAAGGGCATGCATGGGCTCAATCTGATCTTGCCGATTACTATTTCGATGGTTTAGTTATCGATCAAGACCAGCGAACGGCAGCGGTCTGGTACCAACGCGCAGCCGAGCAAGGATATGCTCCCGCGCAGACCAATCTAGGATGGCTTTACTTTAATGGCTATGACGGCGTGGCCCCTAACCGGGCAGTTGCGATTCACTGGTTTAACGAGGCAGCAGCGCAGGGTAATCAAGCTGCGGCTAACAACCTTCGCGCACTCGGCGAGTCGGTTCCTCAAGCTGCGGGTGGCTAGTCAACGGTGAACACTTCAGCCTTTGCGGCCCATTGGCTAACAGGATATTATTCTTTTGGGCGTTTTATATAAGTTCGTTTCGAGGGAATAACGCCGCGCACACCACCCTGCGGATTGTCGATGTCCCCTTGTCGTCTCGGTATGAGATGCATATGTACGTGAAAAATTGATTGTCCCGCATCTCGCCCGATGTTAACGCCGACATTAAACGCACTAACGGTCGGATCCATATCCTGAATCCTTTCTCGCATCAGTCGCAGCATTTGGTATATATCGATTAACTCCGATTCCTCGAGATCAAAATAGGATTCCACATGTCGCTTTGGGATAACAAGGGTATGATGATCTGAAACCGGATACCCGTCTCTTCTGGCATAACAAAGCGAAGTTTCCTCAATCAGCTCACTATTGCTGAAATCACAGAATATACACTTGTCCATAATAGTCGTTTTGGTGAAAAATTTAAAAACAGCGACAGGCTGAAAATGGCGGAGAGGGTGGGATTCGAACCCACGGTACCTTTAGGGTACAACGGTTTTCGAGACCGTCACAATAAACCAAGCTCTGCCACCTCTCCTGAACATCCGACTGACGAAACGAGCAATCAGTTAATTTGACCTTTTGACTCATCGAATGATAAAAATACCCTATTATTTTATCATGGGCTTTTCAAGGATTCTGGAAAGGATCGAATCCTGAAGATAATATAGGACTTAAACCGATTTATCGGCGACCGAAATATTATGAGCGACAAGGAATCTAGCGACCGACGGAGCTTTATAAAACTATGTGCCGGCGCCGCTGCTACTGCCGCATCCTATCCCGAGACACTCATCGGTAGCGTTGGGTCCGGAGAATTCTTTAATCGCACTCTCCTTTTGGATAATACTGGACATCCCCTACGAGCCAGTCGTCTGATCCAAAATCAAAGTTACGTATTTTTCTACCCTTTTATATCGACTCCATGCTTTTTGATTCGCCTGGATCGTCAAGTCAAGGCGGTCACTCGGTTACAGACGGCTTTGGGGGAGGAATACGAATGGACCGGCGGAGCAGGACAGAATCAACAGATCGTCGCATTCTCTGCTATCTGTGCTCATAAGATGAGTCACCCTACTTCCCAAGTGAGTTTTATTAATTATCGGCGCGAAGAAGTTCAATTTGCAGGAGCAGACCGAAAGTTTCACAAAAGATCAGGGGTAATTTTCTGCTGCTCCGAGGGAAGCGTCTATGATCCCGCCGAAGGCGGGCGCGTACTCGGTGGCCCAGCGCCCAATCCACTCGCGGCGATTTTACTCGAGCATGAGCCCCAGACAGATCATCTTTATGCTGTCGGGGTCGCCGGTGAAACCATGTTCGAGCCCTTTTTTAAACTATTTGCAGATCGTTTGAGGCTTGAATTTAAGACTGATCACATCGATAAACCAATAGAAGATACAACCCGAGTAATGCGGCTGGAAGATTACTGTGGACGACAAATTCTATGTTGAGTTCTCATTGTCAATTAGAAAGCTCTTTAGCGATTTGGAGGTTTCCCGACTCCATCGCGTAATCAACTGCTGTGCGCCCTGTTTGATCCGGAAGATCCGCTCTTGCGCCTGCAGCTAATAAAATCCTTACAATTTCGATATACCCAAGTGCAGCGGCTCGATGGAGCGCAGTGACGCCATCAATATTCCTATTATCAATTTCCCCGTTTGGCGACGATACAAGTAGCTCGATAACATCCTTTCGATTTTGCTCTACAGCATGCATCAGCGGTGTCCATCCGAATACATCCCGAATATTAGGCTCACCCTTTACTTGGATTAGGCGTTTAACAATTCGAGAGAAGCCTTTTGCTGACGCCAGCATAAGGGCAGACCACCCATTGCCCGCCCGTTCATTGACGTCAGCACCCTCTCTTAAAAGTAAATTAACAATATCAAGGCTTCCGCCAACGGACGCATGCATCAGTGGCGTTCCACCGTTCTTGTTCTTTGCGCCCACATCGGCACCTAGAGAAACTAAATCAGCACAAAGCGAGTTACTCGCCGCCTGAGCGGCCACCATCAATGCTGTTTTTCCGCTCTCTGTTATCGAGTTAACGCCGAGGTACCCCGCGTCTAACAGGTCGGACAACATCTCGACATCTCGGGCTTTCACGGCAAGAATCCATTTTGTTTGATCGGCCTGTATTGAAGCCTTCCCCGACAGATTGGAAATTTCAACATTCCCTGCGCTAGCCGGCATGGAGGATGCCAGTCCACATACAAGCAAAAAAGGAATCCAAAAAAAATAACAGTGAGTGACTGATCTGTTAGCGGTCGACGCACTCCGAGTTGCAGGCGCGCATAAATTCTGACTAATCCACATTCGCACCCTCGGCATCAACAAGATCTGAACACTTCAAAAAAGCGCCAGGACGCTTTTGATCTCGCGTCCTGGCTAGTCAGGCTACCTAAAACATCAGAAACACTACTATTTTCTCTCGCCGTTCGCCTGCACTTCGGCATACCAGCGATCGTGATGTTCCTTGGCCCAATTTGCATCAACTTTTCCGCCGACCATTCCTTGAAGGGTTCCCGGGACGAAGAACACAGCCAAAAAGATATGTCCAAAAACCAGCGCGATAAAGAGAATTCCGATAACGGTATGCACCACATGAGAAAACTCCATCACATGGCGATACTGCGAGAACTCTGGGAACGTCGAGACAATCCAGGCCGCAATCACTGGAAAGTCCAAAATATATCCCGTAACAGAAACCCCAATCCCAAGGAAAATGGTCAGCCAAAAGAGGATCTTCTCACCCCCATTAAACTTTCCGGCACTAGCGTGGCCGTTTCCAAACATTCCGCCGCCCTGCGCGAACCACTTGAGATCACCCCTTTCATAGAGATTTTTGCTCACCATATTGACGAACAGAAGAAATATCGCTACGGGAAACAACGGCCCGACAAAGTTATGAACATTCTTTGCGCCCGCCGCCAACATCCCAAAAGCTGATTTTCCCATCAATGGAATTAATAAAGGTCGGCCATACAAAAGAACCAACCCCGTTATACCCAACACAATGAAAAGGCCTGCGAGAAACCAATGCACGAATCTCGCGTTAACGGTATGCCTTGGGATCTCACTTCCCGAGGGGCCTGCCTTGACGGTAACCGGACCTCGGATCGCGTAAACCGCTCCAATCATTAACAGGACAACAATTAGAACGTCCGCACCGATCGGCAACAGCTTTGTATTTCTGATCGTCGTCCAGAGTTCCCCTTGTTGATTGACCAATACTGCGCTGTCAAAGCCCTCGATCTGAGTTATTGCAGGAGAATCCAGTCGACCTCTCACCGCTTCCCAGAGGTCACTGCCAGGATTTGGATTATTGATCGCTGGTAACGGTTCCTGATCGCCCACCGCGTACTCAGGGGCAATTGCAACCAGTAACGGTAACGCCAGGAACCATAGAAAGAATATCGAATATCTTGTACTTCGCACTTTTTACTCCTTAGCTAGCGCTATAAGAAATCTTCAGTATTTGGGTTGATGACCGACCTGCAGCCAACGTGTCGGGTAGCCTCTAAAATGACCAACAAACCTAAGGTCTGTAAAAAAGGCGCCCACTCCGGAGCGCCTTTCCATCCAATCATCGTTAGAGTCACTCGGAAACGAGCCTGGCGGGCCTTTGAGGCCCGCCAGGCCCATATCCGATCGAGACATCCAGTCGAAGATTATCCTTTAAGGCCTTGCTTATCGTAAGCGACGCCCCATCCCCACTGTAAGGCTCCTGCGCCTCGGTACATGACGCGCTCCCGGAAAATATCCGAAACCTTATCGCCATCTCCCGCCAAAAGCGCTTTGGTTGAACACATTTCCGCACACAGAGGGAGTTTACCTTCGGCTAAGCGATTCCGGCCGTACTTACGGAATTCAGCGCTCGACGTATCCGTCTCAGGACCGCCGGCACAGAACGTACACTTATCCATTTTGCCTCTCGACCCAAATGCTCCGGTTTCCGGAAACTGTGGCGCACCAAATGGACAGGCGTAAAAGCAGTAGCCACAGCCAATACAGATATCCTTATCGTGCAGGACAACTCCATCATTGGTCGTATAGAAGCAGTCCACCGGACAAACGGTTGCACAGGGCGCTTCGGAACAGTGCATACAAGCAACAGATATTGACCGCTCTCCTGGCTCGCCATCATTGATGGTAACCACTCGACGGCGGTTCACGCCCCAAGGCACTTCGTGCTCATTCTTGCACGCCGTTACACATGCGTTGCATTCGATGCATCGCTCAGCATCACAAAGAAACTTCATTCTTGCCATGATTTATTCCCTCCTCTAGGCTGCGCTAATGTTGCAAAGAGAGCACTTCGTCTCCTGCATCTGAGTGACAGAGTCATAGCCATACGTAAATGCCGTATTCGCTGATTCTCCTAAGACATAAGGATCAGCGCCTTCCGGATACTTGCTACGAAGATCGACTCCTTCAAGATGGCCACCGAAATGGAATGGCATAAAGACGACGCCCGGAGCCACACGCCTGGTCACCTGAGCCTTGACCTTAAGCCTGGCACCTTCGGCTCCTTCAAGCCAAATCATCTGCCCATCGCGTATGCCGTTATCGTTTGCATCGCTCGGATGCACTTCAGCAAACATGTCCTGCTGGAGTTCTGCGAGCCATGGATTCGATCGACTCTCATCACCGCCACCTTCGTACTCAACCAGACGACCGCTCGTCAGAATTAATGGATATTCCTTGGAGTAATCGGTCTTTTGAATTGAAGCGTATCGGGTCGGAAGTCGATAATGGCTCTTACGATCTTCGTAGGTTGGGTACTTTTCAACCAGATCTCGCCGATTCGTGTACAGCGGCTCACGATGCACCGGAACTGGATCCGGAAATGTCCACACTACGGCTCGAGCCTTCGCATTACCAAAGGGTGCGCAGCCATGCTTGATTGCCACTCGTTGAATGCCACCGGACATATCCGTTTTCCAGTTTTTACCCTCAGCGGCCGACTTCTCTTCAGCGCTAAGATCATCCCACCACCCAAGTTGCTTAAGCAGCTTGTGGTCAAACTGGGGGTAACCGTCTTTAATCTCAGAACCGACTGGATATGAGCCGTTCGCAAGAAGACTCTCACCATCACGCTCCACCCCAAACCGTGCTCTAAAGCAAAGGCCACCATCAGCCACCGGCTTACTTGGATCATAAAGATTCGGCGTACCGGGATGCGCCATTTCAGGCGTACCCCAACAGGGCCATGGCAGGCCGTAGTACTCACCATCACATGGTCCACCCTCAGCTTTCAGACTGGTGACATTAAACGTGCCCCAATTTGCCTGCTGTTTTTTCATGCGCTCGGGGCTCTGTCCGGTATACCCAATGGTCCACATTCCCGTGTTGTACTCACGAGTAATATCTTCGATCAACGGCTCATCGTTTTCGACCTTAATATGCTTAGTCAGTTCATTGGCAAAACCAAGCTTGCTGGCCAACTTGTACATAATGGTGTGATCAGGCATTGATTCAAACAGCGGCTCAATAACTTTATCCCGCCATTGCAAAGACCGATTCGAGGCCGTCACCGAACCATAAGTTTCAAATTGTGTCGACGCCGGCAAGAGGTATACGCCATCGGTCCTGTCGTGCATAACGGCACTTACCGTTGGATACGGGTCAATAACGACTAGGAGATCCAGTTTCTCAAAGGCCTTCTTTTGCTCTAATCCACGAGACTGGCTGTTGGGTGCGTGACCCCAAAGCACCATTGCCCTGATATTATCCTTTTGAGCAATATTGTCTTTTTCCTCGAGAACGCCATCGATCCAACGCGATACCGGTATGCCTGCGCTGTTCATTGCATATTTGGGTTTCTCTACTGTTCCCTCATAGCTCGCTTGATCGAACCGGCCTTTAATCCACTCGTAGTCCAGGTCCCAGACACGAGACCAGTGCTTCCAAGCACCTGCCGACAAACCGTAATAGCCCGGAAGCGAATGGGACAGTATGCAAAAGTCAGTTGCACCCTGAACATTATCGTGACCGCGGAAGATGTTCGTGCCGCCGCCGGATTTACCCATATTTCCAAGTGCCAACTGGAAGTTGCAATATGCGCGGGTATTATTGTTTCCGATAGTGTGCTGAGTACCGCCCATACACCAAATAAAGGTACTCGGTCGGTTATCCGCCATCATCTTGGCGGCTTGATAAACCAGCTCTTCCCGAACGCCTGTAACGTCGTAGGTAACATCTGGCGTCCAGTTTGCCACTTCTTTTCGGATCTCATCCATTCCCCAAACACGCTGGTGAATAAATTCCTTATCTTCCCAGCCGTTCTGGAAGATATGCCACATCATGCCCCAGATAATCGCGACGTCCGACCCCGGTCTGATCTTCAAGTAAAGATCAGCGTGCGCAGCGGTGCGCGTAAAGCGAGGGTCAATGACAATCAACGGCGCATTGTTTCGCTCTTTCGCGCGCATTAAGTGCACAAGCGATACGGGGTGAGCTTCAGCAGGATTGCCACCAATCACCAGCATTGCCTTGCTGTTATGAATGTCATTGTACGAATTAGTCATCGCACCGTAGCCCCAGGTGTTTGCAACCCCTGCTACCGTGGTCGAATGACAGATTCGCGCCTGATGATCGCCGTTGTTTGAGCCCCAAAGAGCGTAAAACTTACGAAAAAGGTAAGACTGCTCGTTATTAAATTTAGCCGAGCCTAACCAGTAAACAGAATCCGGGCTGGACTGCTCTCGAATCTGTAACATCTGGTCGCCGATCTCATTGATCGCTTCTTCCCAGCTAATCCGAACCCACTTACCTCCAACCAATTTGGTTGGGTATTTAAGGCGGCGTTCGCCATGACCGTGCTCTCGAACAGCAGCACCTTTCGCACAATGAGCGCCTAAATTGAAGGGATGATCGAAGGCCGGTTCCTGCCCCACCCAAACTCCGTTATTTACTTCGGCATTGATGCCACACCCAACCGAGCAGTGGGTACAAACGGTTCGCACCGTTTTGGTTCCATCGCCGCCCGATGGAATAGTTGCGGCTTCAGCTTTACGCATCATAGTCGGCGCAATCGCAGCGGCGGCTGCAGCACCCCCTAGTGTCACCCCTGAGCGTTTCAGGAATGTACGACGATCAATTGCTTCACCGGCGCCTTCTTTCTTAAGGCTTGGGGCCGGTTCAGTCGCGGTTCTGATCAATTTCATCTTTTTTCCTCCTTCTTCCTGAAATCAAATTCAGGAATGGGTTTTAGGACAAAAATCACGAGGCATTAACTACAGCCGCGTGGTTTTGTAATAGTCCCGAACATGGCCTGACTCTTGGTAGCCCGCGCCAGCGGTTGAATCAGCAGATAGCTGATCTGTTGCTGCCACCGCGCTTTCACCGGTTGCCAAGATCGCGGCTCCACCTGCAACTGCCGCACCCTTGAGGAAGGCTCGTCGGCCAACGGCGCCCTTTGCCTTTTGTTTTTGCTTCGTACTCATTTCTTCTTACCTCGCTGTGGAAGAGTTAATTAGGTTCCAACAACGCACCTTCAGCTAGATCTCCATATCGAAATACTGCTTTTCAATTTCAATGAAGGCCTTACCAAATTCACCAACAACCCGATAAAAACCCAACTCGCGCGCTTTTATCAAATCATCGAAGAACTCTGTCATCCACGACCCCATGTGCTGCGCGAAAAAAGCGCTCTGGGTATCGTAGGAAAATTCATTTGGAGCGCCAACTATGATGCTCATGACCTCACATAGTGCACCTGCGTGATCCTCGGGCTCATGAGTATCTTCCCGAGCTTCAAAACCGAGACGCCCAAGATCAATGCGCAATTCCGCTAGTGGCTTTTCCTGAAGAAAACCTGAGAGATATACCGATCCATACGGCAAGAGCTCACCTCGGCCTAGTCCGATAAAGAGATCATGATAATCCTGAGCCGTTTCAGCCAGATCCGCTTCCGAAATCTCGTCCTTCAAATTTTTCCAGGACAGTGCCGAACGCGCGCCCCCGCCTTCATCATCAATCGATACAATAAAATCTCGAAGTGCTTCTGAACACGGAGCGGTCAGCAAGGCGCCCAGTAAGGCGTAGACCCCTGATCGCGCAAGTTCTTCTTCTGGCAGAATCGATGTGGCGGGTTGCGGGCTCATAAAAAATTATTTTCTTATCATTTCGATTGCGGTTTTAAATGCGAATGATTATCATTTATATTACAAATCATCTCATACTCAAAAACTATTGTGCCAATGTTTCAAATGATAATCAAGGCTAATGAAAGCAATAAGAGAAAGTAATATCGGCGCATTATTGTTGGGGTATTTCATGATTGAAAGCTTAAGGCTTCTATTTTTCAGTTGCTTAGCCCCCATCTTTAAACATATCTTTAACTCGACAATCCTCGCAGAGTCTCAAACGCCTAATCCCGTCCCCTGAAAACATTCTATGTCCGGATAGTTTTTCCTCCATCCGACTCACCATACTTTGAGTCGTAAACGGCTTTCCGCAGTCAACACATTTAAACGGCTCTTCCTCATTTAGAACCCGCCGAGCCATACGCGCATTGCTGTCCGCTAACAAGCGAGGATTGAGCGTAATTGCTTTCTCGGGACAGGTGTTCTCACAAAGACCACATTGAACACAATTCCATTCGATAAATGAAAGACAGGGTCGCTCCTTATTATCAATCAACGCCCCTGCCGGACATACCGCGACACAGCCCATGCAAAGCGTGCATTTATTTGAATCGATTAAGACCTCACCGAAAGGCGTGCCGTTCGGCAATGGGATTTTCTCAGGAACACTAGCGGCTTCATCTATTAAGTGGTCGATGGCTGCACGAAATACGGCTCGCTTTTCTTCCATTCCGCCATAGCTTGCGAACCTTCCCTCCTCATTGTTAGGGCGGTCCAGTGACTGTCGGCAGTTCGCCTCGAAGTGCTCATCAAGAGCGATTAACCCAATAGCGTGGCTTGGTTGCCCCAGCGCCGAGATCAGTACGCTCATTTGTTTTATTTGCTTAGACATCTCGGCCAGCACGCTCGATGGTGTGTCCAATGTTTGGAGCATCATCACCGCCTTTGCACCGTACGCAAGACACGACAGCCATATCTCCGGCCCAACGCTGCCCAACTCTTCAATCTTCCAGGGAATCACCTCATCCGGCAGATGGTTCACCGCTGCTGAAAGCTCCGTCGGGCCTTCGTCTCCCCCGAAAAACAAGATGCTAGGAGCGGTAGTCGTTTGCTCTCGAAAACTGGCGATCACGCGGCGCAATTGATTTAACGAATCTGCTCGATTCGGATAGCTATAACTCAGCGCACCCGTCGGACAGGACGACGTGCAGGCGCCTAAGCCATGACACAAATGAGTCTCCACCGAAATCTTTTCGCCCAACGAGCTAAGCGCATCCGCCGGACACACGTCGAGACATCGCCGACAACCCTTAATCCCTCGCGCGCCATGCGCACATATATCAGCGTTGTACAGGACATAACGCGGCTTCTGGAATTGACCTTTTAAATCCGATATCGATTCACACGCGATGAGTAAAGCATCGTTGTCACCACGCGGGGCAAAATAACCCACCGGTAGAACGTCCTGGGTGAGAAGTGGCTCGCGTGATAAATCGAGAACGATATCGATCGCATCGTCAGCCAACCCCATTGATTTGGCCACTGCAATATCGCCTTCCTCACGACTGAGTGAAATCTCAAAGTTTCCGAGGTAGCCACGTATCGAGGTAGGTCGGCCAAAAATAATCGCTACCGTACGCCCATTGATATCACGGGTCTCAGTTTGACCTACCTTCCCTCCTTCAGTCGCGATAACCACACAAGTGGATATCTCGTCGAGCCCCTCTACAACCTGTAAGGCAGAAGGCAAAGGTCCAATTAATGCCACAATTCCCGACGAGCTAAAAGAGACAAGCGAGGTGGGTGTCACATCACTACGGATCCCTTCGCCCAGCGCGTTCATTCGCGCCTGAGACATCGCCGAGAAGTGAGGTAAATTAATGCCGAGAAACTCTTGAACTGCATTACTGTCCTGCGTACTCATATTTTCTTTTCCTGATCGCTAATATCATCGGCCAATCGTTCAGACTTCTGGGTAAAAGTCTCATCCACTTTATCTTTCGATAAACCCAATTGATTAGCCGAGACGGGGTGCTCCAGTTCTTTTTTGCTGATCAACTCGCTGTCCGGCACACCGTTATCGGTGTCGCTATCTTGTATCTCAGAAGGCGTCTCGTCGATTTTTTCATCTTCCTCATTCGGCGGCGGTTCCGGCTCACGATCCTCCGACGCGCAATCGCCTGTCGTTACCAACTCTGCCTCTTTTTCGGCGGCTTCTTTTTCGGCTGCTTCGCGCGCCTTGCGCTCAAGCATTTCCTGCTGATGACGCATATCCGCCGTAACAATATCACCAAGGGGCTCAAAAACGGTAAAGTCGTCATCGTAATCGTCCAGTCCATCTCTGACATTAAATCCCGCGCCGTGGAATAATTTTCGGAGCGCAGCCTTTCTCAGTTTCTCACTAATTTCTGGCGAAAGAAATCCACTGAAGTCGTCATCCTCCCCGAGCGATTCGACCGGAGGCATATCTTCATCGGTGAGGGGTGGGTCAACTGATTCATCACCAGACTGATCAAGATCCTGCTCATTAGTTTTTGGTTCATTGGTTGGCTCGAGATCGACATCTCCCTGCTTCAACGCCTTTCGACGCGACCAACGCCCTAGAAATGCCTCGTCTGGGTCACTCATCATCAATTGTTGTCCTGCAAATCGTCATCGATCAACTGGCCGTCGCATTGGTTTCCAGGTCTCGTCTACCCATTTTTTTCTTTTTCGTTTGTGCTTCTTTTCCGGATGATAATTTTCAAGCACCCATCCCTCAACCCACTCATATATCGGCGCTGGAATCGGCAGATCAAAAACCGGTGTATCGACCTCTATATACGAGGTCATCTCGCTATAACTCAATGTCACAAGCAAAGGTTCGAAGGTATCTTCTTCTTCGTCTTCAGCGCCAATGACAAATACGGCAGGCTTGGCGCCAGTTAAATTGGCATAGTAACTCTCTGCTTCATCGTCAAATAATTCGATAAAGTAACCTTCGTGGAGAAATTGCTCATCTTTCTCATCGCGATAAATACTGGTGCAGGACATCCCTTTTTTTGTTTCCTTCGCCGGCAAAACACCAACGGCAGACCAACTGTCTACCATCCAGCGCTTATCCGGGTAGGATCGCCGCTGAACTACGATCGACACTGGAAAACGATTTTTCATCAAAAATCTTGGGGTTGCCTCTCGGCTGAGAAAGCCTCACTATAACCGTGGTTCATCAACTATCTCAATATAACGCGTTACATAACCATGCCTTCAACAGGGGAAAAGACTCAACCAATAGATCAGCCGATTTTGTCTGATCAGGGGCTAGACCCTACCAGGCCAGTCAATGCCAAAGACGAGTTTGGAGAAGAACGAGCGCTTAACATCGCCGGTGAGTATCCGTTAACTATAAAAGTAGACGATGCTGAAGTGGTCACCTTGATGACGTTGGGCACCTATCCTGAAAAATTGACTCTTGGATACCTCCGAAACCAGCGATTGATTGATGATATTTCGGATATAGCAGAGGTTAAGGTTGACTGGGAACGGGAGACGGTTGATGTTTTGACCGCGCAGGGAAAAGGCATCGTCGATCTGCATGAAAAAATTTCAAAGCGCACTGTTACGAGTGGCTGCGGACAAGGTACTATTTTCAGTTGCACCCTCGACAAGCTTTATGACACCCGCCTCCCTCGGGTCGAAATAAAACAATCCACCATTTATGCGCTTCTCAAAACGATTAACTCGCACAATGAAATTTATCGAGCGGCAGGGGCGGTTCATGGGTGTGCACTTTGTGATGGCGCCAATATTCTCTATTTTGTCGAAGATGTCGGACGCCATAATGCAACCGACACGATCGCCGGTGAGATGTGGCTTGATGGCATTTCAGGTAACGATAAGATTTTTTACACGACTGGAAGACTGACGTCCGAAATTGTCATGAAGGCAGCACACATGGGTGTACCCGTGCTGATTTCTCGCTCGGGCATCACCTGTATGGGTTTAGAGCTTGCCCAGGATCTAGGTGTCACAATGGTTGCCCGAGCCAAAGGTCGTCACTTTCTAGTTTATAACGGAGACGACACTGTCATTTACGATGAGATACCAGAAAAGCGCTCATAACTAAAAGATTAATTCAATCACAATCAAACTGGAACCGCCTGATACCATCCTGAGGATTCAACCAGGCCGACTCCAACACCATACAGTTCCGATAGTCGGCCTGCGGTCAATACATCTCCCTTAGCGCCGTCTGCCCAGACTTTACCCTCATTGAGCATGACAACCCGAGAAATTTCGGGTGGGATTTCATGAATGTGATGCGTTACCAACACGAGCGCGCACGCTGATCGAATCAGGTCGCGCATGGTCTGTAAGTAGCTAAATGTTGCGGCAAGATCCAGTCCAGTTGTAGGCTCATCGAGAATTAGATTAGCCGGTCGATTAACTAACGCTCGCCCTAACAGCAAACGACGTTGCTGACCTGAAGATAATTCCCCGAAAGCCTGATCCGCGAGGTCTGAAATACCGAGTTGGACAAGCACTGCATCCACCTGCTGACGTTGACTCTCTGAAACCGAATGATGACCCCAGATGCCAACACTGCTAAAAAATCCTGAAAGCACGACTTGATAACCCTTCACCTCAGGCGAATAAATCTCTTGCAACTCATTGGAAATAATCCCCAGTTGCCGGCGAAGAGACCAGATATCGCCCCGCTCCTTACCCAGGATCCGCACAACCGGATTCTGCTTCCAGATTGGATATAAATCCCGAGTCAATAATTTAAGTAAAGTGGTCTTCCCAGCGCCGTTTGGGCCCAGAATCGCAACGCTTTCATTCTGCGCTAGCGTCAAATTCAGTCCGTCAAAGATCGTGTTTTCACCGCGGACCACCGTTGCGTCATTTATCTCAATCAGCGGAACCGGATTATCGATCTTATCCCTGTCAGCGCTCATATTCGTCACGCGGTCAGGAAAGCTTTATGTCGTCCTCAATCATGACATCAACTTCTGTGCCTGATAGCTTTAGCTGAACAGAGGCCTTTAAAACTTCAGTGCCATCAAGCTTTCCGCTCGCGACCCCTGTCCGGACGGCTTGTTCAATTTCGCGCTGGGATTGAATGCCCACTTTTTTGAGAAATTTACGCAGCTGAATATTGAAAACATCCTCATCCATAATCACTCTCCTGAACACTTCGTTTAAAAATTGAGGTTAACCCCCAAGTTGTCGTTAAAAATCTCTGCTTGGAATATCCAAGGCATTATTATCCAAATTGGCTATAAGTTAAGGATAGTGCTTGGAGATTTTACCTTTAATATCATCCCAAACGGGCTGACTCACCGGACGTTACGGAATCAATACAACTATTGATGCTCTGTTTTCAGACCGCTTGATAAATGCAACATCCAGTCTACAACGAAGTTGACTGCAACCGTAAGTCCCGCTATTGCAACAGCAGGCAATAAAGGTGTGATGTCGTTATAAGTAATCAGCGTGGCATTCTCGCGCACCATTGATCCCCAATCCGCGAGCGGTGGTTGAATGCCCAATCCCAGAAAACTTAATGACGCAATAAACAAAAACACAAAGCAAAATCTCAATCCGAATTCGGCCAATAATGGAGCCGTAATATTGGGCAGGAGTTCTTTACGAATAATCCAAGCCATGCCCTCCCCTCTTAAACGTGCGGCTTCAACAAACTCCATCACGACAACATTCATCGCAGCAGAACGGGAGATCCGAAATACTCGAGTGCTATCCAAAAGCGCGATAATAATAATGAGCGAAGGAATAGAGGTGCCAAACACCGTCAATAATAAAAGCGCGAAAACCAGGGAAGGAATCGCCATCAAGATATCAACAATTCGACCTATAACGAGGTCATACCATCCACCCAAAATAGCGGCTAACATGCCAAGTGTCCCGCCAACAATAAATGCAAGCAATACGGTCGCAAAAGCGATGCCAATCGTGTTTCGGGCACCAAAGATCAAACGAGTCAGCATATCCCGACCAATATTGTCGGTGCCTAACAGATATTCATCAGACCACAACTCATAAGAGGCGCCAACAATTGCAGTCTCTTTATAGGGCGCCAACACAGGTGCGAGCACCGCCACGATAACGTAGCAAATGATAACCAGCACACCCAGTTTAGCGGTAAGGGGAGCAGACCAGAGCGTCTTTAACATTTCGAAAGCCGTTTCATTATGATCATCTTGGATGAAGCAGTCGGGGATTCGAAACAATAGAAACAATATCGGCAAACAAATTCAGCAGAATGTAGACCGCGGCAAAAATTATTGAGCAGGCCTGCACCACCGGCAAATCCCGTTTCGACACACTATCGACCAACAACTGGCCAAGCCCGGGATAAACAAAGACTACCTCTACGACCACCACACCGACAACCAGATAAGCGAGATTCAAGGCGATAACATTCACGATCGGGCCCCATGCATTCGGTAGCGCGTGATGAAAAATAATGCGGAATGGCTTTGTCCCTTTAAGGCTTGCCATCTCGATGTATGGGCTGGATAGCAGATTAATAATCGCTGCCCGTGTCATTCGCAACATATGAGCAAGCACGACCAGGGTAAGCGTAAGCGCTGGTAAAATTGTGCGAAACAATTGTTCCGAAAATGCAAGATCGGTACTGACATTTGAGATTCCTGGAAAGAACCCTGCCTTTACCGACAGAAAAAGAATCAGGATATAAGCAACAAAGAATTCGGGAAATGATATTGAGGTCAGTGTCAGGAGATTGACGATCCGATCGTAGATACTATTTCGGTAGAGTGCCGCCAGAAGACCCAGGATGAGCGCTAAAGGAACCGCGATCGCCGCGGCAAGCCCGCCCAAAAACAAAGTATTCGACAAACGGGTTCCCACAAATTCGGAAATCTCTCGCTTACTGGCCAAGGACTGGCCGAGATCACCCTGAACCATGCCCCCTAGCCATTCGAAATAGCGAATGTGTGCCGGACGATCAAGTCCAATCTCCTTTCGGAATGCAGCAACGGTCTCTGGAGTTGCGGACTGACCTAGAATTGCTTGTGTAATATCGCCAGGAAGCAACTCCACGACAAACGCGATAATAATCGATACCGCGAACAGCGTCAGAAGACCAAGACCCAAACGTTGCAAAACGATTTTTAGTACGGAAGACACCAGGGCTCCTCAACTCAGTTTTGTAACGAAATTAAATGTCCAAACGTCCAAAAACCCTGGCGCGACACGCATGCCACACCAGGGTTAATGGTTTTAACTACCGCGACCGCGACTTTAGGCGAACCACCAGCGCTCCGCTGCCTTACATCCGTCGAGTTCCCAGTTTCCAGCGATAACGTCCGGATGCCGAACCTTATCGTTAGTCGCAAAGATATCCTGCAGGAACAACGGAAGCACGGTGCCGCCATCGTTATGCACGATCTGCTGCATCTCGACATAAATATCCCGACGTTTATTTTGATCAGTTTCAACCCGACCCATTTTCAAAAGCTTATTGAACTGCGCATTCTTCCAATAGGTGTCGTTCCAGGCCGCATCTCCGGCATAGACCGTTGAGAACATCATGTTCTCAGTGGGTCGGCCCGACCAGTAACAGGCTGAAAATGGCTTTTTCATCCATACATTAGACCAGTAACCATCATCCGGCTCGCGAACGACTTCAATGTTAATGCCAGCCGGTCGAGCCGTTTCCGCCATCAACTGGCCTGCATCAATCGATCCACCAAACCCTGTTTCAGCGGCATGAAACTTCACGTTCAGACTGTCCATGCCGGCTTTCTTGAGGTGATATTTGGCCTTATCAGGATCATAGGCGCGTTGCGGTAGTTCGTCGTTTGAGGCCCGATAGAAATTAGCAGGTCCAATCGGGTTATCGTTACCCAATTCGCCATAGCCTCGCGCAACAACCTTCAGCCACTGCTCACGATCGACAATGTATTTCATTGCCGTTCTCACGTCGTTGTTATCAAACGGCGCTACGTTAGTCAGCATCGGAAGCGTGATCTGCTTATTTCCTTTAGTCGCGTCAACGACAATACCGGGCTGACGTTTCAGTAGATCTGCGGTTTTTGCAGAAACATTATTCATCGCATCGAGTTCACCCGTTCGCAGGGCCGCTTCCCGCGCCGCAGAATCTGCGATTTGCAGAGTTTCGACCTCATCGAAGAATCGTCGATTGGGCTTCCAGTAATTTGGATTCGCTTTGGTTAGGGTACGAACGCCTGGCTCGTGCTCGACTAAAGTAAAGCCTCCCGTGCCTGTGCCGGACTGCCAATCAATCGTTCCGTCTCCATTGGAGGGGCAAATGAGAAGGTGATAGTCGGTAAGAATAAACGGGAAATCAGCGTCGCCGCCGGAAAGTTCAACCACGACACCGTACTTGCCATCTGCTTTAACCGATGTCACGGCGCCCAGTTGTCCCTTGGCTGCCGACTTTGATTCCTCACCGAGATGATGATTAAGCGAATCTACAACGTCTTCAGCAGTCAATGATTTTCCGTTATGAAACTCGACGCCCTGACGGATTTTGAAGTTCCATGTCTTTGCGCCATTGCTACCTTCCCAGCTCTCGGCCAATTCTGGAATCAGCTCGCCAGATGGGGCGACCTCGGTCAAATTGTTTCTGAGTTGGCCAAATTGCACATTCAGCATGTAATGATCAAGAATCTGACCCGGATCCATCACGTCACTCGTTGCGCCTCCCGTTACCCCTTGACGGAATCGACCGCCCTGTTTCGGTGCGGCCATAGCGCTCTGAACATAAAGCCCGGGCGCCATTGCACCTAGGCCCATCGCCGAAACCCGTGACATAAACTCACGTCGGCTAATTTTACCTTTAGCTACCTTTTCTTGAAGCCGATTCAGCTCTACCCTCTGTTTTTCATACATATCCCTTACTCCTCCATGGTTAATATTTTGACATCGTGGCGACTTCTCGGGTCGCCGCGGGGGAAAATTGGCCTACAAACGACCGCAGTTTCTATAAAACTACCCATTCACCGCAATGATGTCAACATAGTTTATTCCGACTAAGTGTGTAATGACTGAACAAGCGAGGCTAAAGTGGTCGAGCGTCTCTACGTGGCTTCTCTTCTTGTAAAGTGAATTGCCACACCTGATCAGAGAGTTCTGAGAGTCACATCCGATAACTTACATGCGGGAGATTTCTCTACCCGAGCGAAAATATCCCTCACACCTTCCAGTGCAGCTGACTGAACATCGGGGTGTGTCGGACGAGCCGGGTAAATAGCGTGAGCAGGTCGTACCCACACAGGGGCGTCTGGCACCAGTCGAACCGCACCAGAGGCGATCAGCGTTCGTGCAGACCTCTCCACGACATATGCGCTACACGCTTCTTGGGTGAGCATAATGCGCGCCGTATCGATGAATTCTGCATGTAAGCGGCACTTTGGTCTGCTCTCAGCAACAAAACGCCGATGCTCCTCGTCGAATGCCTGATCCCACCCAATAGAGATGTAATTCTCTCGCCAATCAACAATATCTTCGTAGCTCGTCACCAACACCAGTCGTTCAGTAAAGAGAGGCTCGAATATCACACCGTTGGTGACCTGATACTGATATCCGACGGCAAGATCCAATTGGCCATTCGCGATTTCTTTTGTTGCCGTCATTGAGTAACCGCAATCGATCGAGAGCGAAACGTCTGGCGCTTTCGAATTCATCCAGTGCATCCAATCGGGAACAAGCTCATCCAGCAACAAGAATTGACTCATAAAGCGATAATGAGCTCGATAACTGGTGACTCGACGTGCAGCCTCCCGACCATGTTCAATCATGTCAATCGCGTTTCGAGCGTAATCAATAAAACGCTCGCCCTGTTCATTAAGTTCAGCGCCGCGACGATGCCGATGAAAAACAGCAAATCCCAGATAGTCCTCCAAGCCTTTTATTCGAGTCGTTACCGCCGCTTGAGTAACGTAAAGCTCGTCTGCCGCCCGTCGAAAGCTCCCTAGGCGGGCCACCGCCAGAAAAGTCTTGATCTGAGAATCAATGTTAGACATAAATTATTTCTATCATAATATTTATTAAGTTTAAATTTACTTTTATCTTATTATCATCAAAATCGTGATAACCACAACGCCGGATTCGGAGTAAAGAATTGACTACAGGCACTTTCATCGCGACGAACGCCGCTTCGAGTGGTGTCACGCTTGACGTCGGATATCAGTATCAGGTCACTAATGGCGTGATATTTGAGCCCCTTTTTACAGAAAGCCTGGTCCTTGTAACGAGTTATGAGGATGTTGCCGATTGGCGAGAGAATTACATCTCTATTGGGTGGGACCAGGCGTTTGATGAGGAGCATCGCCGCTTTGTTGCGGAAAGCGAACCAAAAAGTGGCTTGCATATGGAATTCATAGATACGGCACTGATTATGCTCACTCACCAAGCTTGCA
>SHBR01000015.1 GCA_004212795.1 Candidatus Thioglobus sp.
TCGGCCAAAGCGACCTCATAACCTCGACGACCCAAACTCATTGCGGCTTCAAGACCCGCAGGACCCGCCCCCACAATGAGAATCTTCTCACTTTCGCCGCGGGTCTCAATTATCTCCGGATGCCAGCCCCGCCGCCATTCCTCACCCATCGTTGGATTCTGTGTGCAGCGAATGGGTGATTGCGTCCAATCGCCACTCACACAAATATTGCAGCCAATACACTCGCGAATATCATCAATCCGCCCTTCTTCTATTTTTTTTGGCAAAAACGGATCGGCGATTGAAGGTCGAGCAGCACCAATCATGTCTAAGACGCCGCGTTTCACCTGAGACACCATTTCATCAGGCGATGTAAATCGGCCAACACCCACAACGGGCTTCGTGGTCAATTGCTTAACAAAAGACACGTAGGCCTCCTGCCCCCCTTCTTCCCCAAAACGGGCGGTAACCGAATCATTAGCCCAATCGCTTACATTGACATCCCATAAATCCGGAAGCTCTGCCAGTATTTCGACCACTTCACGACCTTCTCCATCGCTCGTAATGCCATCAGGCCCGATAAGCTCATCCACCGCAAACCGAATCGCAACGCCACACCGATCACCCACGGCCTCTTTCGTGTCCTCAAGCAATTCGCGCGTAAGACGTACTCGATTCTCAAGCGATCCACCGTACTCATCAGTGCGACGATTGTGTCTTCGGCTGATAAAGTGCATGGGTAGCGACAAGTCATGTCCCGCATAGACGTAAACAATATCGAAACCCGCATCGCGCGCGCGTATTGCTGCTTGACGATGCCACCGGCGAACGTCTGCGATATCTCGCTTGGTCATCGCACAGGCTTGGACAGGATCAAAACTGTTTACAGCGCTATCAGAGACACCCAACACCGGTAACCGCGAATATCGATTAGAGACATTATGGCCACTGTGGACAAGTTCGATTGCCGCAAGAGAATCATAGGCATGGACTTGATCGGCCATTAGGGCAAGACGATTCTGATCACCCTCGTCCCACAATCGTGCCTCAGCATAAGGCAGCACGTCGCTTGAAGGATGAATATCACATTCCTCAGTCGCGACCACCGCCCAACCGCCTTCGGCCTTGATGCCCCGCATCGCGGCAACACTGTTGGGCATGTTGTGCCCCATGCCATTGCAATGGGGTACCTGGTAAAACCGGTTTCGGGCAGTTACTGGCCCAATGGTAACGGGCTCAAATAAAACATCATATCGGGTATCACGACTCACGTTTCCGTTCCTGTTGATTCTGTGGGGAATTAATAAAATTTAGCTCACTCGATATTCGCTTTTCTTCAAAACGCCACGCCAGCAACGGGGCTTTTGGGTCAGCGTTTTCTCAACGCGTCGAGCGATATTCACAATCTTCTTCGCATAAAGGTAAGCTCGAAATTTTAGGCCGTTATAAGAAAAAATTGAAAAGTAAATCGGCTGATAACGCCAAAATGCGTAGCAATCCTTGCCGGCAAGACTGGGGCCATGATAGGAGCGCAACGCGTTCAGCGTCTGAGCATCTACCTGAGCGTCTCGAGTTGCCGATTCGAAATGCAATAACCGAATACTGGGCGCTGTAATACAGCGCATCCCTTTGGTTCGCGCACGAAGACAAAAATCGACATCTTGAAAACTATTGGGAAATGCTTCCGAAAATCCATCCAGATCCAAATACACGGTCTTTCGACAGCACAGGAAAGCACCGCTAATCGATGTTGTTTCATGATCAGCCAAATAGCGATGCATAGGATCCCCGACCCCATCAGCACTACGCTCTGGCGCGTAATGCACTGCAGAATCTCGACCCACATTGTCCCCGCATGACTGAACGGATCGATCTGTGTTTTGCATCATACCGCCGACGCACGCAACATCATCTTCCTGCAATATTGAGATCACCCCATCAACCCACCCGATAGTTTGAATGTCAGTGTCATCGTTCAGAAATACGAGAACCTCGCCCTGCGATACCTGAGCGCCGAGATTACATTTTCTTGAAAAATCAAATCCCGGTTGATCAGCAATTGCAACCCCGTCGAGCTCATATCGCGTCAGAGCCTCACGAGCCTCGTCGAGATTATCATCATGATTGAGAACCAAAACGACTTCAATAGATGAACCTTTAAGACTGACGTCTTCAGTGTTACCGATTGACCGTTTTAAAGCCTGCAGGCAATGATTGAGCAACACGAGTCGAACGCCATCTACCACTTTGGTTGTGCCCAATCGACATGGAATAATAATCGAGACGGAATAAGACCGGGTTGGAACCAGGCGTGTCCGGTAAACCCCAATTGGCTCTGGCGCTGAGTGGGCATGCCGCTTAAACATGACCGGACTCACTTCTACCACCTTGTTCATCCTGTGAAAATGTTCTTGGACTGCGAGCAGCGCGTGATCAATCGCAGTAAGATCTAGCTGCTCTCCAATTCGAGATTGCGTCTGCTCCAAAATTCGCCAATGGTAGGCTATCTCTTCAACATGCAGGGGTTCCGAGATCTCGCACATTCGTAACGCAAGATCATAATCCTGACTGCCCTCGAATCCTTCGCGATATCCGCCCAGTTTTTCAAAAATTGTTTTAGAAAAAATTTGAAGATGATTGATGTACATAAGGGAGCGAAGCAACTGTGGACTGTAATCAGGCTTGTATAAGCGCTGAATTAAAAATCCTTTGGCATCAACCTGTACCTCATCTGAATAGGCCCAAGGCGCTGCGTGATATCGCAAACTCCGAAGCATCTGATGAAAGCCTTGAGAAACAACAACATCGTCATGATCAACGGGCGACAAGAATTCACCGCCGGCCAATGCTGCAGCGGCATTAAGTGAGAACGAAACCCCAGCGTTCTCCCTGTTGTGAAGAATCTGAAGATTATCAAGATCAGCATCCTTGCAACGTTGCAAGAACGCTTTCGTATCATCTCGATCGGTTGCGTCATCGACCAAAATGACCTCGTGATAATCGTTCGCGGCTTTCAGCACACTATTCACACACAGCGCCAAAATAGCTGGATCAGTGTTGTAAACCGGCACCAGAAACGATACTCGCATCAATTCCCCGCTCTAAATCTTTGATTGGTTAAGACCGGACAACCGGCCCCTGTCTTACCCGGACAGGATCTGACCCTTATTCTGAAGAGATCACCCGCTCACTTCAAATAGGGCGCAAAGGGCCCGCGCGTCCTCGAAAACCGTCACGAAGACCTCGGATCATCATCTGAAAATTTTGGAATCGATTACCCACAAAGAGACCAAATACAAAAAACATTTTGGTCAAACGTAGCATATCAGTGAGTTTCCAGCGCTGACTGGGATAAGCGCGACGCCACAACAACACGCTGTTACGATAAATATAATAATAACGAAACGGCTGGTGAACTGGCAGATACCGCCACCGGCCGAGCCAGAATCGAGCCGTTCGCTCCCCAAGCCCGTGATCCATCACGGCCGCACAGACACCAAAAGATTTCCAGTGTGCCGCCTGCGCGCGGAGAAACCATTCCGTATCGAGGTGATCAATAAAAAGATCTGCATCCATTAGCCCAACAGTCTCGAGGGCCTCCCTTGAAAAAAGCGTGCCGGACGAAATCAACATATCGGCCGGAATCAACTCGGTTTGATGTTCCGCGCAGTAACATCTGGAGAATCTTAATCGCCCGAATTGAACAAAATAGGATGGGTGGCCGACATCGGTACCGAGATAACGCGCACCCACCGCAGCAACACGAATGCCGAGCTGACGCTGGTCATTAAGCGCCTGATCAAGATTCGCGACCATGTCATCTCTTGGGAGGCTATCCTGATCAAGCAACAAAACAGCACCGGCTCCCATAGCCAGAACCCGACGGATACCCTCATTATGCGCCCACCCCAAACCCTGATTTTCAGGCGCCCCAATGAATTGTGCGAACGGATATTTAGAGACGATTTCGGCGACGTCAGATGAATTACTGGACCCGTTGTCAACAACAAGCAGAAGTTCGACTTGGCCTTGAAGGCGCCGAAATTGATCCTCGAGGGTTTCAATCTTCGGCTCATAAGTCGTCACGATAGCCGCAATTGCGCTTTGTTTTTCAAAAAAATTATTCATGTGCACAACAGCATCTCAATCCGAACGGGCCGTTTTTTATGAGTCCCAACAATCTATGGTTCTGGAGCGGTATCATACCCGCCCTTGCCTTTCAGGATTTTGGCACCGTACCGCCGTTAATAATGCGCTTTCGTTTCTCCTCAAGACCCTCAGTCGGTATCGCTTTCATCGTCAGCGCGATGATGATCGTGCCGTTCATGGATGCCATCGCAAAACTTCTCAGCAGCCGTTACCCGGTACTACAAATTGTCTGGGGTCGATTTTTCTTCCACCTTTTAATAGTGGCGCCCATCGCTTTATGGCGCTACGGGCCTAGTGTTTTTAGAGTCCCCCGGCTACCGCTTCAAATTGGCAGAGGGCTTTTTTTGATGGCAGCGACGCTGTGTTTTTTCGGGGCTATTCGGACCATACCGTTAGCGGACGCCATCGCCCTCATATTTTTTGATGCCGTTATCGTCGTGCTGCTTTCCGCTTTTTTCTTTCATGAAAAGGTACCCGCTGGACGAATCATCGCCTCTCTGGTTGGCCTGGGTGGTGTTATTTTGGTGGTACAACCTGGCTTTGGGGAATTTTATTGGGAAAGCCTACTGGCCCTTATCGCCGCTTTGTTTTTCGCGCTTTATTTTTTATCGACGCGATTCCTAACGGGTAACACGCCCCCGGTAGTGACACTTGCATGGCAAGGAGTGGGGGGATTTGTGCTGATGAGTCTGTTAGCACCTATGGTCTGGGTGATGCCCAGCTTTCTTGACCTCGCGATGATGGCCGCGCTCGGCGTCATTGGCGCCATAGGACACCTACTGCTCATTAGGGCATTCGAGTATGCAGAAGCTTCCCTGCTTGCCCCATTCCTCTACTCAGAAATCATAATGCAGGTGGTGCTTGGATACTGGGTTTTTGGTGATCTCCCCAATAACTGGGCTGTGGGGGGTATCGTGGTTATTATTGGGGTCGGTATCTACCTCTCCATAAATCCACGCAAAGGAAGAACTCCTTAAACCCAGCCTAACCGTTTGCAGGAGCGGTCGGGTTGAGCGGTACTGATAAATAAACACCGAACTCCATCGCAAGATCACAACTGACTCGCGCGTGCACCCGTCCTTGCCGATCCAGAAAGGATTGCTGATCGCTGACCGGGAAAATACCGTCATGCCAAATTCCAGGATGAATATAGAGTCCTTTCGAGCCGTCACACCAAAATGCAATCACCTGATCCGGTTTCAAGTCATCTCCAGGCAAAGCAACGGGCACCAAGAAAGGCTTTTGCTCCTTTGGCATAAATAACTGACCTCCATCGGGATGGTAATTTAGGTGCCAAAGAATCACTTGGTGTCGCTCACCATTGATCCGATCAGTACGGGCATCACCCGGGTCATCGGTCGACCATCCCAATACATAGTGACCAGCAACAGCATCGTTCCGTCCATATAAGACGTCTCCTTGCCATTCGCCATAAAAAGTACCCTCTACCCAACCCCCTTCATCGCCACTATCAGGATCAACCGGTCGCCATCCCGACGCCGGCCAACGCACAATCTCGATATCGATATCGTCAGGTCGATCGACCAGTACCCCATACCCTTTCACACTACGGTCATCCGCCGTAATCACCGGTACCGTGTGAAGCGGCAACGCCGGCTTATCAGCCGGCTCAAAAAGATAATTAGGTGCGTTTAATGTAGTCATGGGGCGTACCCTTGGTTTTTCGTCGATATCGCGAGATTAGGCTTAAGGGGTGCCCATAGTATCTGCCGAGTATCGTCAGCTTTTTTTGATTCTAACCAGTCAATCAAAATTTTTAAATCCAGTTCATCAGGTCGCCAAAAAGATATCCGGCGCTCAAAATCGAAAGACCACTGCCCCAGAAAATCATCCAGTGCTGTTTCAGCCGCCGAGCAATAAATACCAACACAATGCCCACGATAATTCCGTAAACCGCTGTGAGCAGCATCATGTCGTCAGTCACCGTAGCGGTCCCTGCCGCCTCACCGATTCGATAGCGAGTTAATGACATCGAAAACGTTCCATCAATCCTGTGGGCCTTGCCGCAGATCTTGATACCGCCGCGCTAAACACGTCCAAACCACTCCAGATTTCGACTGACTCCCGTGCGCGGGTGAGTCCGGTGTAAACCAGCTCGCGTGAAAGCACTTTCGAATCAGTTTCAGGCAAAACCAAAATGACCCGTTTGGCCTGAGACCCCTGTGCTTTGTGAACGGTGAGCGCATAGGCAGGATGGCATTCCGGTAAGCGGTTAATACTCACTGAAACATGCTCTTGATTTGCGCGCGGAAAGACCACTTTAAGATCTGTCACATTAGCCCCGCCGGTCACAACACCCACATCGCCATTAAACAAGCCCAGCGTCGGCTCATTCTTTGTCACCATCAGTGGCAATCCCAAATAAAACTCCGAATCGCTTGCTAATGAAAGCGTTCTAAGTTGCGCGCTCACCTGACGATTGATATCAATGACCCCACGAGCGCCATTTCGGCGAGCGCAGATCACCATGACCTGATCAAGCATTGAAAATATATCTGAATATAATGCACCTGAAATCACTCTTTGCGAGAGTTCTTTGTAAACAGGGACAATGTGGTCTCTCACCAAATGTTCTATTTTCTTTTCTCCGCCAGGGTCCATAAACCCGACAGAGTCCGAGCGGGATTCATTTAGGAATTCAACCGCTGTCTGAGTTTGGCCCTCACGAACAGCTGCAGCAAGATTCGCGATTTCACTATGCCCGCCGAATCGCCAGTTATGTCTCAGACTTGTCACGCTGCCAATTGAATAGCCTTCATCTGCCGCACGACACAGGTCCCCTAGGACAGCGCCAGCCTCGACTGAAGATAATTGGTCACGATCGCCCAGCAAAATTAATCGAGCTTTTTTGGGAAGCGCTTCTAAGAGACTGACCATCAATGCAATATCAACCATTGATGCTTCATCAAGAATTAAAAGATCACAATTTAAGGGCCTGTTGAGCCCATATTTAAATTTTCCACCGGGTCGCCATCCGAGCAGGCGATGGATTGTTACCGCATCGCCTAAAAAATCCGTTGCGCCGTCGGCCGCTTTGAGTTCAAGACCCATCACTTCACGAAGTCGAGCCGCGGCCTTACCCGTGGGCGCGCACACAAGCGTCCGCGCCGGTGAAACATCTGTGAGACGCCAAATCATTCGGAGCGTTCGCATCACAGTAGATGTCTTACCCGTGCCAGGTCCGCCGCTAATCACCGTGAAACGATGATCCACCGCATTCCGGGCGGCATCTCGCTGATCTCCAGACACCAGATCATCGCCGAACAACACATCCAACGTCTGTTCGATCTCATCACTCCCGATCTCGACCATTATCGGCCCAGACCGGAGTGTGATTAGCGCAGCGAGTCGCCGTTCCAGTTCATAGTATCGATATAGATACAAACATCGATCTTCCGTCAGTACCAAAGGGGCTGGGCATTCACCATCACTGACTAACGGTGAGGTTTTCAACTCTTGGTACCAGGCCTCCATCTCAGGCAGCATATAGGCGGTGGCATGATGATCTTCAAAAACACAACCGCCACCCCAGTGTGCGAGCTCAAGCCGAATCTCTCCCGAAACGGCACTTTCGCTGACAAGCGCTGCGGCGACGATGACAGACTCTGAGGCCTGCGAATCCAGTCTTTGAGCGTAGTTCGCAAAATGCCACGCGATGTCGGAAATAAAGCCGTTGCCATACGCACGCTTTAGTGACGCGTATGCCTTACTCATTTGGCCCACCCGATAAGATGCTGTAAATCTTTTATTAAGGCAGAAGAAGGGTGATCAAAAAATATTCCAGCGCCGTTATGATCAGGACTCATTCCCCTCAAAAACAAATAAAAGACACCGCCAAAGTGCTGTTCATATTGATAGTCTGGCTTTCGACTCTGCAGCCAATAATCAAGTGCTAAAGAGTAGATCAGATACTGCATGGTGTATCCCGACCTTTGCATTTCGACTGTTAATGCGGGAGAGAAGTAGTCGCTATATTCACCACCTAAAAAATTGGACTTGTAATCCACTAAATAAAACCGACCGTTGTCCTGAAAAACAAGATCAATAAACCCCTGCAAAAATCCTTGCGCGTTCGCATACCTAAACGCCTCGGTCATTTTCTCTGGCGTTAGTCCATCGGGTAATTCATGCCTTTGAAGTGCCTGCCTCCAGCCCATTTGATCAAAATCGTCGACCGGAATACAAAACGCCATCTCATCAATTCGGGAATTACGCGCGATATTTCCGAGCCGTAATCCATTTTCGTTGAGTGGCGAACAAAGCACGTCATTTAACATTTGATCGACAACGGGCGTCCAATCTGTATCAAACCCATACTCGACTAGCACTTGCTTGATGGTATCAATGTAACCGGAGGGTGTGGACCCGGCAAAATCAATCAACTCGAAAATCCGATGCAAGCAGGTGCCCGCACGAGGCCCGCGAGGGAAAGTAAAAAACCCGGTTGTGCCGTCAACTGTTGACTTACGGTACCGGCGATCATAATCAGGCAGCGATGAATCATGCCCACTTGTAATTGAACTAAAACTGCTGAGCTGCCAGCTTCGATAAAGAGGCCTCGTGGCAACCCTTGCGTCAACAGAGGCCTCGTAAGGCGGAAGATCAAAAGATCCGCCTTGTGTTTCAGGTATCGGCGCCACCCCAATGGCGCCTTTTGCCTCAACTGCAAGCTTTTCGAGTGTCTGTTCAAGTTCTTCATCCGAAATTTTTGCAAAAGTCTCGGCGAGGGATTTCAAACTTTGTGGCGCACCATCTTTGGCTTCTCTATGTAATAGCCACGCCAGGGCAGACTGGGAAGCACCCGTTGCGGCGCCCCAAATGAGGTAGCACCTGCTTTGTGCGCGGGTGAGCGACACATAGAGCAGTCGAATACTTTCAGCGAGCTGTTCAATTTCTGCACGTTCTTGATGGGCATCAACCGCTTCCGTCCCGAAATCAACAGCGGGTTGATTCTCCAAATCAACATCATGAAAAAAAACACCTTTCTTGCTATCAGTGACTTTGCTGTCCCAGGCAAATGGCAAAAAAACTACCGGATATTGAAGCCCCTTGCTGGCATGTACCGTAACGACGCGCACGCGATCTTCGTCACTCTCAAGACGTAGCAGACTTTCTTCTTGTGTCTGGGTCGAATCCAGACGGGCTGACGAGAACCAGTTAAGTAAGGCGGGAACATCAGCATGCTGTGTTGCAACTGATTGAATCAACTCCGCAAGGTGTAGAAGATTCGTCATCCGGCGCTCGCCGTTATCGAGATCAGCTAACCGATTTAGTGTTTTTTCGGATGTTAAGAATTCCCGAAACATTCGCATGAAACTGCTGCTCTGCCAACGCTGGTGCCAGTCATGGAACTTTAACAACGTGGCATCCCAGTTAGACGCATGGGCTTGAAGCGCCAGCAGATCATCAACATCTAGACCCATAAGATCCGTGAGAAGTGCGGCGCGAACGAGCGACTCACGCCGAGGATTGGCAATCGCGCGCATTACCCGCTCAACTTCAAGCGCTTCATGGGTGTGAAAAACACTCTGTTGACCCTGCCGGACGCACAGGATTCCAACATCGTGCAGCGCCCGTTGAATCAGCTGACCCTCGAAGTGACTTCTCACCAGAACGGCAATATCTTGTTGCTGAATCCTTTTCCCGTCGCGAGTGACGTCCCCGGTCAATAATCGTAAAATCTCGCTCGCAACCGCCTGACTGGCTTGTTCTTTTGCGACTTTTTTTGACAGATACTTGGTCGGGTGTTCGCGGTTCAATTTCCAAATTAATAGCGGTTTTTCGTTCCGGCTGTCCTGAAGCGCATCCGCCTTGCTGCCCGACTGTGCGTCTTCAAAAGGAATATCAGAAAACACAAAACTGCTGTGGCGGTCTCGAAACGAGAAAAGGGCATTTACTGCGCTGACCAGCCCCGGAGCAGCACGGTGATTGGTCTGTAATGTAAAGCGGTTACTCACATCATTTCTGGCCCGAATGTACGCAAAGATATCCGCGCCGCGAAAAGAGTAAATGGCCTGCTTAGGATCACCCACCAAAAAGACCGGATTAATACCGGACGAATAAATCGCTTTGAAAATTTCGTATTGAACCGGATCGGTATCCTGGAACTCATCAAGCATCGCCACCTGGTAAGTGGCTCTTATTTTCTCGCAAAGCGCCTCCCCGCCAACTGAGTGCAATGCATGGTGCAAATTCAACAGGAGGTCGTCATATCCCTGAACCCCTTGCTGTCGTTTACGCAGATTCAATTCCTCATCAGCTCGTAACCGTATATCCGCAATCCAATCAATAAAGAAATCATTGGCATTCTTTTGGTAGTCACCGAGCACTTCAATAAAGTGGTCCATCTCGTCAAAAAAATCCTGCCGGGGAGGCAACTCGCCCTTGCGCATTGCCCCCGGCTGGGACAGAAAACCAGCGCTCAATTTTTCGATGCTTCGAAATTCAAGGACCCTCCGAAAATCAATAAGATTTCGGCTAAAAATGGAATCGAGTAGAAAAATCCATTTCGGCATACTTTTCAGGGGAAATCGGGTTCGATTGAACGCCGCATCCTTGTCCAATAGCATCCGAGAGACCTCATCTCGATGATCGTGCCAAACGCCCGATACCCTCTTGAACGTGGCTTCCAGTGATTGCTCAAAGGGATTCAGGTCAAGCGCCTTTGGATTCTGAACCAGTCGCAAATAAGGCTTCGCCAACACCGGCTTCAAAAACGCGCTTAAGTCATCCGCCGTCTCAAGTTTCTTCTGTGCTGCAAGCCAGCCGGTCCAAATGGGTCCAGCGGGATACATATCCCTTCGCCATAAATCGTCGAGCACTTCGGCACGTAGTAATTCCTCATCCAGAAGGAGTTCATTATCAAGTGTCATCGCGCTTTGAAACGCGCTGTCACTCAGTACGCGTTCACAGAACGAATGGATAGTAAAAATGGCGGCCTGGTCAAACTCGGCCACTGCGCTGCGTAACTTCAATAAACTCTTTTTTCGGTCCGGGTAGCGAAGCAGCAATGGTGCGAGCAGTGGGTCATCACCGGCCGTGTCATCTTCAAATGCGGCAATAGCCTGGGTCAAAGCAGTCCGCAAACGTTCTTTTAATTCTCCAGTCGCGGCTCGGGTGTACGTGACCACCAGAATATTCGGCACCGCGGTATCAGACTCCAGTACCAGTCTGAGATAAAGCGCGCTGATGGTCCAGGTTTTTCCCGTGCCCGCCGCCGCTTCAACTAAACTGACGCCGCTCAACGGGACTTCGAACGGCTGTAATGCGGTCGCCCTCATGCCGTCACGACCTTCATTGCGTTCACCATGGGCCTAAAGATCAAAGGCGCGAGCTTTTCAAACTCGCCATCGAGAGCGTGTTCAATATTGTCCCGAAACGCGAGCGCAAAATATGGATCCTCGGCCTCACCCCGCGATTTTGAGTAATCGGCGCCCAGCCAGATATCGTAGGCGGGTTTAAGCGAAGCCTCATTTCCTTCGACAAACTTAAGCGCGCTTCGGGGGAAAAACGGCAGCGGTCGAGTTCGGCCCTGTTGATAAAGCGCGACCCACACACTCAGGTGCTCACTTGTGTCGTCGATCGGACTGAATCGAACGATCTCTTCCGAACCGATCAGAAAACTGCAGCGAGTCGGAGAATCCTCCAGAATGTTCAGGAGCAAGTGCTGACACCACGCCCGAATTAGATTCCAAGGCGTTGCGCCATCAACAGACCAGAAAATCTGTCCGGCTGGGGTGATATTTTCCAGCACACCCGAGATCGTGCAGTCATCAACCTGATGCACGGCCGTCACAGACTCAAATATATTGTCCCCGACAATTTTGACCATTGCCCGGCATAGCCGTTCGGCAGAGGCCCATGCCGTATCAAGCGCAAGATCGCCTGCGCTACCTGCAGCAAGCATACCGCCCAATTTGGCACGCATTTGAAAACGGGACTTCTCTTCTCCGCCAATCTGGGAAGACACTGCCTGCTCGACTAACTTCCGCATGGCTCGATAATTCGGCCACATCGGCTCTTTGATGGGGAGCATCCCATCACTATGATCCAACGTAATATTTAATTCATCGCGCAATAACGTCCGCGCCGGATTTACAAAAAATTCAATCAAGCGCGCGGTAGACACCTGTGACAACGCATTCATGGGCAGGGCTTGCTTGAACAAAGGAACCGGGGCACCTGGGCCTGCCAGATGATCAGGCGTCATTTCGCTGGCATAGGTGAAAAGAGATGGTGCCCCCTCAAAATATCGCCGACTAAAAGGCTGGGACGCGTGCCGGGTTATCCATCTGGACTCGATGTCTGTCCCCACTGAAACCACTTTTATCTCCTCTAAAAGCTCATTGACCACGATAGAGGGTGGCTGAACGCTTTCGTCCCTAGCGCTTAGTCCTGAATAACTGACATAAAAAGACTGCCGAGCCGACATCAGCGCCTCCAAAAACGCAAAACGGTCTTCATCTCGCCGATTTCGGTCACCGGGTCTGGGATTGAGCGTCATTTGATCGAGGCCATGCGAATTGTCTCGCCCTGGAAAATCAGTCGCGTTCATACCGACCAGAAACACTCGCTCCGCCGGAACGCAACGACCCTGTGCCAAGTTCGCAAAAGTCACCGCGCCGCTCATAAAGCGCCCGCTTGAGGTCGTTTTTAATTTTTCCTTAAGGACAGATCTCACAACTGATAAAGGAAGCGACATTTCGAGACCAGCCAGGGCAGCATCCGACGCAAGCGTCGCTATTTGCTGACGAAGTCGAACGAGCGCGTCACTCTCTTGTTCTTCGAAGAAAAAAAACTGATCAAGAAGCTCGTTAAATATGCCGACCCAACGTGACACTGCATGCTGCCCGGACATCAACGACTGGAGATTTATCAGTGCTTCGATAAAGGTGCGCCACTGCCCTAATGCCCGAGCCGCACTTGAATCACCCGGAGAGACTGGCATTACACCTGACACATCTTCTCCAAGATCTCCCATTCCAAAACCGAGCAACAACCGGTCAATACCACCTCGCCATGTGTGGACCCCTCTGAGATTCAGATTAAGGTCATCAACATGTTGTGCGTCATAGCCCCAGACAATCCCAAGCTGTCGAATCCATCCACTGATCGTGTCCACATCAACATCGTCCAAGCCAAAGCGCCGTCGAATAAAATAAAAATCGAGTAGCGCGCTGATGCGTTGGGCATCCAGCCTTGTATCTGGCAGTTCGAGTAGCGACATGAACGCTTTTGTCATTCCGCTTTCAACAGGCAGAGAGCTTTCCGCCAAGGTCCAGGGGATATGGCGTGTGCCGTGGGCAGCGCCAAAAACAGTTTCAATAAAAGGTGCGTAGTCCGAAAGACGCGGAATAAATATCCGCACGTCTGCCGGAGTGAGACTAGCATCCCTCTGAAAGGCATCCAATAATTGGTCGTGCAGCACCTCGATCTCCCGCATCGGGCCGTGACAGATATGGACCTGAATAGAATGATCTTCTGGCGTCACCTCATGAGCGCCATGAATAGAGCTGTCTCTTAATTCAGTAATATCGGCCTGAATGTGCCCCAACAAGCTCGAACGGTGGGGTACCGAGTAGGACTCCGTTTCAAGAGCATTCAACTCGAGAAGCTGGGAAAGATGTTGCCGTCCCGTACGCCCCATTGATGCGAGCAATCGATTCCCTCGATCAAGATAAATAGCAATATCTTCCCCCTCACGGGCAATAAGTCGTGCGCGCTCTCGATCGCTCACAATATCAGCCCAAAAGCCATGGCTGAAATTCAAATGATAAATATGAATATCAGTATGGTCAGCGAGATTCGACATGAGGTTTAAAAATTCGGGAGATAATCCTGTCAGCGCAAAAAGTGAAATTCGAGTCGGTAATTTTTGCCCGGCTTCAGGATTTTTTTTAAAAAAATCGAATAATGCTTTCCTCAGATGTAACCAGTGCTCAGAGTCACCCCGCGACATCATTTGCCGCCAAAGTGCGCCTTGCCATTCTTCTGTTTTTTGGACTTCCCAATGGCTAATCCAATCAGGACGAAAAACAAGATACTGTTCGAAGAGTCGGCCCATCTGTCTAGCCAACTGCCAATGCTTGTGTAAATCCCCTTGATCAAGATATCGACTTAATTGCGAATAACGACTTACAAATTCTTCGTCCTGTAATTCCTGGAGAATTCGCCAGCTTAGCGCATCAGCCGAAAAGGCATTGGTATCCGGAACGTTGGGTAGCACATCGCGAAAAGCTTTCCATAACAATCTCGCGGGCAACAGCCACTGCATGTTTGCACTCACACCATGGCGTCTCGCGAGATAAATCGTAAGCCACTCACTAATCGCTGCCCCCGGAATAGCAACAACCTCGGGCGACATGACCGCACCTGACGGGGTCTTCAGGGTCTCCGACAACTGGTCAGAGAGGTCCTCAAGCTGGTTGGAGTGGTGCAGGTATAGCATTAGTCAATTTTTGAAGAATTCAACGCATTCTGAATCTAGATTATGCGCAACCACGGTCTCACATGGTGATCCCGGACTCGGGTGCTCGCCACACCACCGCACAACGGAAAAAACCGTTGTTATTGATGCCACTTCAATCTAACCGCTGCACGCGCGCGATTTAATCGCTCGCACTTCCTTATGGGCCATCCAACTTGCCGCACCAACAATGACAGCACCCCCGCACCAAATCCAAACATCTGGGCTTTCATCAAACAAAATCAGTCCCAGGATTGTTGCCCAAACGAGCTGAATAAAAGTGAACGGTTGCACAGCGGAAACTTCACCCGCTTTTAGGGCGCGAGTCATACAGTAGTGTCCCGCTGTTGCAAGTACCGCGGTCACAGCAAGCAGCATAAGTTCCGGCAAAATCGGCTCGCGCCAAACCAACAACGCCGGCACTGCCAGGACGAGTGTGCAAGATACTGACAGCAACACCACGATCATTGCGCTTGACTCCTTGCGAGTCGCAGATTTAGCCATCAAGTAGGAGCATGCAAAAAGAGGAGCGGCGCCAAGTTGCGCGAATGCGCCGATATCAATAACCCGAAACCCGGGGCGCAGAATCATTAGCGCGCCCAAGAATCCTACCAGGATGGCAATCATTCGAAAACTTTTGAACCGCTCACCAAGGAAAAAGGTTGCGCCTAAGGTTGCAAAGATCGGGGTCGTAAATCCCAATGCCGTTATTTCAGCGATGGGTATTCGACTCATAGCAAAAAACCACAACATGACACCGCCGCTATGAATTAGGCCCCTCAGCCCGTGGAAACCGAGTCGCTGGGGGTTCAGCGAGAGAACGCCCATACGCGTGAGCGATGGCAAGATCAGAATAATGCCAAAACAATATCGAATGAATGCGGCCTGAATCGGATGCATCTCAGTCCCCAGATATCGAACAGCGACAACCACTCCGACGAACAAGGTACCCGTTAGCAGCATCCACGCAATTCCCCGCAGATTGCCGGACAGCGGAGCGCCTTTAAAAAGATAGCTCAGCACATGCTCAGTTGGGATATTGCCGCGCAGCAGCAGACAAACGCTCTCGTACCGCTTTACGCAGACTGTCTGGCGCAATAACTTCGACCTCGGCCCCGTGACGCATAATATCCATCACGAGTTCTGTCTCTTCAGAGTAAGGTACCTTTAGGGTATACGTGCCATCAGGCTGCATCTCGCCCTGCTGACGGGAGTGCCATTTTTCTCCTGACACCCATCGGGCCGCCTCCGGCGTAAACCGTAATACGGCTTCTCGAATATCATCCCCGGCGAAAATTCCGTAGCCTGTACCAAGCACTTTCTCAAGCTCGCTCTCCGTCACATCTTTAGCTTTCTCGGTCTCGATCGTATCGGCAGCACGAATGGCATCCACCGCGAAACTGCGAAGGCTTCGTCTTAGATGACACCAGCTATCGAGATACCAGTTGTCGCGATAATGTGCGAGACGCTGGGGGGAGACCCGCCGCCGAGTCACTTCTCCCGTTCGGCGATTGAGGTGCTCTATATCAAGTTGATGGCGCCGTAAAAGCGCATGGGAAATTGCCCCAAATACATCACTATCAGCCCGGCGCGCTCCCATATGTAATACCCTAATTCGCCGCGTGACTTCTTCAGCAGGATGATCCCCGCTGTCAATCAATCTTCGAATCCGATCCCTTAGCGGCTCAATATGCGGCTCAAGCAGTCCCGGCTGCAAGCTTGATAACAAGTGCTCCATGGTCAGCAATGCATGCACCTCTGATGCATTGAACCACAGCCCCGGCAACGCATAACGATCTGCATCTTGGCTCACGGACTCATATCGATAGCGCCGTGTCTCATGATCCCACTGAATAGGCGCAGCGAGTCGGTCACGCATATATTCGAGATCGCGTCGAATGGTCGCTCTCGAGATCTCCATCTCTTCCATCATGTCCTGAAGCGTCGTGCCCCGGGCGCTCCGCATCATACGATCGATCGTGTAGAACCGCTCGGTACGATCCATCTTGGCTAGTCCGCCACCTGCATCCCATCGTAAAGACCGTCACTTCGCGCCGCCAGAATAAGATCGTTCAAATGAATATCATGTATTTTGTGGGTCCACCAATCTACAGTCACCTTTCCCCACTCGGTCAATAACGCGGGATGATGGCCCTCTGCTTCAGCAAGCTCTCCGACCGCGTTGGTAAAGATCAAGGCAGTCTCAAAATTTTTAAAGGCGTAAATCCTTCGAAGTCTTGGCTCGCCATCAATGACCAAATGATTCCACTGATCTCGTGATTGCAAAAACGCAGCAAGATCTTCTTTGCTAACGGGTGGGGCTCCTGCGCGACATGCTTCGCAAGCCATTTGAGTGTAATCTGTCATGATGCTTTCCTGATTAGATAAAAATATTGGCAAATGTCTTCCTATTGCCGTGGCAGAATATCAGATCATGAACCTTGAAGAACATCTGATTGCCTGCCCCTACTGCGGCGAAAACTTTACCGCGCTCGTCGAGCCCGGTCTCGAGATTGCAGAATATGTCGAGGATTGCGAAATATGCTGTCAACCCATCGTATTCTCAATCACCGAGAGCGGTTCAGATTCACCACTCCATATCGACACCCGGCGTGAAAATGACTGAGGCTAGGTCGTCTCACCCGAATAACGGGTCACGCGACAGCCGTTAATCCGCCAATCTTCCTGATTCTCTAGGACCATCTGATAGGCCGCGAGCCATAAGCTGCCATCGCGCGCATAAATCTTGACGCCAAACACCGGGCCGTCCGCTGTCTTCTCAACCCCCAGAAAATCGACCTGGGCTGGACTAATCAGCGCGCCATAACCCGTGCGAACCATCGTCATAAAAATATCTTGATTGGGGAACATCGATTGAATAAGGGGCGAGGCTTGCGCGTATGCCGTCGTCGCATCACCCCTCGCGAACGCGTCAAGCTGCCGTTCGATCACCTGTTGCATCGAGCTAAATTGCGCTTGTTCTACACCTTGACTTGATTGCGCGCTAATAGTGAAAAGTGCAAGAAAAAGAATAAGAGCGTTTTTTATTTGAGTCATCATGGGATCACCTGTCTTTTGTTTTTATTTTTATCAGACCCGGCGTGAAGCGAGCGAATTCAAAATTAAATCCCGCGGTCTTAGTTTGGGGTTCGACTCATCAAATGAGAATACTTGAGATCCTCAAAACTCCCGCGATAATCATCAAGGTTGGTAATCAGCATTTTACGAAATTGCTCGACAAAATAGTCAATCGCGCGATCCCGATCCTCGTCATACGCCAATACATCAGTCGCATGTGAGGCGACGACAAACGCACTAAATCTCGAAGAAGCATACATCAATCCCTCGCTCACATTCTCTTTATGAAAGCGTTGCGCCTGATCGTTTGCAAGATCAATGAAGCCGTCAGCAATGACTCGCAACTGTTTATCCAGCTCCTCGTCAGTTAGTTCCTTATTTTCTGATTTACTCATAGTCGACTGTTTCCCGTTTCAAATCTCGTTCCCATTTTACGAGTACCAAGATCAAGACGCCATTCGGGATAAATATGTCTCAAACGACACACAACCTTGGAGGAATTTAGGCTTAAAGTAGCCCACCGCTATGGAAATAACCACCAAGAATAACCTTAGGTCAGCCGGTGCTGTCGTACTGGCCATGACCGCCATCACCGCTAGCGACGCCATGGTCAAGGGAATGCTGGATGACATTTCACCGTTCCAGTTCCTTTTTGTAAGAGCGATAGTGATCCTTTTGATACTCGGTGCAGCGCTTGCAATAAAGGGTCAACGAATTTTGATGCCAGGCATTCGACAACCTTTTGCACTTTTACGCGGGGGCTTTGAGTTGATGTCGACTGGATTCTGGCTTTTTGGGCTTCAATTTATTGCTTTACCCACCGCTGCCGCGCTCGCCTGGACATCACCGATCATGGTGGCGCTTCTGGGAATCTTCCTACTGAAAGAGGCCAACTCTGTATGGCGATGGCTCGCGGTTCTTATGGGATTCATCGGTGTCTTATTGGTCACCAAACCCTGGGGTGCAGAATGGAGTCTGCTGTTAATGCTGCCAATTGCTGCATCGTTGGCAAGCGCGGCCCGTGAAATTTCGACCCGCTTCATCAGTCAAGCTGCCCATCCGCTGCAAATTGCTTTCATCACCGTGCTGGTGACGGCGGTAGGTTCGGGCATCGGCAGCATCTTTTTATGGCAATCCCTTACTTGGGATCTGGGTATCGGAATCCTGATTTCAGCTTTATTGGTGAGCGCTGCTTTTCCGCTGATGATTGTGGCCGTTCGCCAGGGGGAGATGTCTTTTATCGCACCTTTTTTCTTTAGCGCCATTCCGGTTGCTATTATTCTGGGTTATCTGATCTGGGGCGACACTCTCGATTTCCTCGCTACGCTCGGCGTCTTTTTGATCGTTGCCGGAGGCTGGCTTAATGTTAAAAAATCCTCGCATCGGTCTCGACAAAGCTCGTGAAAAAATAGCATTATCACTGGCAATGAAATCGGGAAACCATTTGGGCATCAAAAATAAAAAAGCCGATAAAAGGCTGTTTTTCGTGATCGCAACGAGATGCCAATATTGTTCCGTTAACATCTGAGTTTCCGCGCTTTGGGGTAATCCGGGCGAAAGGGGTGACGTCACCTTACTGATTCGGTCGCCGAAAGGAATGCCTGATCGTGGGTCTCGCGATCCAGACTGAATATGGGTTACGGTTAGCTTGACCTTATTCGCATTTATCGGGCGAAACGGGATAATCCATATTAAAATCAAAGAGCCGGATGAGTAACATTCAGCTCCGCTCTGGCCTTCCATGAGAGCCCAATCAGGAGGCCCCTGCGGGCAGACAATTTTGAGTTAACCTTTGACTATGCGCTTTGACCAGAAAAAAATTTTAGTCACCGGGGGATCTCGTGGCATCGGACGCGCGATTGCAACGCGTTTCGCAGCTGCAGGAGCTCAGGTGGCAATTCACTATGGCTCGAATCACGAGGCAGCAGACAGAGCAATCAAAAATCTGGAAGGCACCGGGCACATTCTCTGCTCGGGAGATGTTGCTCAGCCAGAAACCACTCAACGCATTGTTCGTGAAACAGTCGAGAAACTTGGCGGGCTTGATGTTTTAGTGAATAACGCCGGCATTTTCGAGGCGCACCCGGTCGATGATGTCACTTTTGATGACTGGCAGCTTGCGTGGCAACAAACGCTTGCGGTAAATCTCACCGGTCCTGCCAATCTCTGCTGGCAAGCCATCGACCATATGAGACACAACGGAGGTGGACGTATTATAAATGTGAGTTCGCGCGGCGCATTTCGGGGCGAGCCTCGGTGCCCCGCTTATGGGGCAAGCAAAGCCGGACTCAATGCAATGACTCAATCTCTTGCGCAACGCGTTGCCCCTTACGGCATTTTTGTCAGCGCGGTTGCCCCCGGCTTTGTTGAAACTGATATGGCAAGTCAAGTGCTCGACGGACCCGACGGAGATGCCGTTCGTCAGCAGAGCCCCCTAGGACGCGTCGCAAAGCCTGAAGAGGTCGCCCACGCGGTCCTCTTTTTGGCTTCAGAAGGCGCAGCGTTTTCTACGGGCACAATTATTGATGTGAATGGCGCTTCCTATCTTAGAAGTTGATCCTATTTTCCAAGATCAAACCGCGCAATATTGCAGGCGAGGCGAAACAAATTATCAGAAATAAATCCCGTTTGTTCTAATAATTGATCGCAACCGAGAATCGTACACTCGTCGTAAGCTGACAGTGGCACCACCCAATTGTCAGTCTCAATGTCAAAACCTTTCTTCACTAAACAGGCTGATCGAACCATATGGATCATGCAGTAGTGCTCGTCTTCGGTTGCATCAAGTCCCAATGGTGGCTGGCAAGCCGGCAGACCAAACGCGCCAACGGTATAAACCCAAAGCGTGACCGCCACAATAATTTTTTTCGTCTTTGCAATCATGTTTTTATAATTTTGTACTAACGTTTAATCTGTATTGATCCAATAGCTCAAAAATCTTATCGTGAATCTATTAAAGACCGTTGCTGTTTTCATTTTAATTAGTGTAACCCCTCAAACTATTGCTCATGATCAGGGCGACACAATCGAGCAAGCAATTAACTATCGCCAATCGGCATTTCGCATGATTGCGTGGCATTTCAAACCCATGGGCGGCATGGTCAAGGGGAAAGTAGACTGGAATCTAGCGGATTTCCAGGATCACACAAACGCGGTTGCAGCACTCGCCCGTCTACCCATAAACGGGTTCATCCCGGACAGCGACTTTGGTGACACTCATGCAAAAAGCATCATCTGGGAAGAACCGGATGATTTCGCTGAAAAAATGCAGGCGCTTGTAGATCAAGCCGGTAACCTGCAAGAAATCGCTCAAAACGGCGACCGCGACCAAATTAGCGATCAGTTTATCCAGACGGCTCGCACCTGTAAGAGTTGCCACAAAAAATACCGCGAAAAAAACTGAACCGGTTGCAAACAGACTTTAAACGAGGTGAGTTACCTTGACGTGTGATTTATTCGAGGCTCAGGAGTGCGGCCACCAAAATGGCAAGGCTAGCCCCGCCAATGAAAAACGCCTTCCAGGCGGGCTGTAGACTCGGCGCCTTCATATCTGATTTAAATTTTTTAACCCCACTCACCATGGGTCGGATCAGGTTGTCGCGCTTAAAAACCCAATGCACAATAACCGCAACCACATGCGCGCCAATAAGAATCACCAGAATTTCGAATAATTGATGATGTAGGCCTGTGATCACATCACTCAGATCTTTTCCAACAAAACCCGCCAAGGGTCCGTCAAAAAAAATATCATCGTTAGAAAAAAGACCGGTCAGGGCTTGAAATACCAAAAACGCCAGCAATAGCATCACTGACCAACCGCCCGCTGGGTTATGGCCCACAAACGCAACGTCATCTCTTCGAGAAATAAACCGCTTGAGATATCGGCTGACTGATTTTGGGCCCACCAAAAAACTGCTGAACCGGGCAGTATCGCTTCCGACAAACCCCCAGACTATCCTCGAAAACACAATCGCGATGACTGTCACCCCCAACCACTGGTGTACTGCCATCCAGTCTCCATCCGATGTCGCGGTAACCTACAGTCCAGCGACTAAGGCGACTAAAAGCCAGTGAAACACTCGCACCCCTAAGTCCCATACTTTCAAAGTGGCATGCGTTGAATTCATCGAGACCTCCTCATTCGCTCTATCCTGGCCGACTACTCAAGCAGTCCGTTTGCCCTGGCGTTTCGTTGCATCAACTCACACTGCGCGGCGGTTAACTCAAGGTTATTCGGTGAGGTATCCCCTCGCATCAAGTTCGTCGGCGCATAGGAATGAGTACCGTCATCCATTAAAACATGAACCAACTCATGAGCTAATGCGATATGCGGATCGACCGTCATCGTGGTCAGCCACGCGGTAAATCGTAATTCAGGAGTACTCATACTATTTCGGGTTCCAAACGCTACGGCGTCAAAAGCAGGTCGATCCACTGTGTCGCGCACAAAGAAAACCCTCGCCCGATCACTTTTCATCACTTTGGTGATCAGCCTCGCATTACTCATTGAAAAATCCCTGATACCGTCATTGGTCGCCAATGAAACAAGAGATGCGGGTCTGATGACGATGTTGCATTGTTGAATAATCCTGGATGCCGATTCAATCAATGTTTGCACCCGATCCGCAGTCCACCCGCTTTGTGAGAGGAAGACCAGCATCGGTCGGAACACCGCGTCCGAAACTCCAGAGAATTCTGTAAATGTTTCTTGCGCAATCACCTGAATCGATGCCAAATCTTGATCACGCATAAGATCCGACGGCTCTTTTATCCATCCTGACTTAACAAAAGCGCCGGGTTCGGGAGTCGCCAGTGAAAGAATTTCTGCCTTTAGTTGCATCGCATCCAGATCAGGGTTCTCTGTCAAGATACGAGCGGCAAGCGCGGTGATCCTAGCAACCGCATAACTTGATCCTGACACGTCGATCCCCTCTCCCGAAAAACCTATCGCCGGAATGCGCTCGCCGGGCGCCAGAAGGTCAACATTTTCTTTGCCCCAATTTGAGCCTTCAGCTGGATATCCATCACCCGCTGAGGAAGTGACCACCAACATATTTTTGAGCGTTAATGACGCAGGATAAACAGGCTCAATATCAATATCGCGGTTGTTATTACCGGCAGACACAATGAATAGCAGGTCGGGATGACGGCGCGCGGCACCTTCAAATGCATCCCAATCACGAGCATGGTTGCTCCCCAGTGACATGTTTACGATGCGCGCGCCCGACCGTGCAATGTGTGCAATCAATTGATACATACGCGACATATCGGGGCGAGGATATCGATAGGGTAGTATCTTGGCTGACGACGCCTCGCGCAGAATAATACTGGCGATTCGGGTGCCGTGCCGTTGTGGAAAAAAAACAGATCGCGCGGGATGGGAGTCAAACGGCCGATCATCCATTTCCCAATAATCAAATCCGATCATCTGGCCATCCGATTCTCGGCCAAGGCGGGACTGTATTTCGGGCAAGAGATAATTTACGCCGGAGTCAACTAATGCAACCGGCACGCCCCCAGGATCGACTCCTGTGGGTACCGGTGGATTCATTGGGATCTCCGCACCCTCTGCCACAAGTTCTGAGTTCAATGGTTGAAGGCCAACCGCTGCGTCGTCTTCATACCGAATGGCACGAGCCTGGTTAATTTGGCAGTTCTGATCAGATACCAGCAGGACCGCAGGGCGTGAAGATGACTTAAACTGCTCCACGCTGACACGTCTAAGCTGTCCCTGCGGCGCGATCCGCTGGACAGCCACGCGCGTCTGATCATAAAACTCAATTTTTTGTTGCCAACCAAAAATAGTCTCACCGCGAACGAGGTCCCGGCGAGCACTAGAGACAACATCTGAAAATGCGAGCGCAAAGTCATTTTCCTTGACGTTGTCACAGGCCAGTCGAAGCGCCTGAATTGCGATATCCGGAACTAGTCCCGGTTCAGAGATATCTGCCTTACCAGAATGACTCACCGATACCATCAGACAAACAATCGGCAAGTGACAAGCCAAGCGCAGAAGATTCACGATAGACCTGTCCACTTTGGTTCCGGCTCAGCGTCGGTGGGCAACCATATCGACTTCCACGAGCGCATTTCGGGCGAGCCCGGTGACGCCGATACACGTTCGAGCGGGCAAGCGGTCTGAAGGGAAATAGGATCGATAGATATCATTCATCAACTCAAAGTCCCGGTTGAATTCAGTGAGGTAAATCCGGCACGAGAGCACCTCAGCTAATGTAAGCCCGAGACCGTCTAACACGATAATCAAATTATCCATTACGCGACGTGTCTGCCCTTCAATGCCATCTGGAAGGGGTACTAGATCATCGTTAGGATCCGTTGGCATTTGCCCTGTAATCTGAATCCAGCCATTTAGCTCAACCGCGTGACTAAAAGGAGCAACGTGAGTTGGAGCCGTTTCAAAATTATGAAAAATAGGTAGCGAACTCATAGATCTTCTCCGATCAAAGCGTTAGGTTCCAAAAATATTATTATCGATGCCGGAAAGTAAGCGGACGACCCACTACCCACCAGTCCCATAAACGATTGAGAAGGTACGCAGCTGCAGTCGCGGCTATCGAAAGAAATCCCCAACCCACGACATCATCATGTGGCATGAAAGAAGGAATCAAAATGCCGAGCGTTGCGAGCCACAGACTCCAGATCATAAACCAACCCAACCGATAAATCGGTCGAAGAAAATTCGTGCTTCTGGCAGACCTCGGCAAACTTACTCTCCTCTATGATAAAGTGACTTTTAGAATAATACCTGTGTAAGCTTTTGGGCTCTAAAGAAATTAATAATGGTAATTGTTATATTTGAATTTGAACCCAACCCGCAATTCGAAGATCGATATTTCAAGCTTGCCAGTCAGTTGCGAGAAGAAGTTGAAAAGATCGATGGCTTTCTCAGCGTGGAGCGATTTGAAAGTCTCAATAATTCGAAGCGCTTCGTGTCTATTTCAACTTGGCGTGACATGGATGCAGTTAAAGCCTGGCACAGCCACGCCGACCATATGGCTTCCCAAACCGAGGCCAGGGCCTCCGGTATTTTTAAAGATTTCAGAATTAGGGTGGCGAACGTCGTCCGCGACTACGGGCTCTAGTTCTTAAAAGAATCAAGCAATTTGCCACTAAAACGTGCGCCTCGAACTCGACTTGCCGTCGTTTGGCCGTGAATTTTTAGATCGAATCCGTGCGCCGAATCTTTAGAGCCCTAATAAACCCGACCATTTAAAACGCCTCAGTGCTTCGGTCGGGTCATCGCCATATGATGCAATTGTGTCAGCACCGCACTTGCTTGGTATTGCTCAGGGAGTTCTTCATCAAGAAGTGTCGAGCATAGTGTTGAAGCTGCGGACAGGCTGCCGGTAAGCGAATACGCGGTCATCATGGCATCTCTTACAATCAGGGATTGCGGGCCCTGAACTTCGCTCGAGCTTTTTGAGTTCGGATTATTTGGATTTTCCATAACTTATAAATGAGGTCAAATTTCTGAATTTCAATATTTAATAAAAATTACTTTTAAACTTTTAACAAAAATATGTAAACTTTGAGTGAAACTTGAACTGCAAGCGCTGGCGACAGGCTTAAACACCAGAATTAACACTATGAAACCTCCTCATACCTTTTGTGTCTCTCGATCCACAGATGCCACGTGGTCCCAGGGCCTTCGGAAATTTTTTGAATATCGTGAACTGGGTATCAACGAAGCGACAAACGGCCAATACAACGCCCAAATTCTCCGCGTCAAAAAACCGGTCACTGAGTTTCCACACACAGGCCAGCACACTCACGATCTTGATTTTCAGATGTTTTATGTTTTAAAAGGCTGGATACGATTTACATATGAGGGTCACGGAGAATTTACTTTTCGCCCGGGCGATAGCTGCTTACAGCCTCCGGGAATTGTGCACGACGAAATCGCCTGCTCAGATGACCTTGAGCTTATTCAATTCACCTCGCCCGCTAAATATGCAACTCACGCGGTCCCCTCACCCAATAGGGAAGAAGAAAAACCGATCTAGGTCTCTCGAGCCCACAACTGCTTGGTTAGTACGCCTACTCGGGACTCAATGGCTTCCATCGCATCCAGAATCAAATCCTCCCGAAAGCGCCGACCGATAATCTGAACCCCAGCGGGGCGGCCTGCAATCATGCCAATTGGCGTGACGCCCGCAGGCAAACTCACCCAATTGATTCCTGTGCTGTAAATCGCAGAGTCAAATAGCGCTCGTGTTCCTTCTAAGCTTTTTGCATCACAGTCCCAGTCAGGCGTCGGTTGAAGAAAATATGGCGATAGCAGTAACGGCGTATCTTCCAGAAACTGGTTCCACTTTCGGGTCATGGCGGTGCGATTTTTTATACCAACCTGATATTCAGCTGGTTTTGCGACCTGTCCCATCTCGAAGTACCACTCGAAAATCTGCTGAATCTTTTCACTGCCATGGGCTTTTGCGGACGGCATTAGGAAGGCCTCTAATTCTGCGCCCAAATAGGTAAACCACGCACTCGCCGCATCATCAATTGAGGGTGGAGTCACCGCCTCCACCCGGTAACCCGCATCGGAAAGGTAACCTGCAGCTTTGTCGATTGACTCAATGATGTCAGGATGCACTGGGTGACCGTAAGACTCTGTCGTCACCCCGACCCGGATTGGCTTGCTTACTTCAGGCCAATCATCAAACGCGACTGGCATCCAAAAAGGATCGCGTGCATCTGCTCCCGACATCACTTTAAGCGACAACCGTACATCCCGAACTTCGCGACAAATAGGCCCTTGCACAGAAATTAACTGCGACAGTAGTCCGCGTTCCTCAAGCGCCGATGGCAAAAAAGCGGGGACTCTGCCAAACGTAGGTTTCACCGTCGAAAGGCCACAGTTAAAGGACGGACACCGAAGTGATCCACCAATATCATTCCCATGATGGATAGCGCCAAACCCTGCTGCGGCTGCAGCAGACGCGCCGCCCGAGGACCCACCAGGGCTCGCCTGATCATCCCACGGATTAAGCGTTCTGCCATATAGCGGGTTATCCGTTGTCAAACGCATTGAGAGCTCTGGCGTATTGGTTCGCCCCATGATAATTGCGCCAGATTTTTTAAGATTGGAAACAACAGGCGAATCATCCGACGCGATGACTTCTGCCAACGCGGGGAGTCCATTCGGCGTTGGCTGTCCTTTGACATCAACATTTGATTTGATTGTGACCGGTACCCCATGAAGCGGTCCAACATCCTCACCATCCGCGATCTGTCGATCGGCTTCATGCGCTTGAGCAAATGCCTCCTCAGTCAGATCAAGCACAATGGCATTAAGACGTGGATTTTCCGTTTTTATTCGTTCTGCAACAGAATCCACAACCGCTTCGGCGGTGAAATGCTTTCCCTTGATTCCAGCAGCGGTCTCGCAGGCACTTAAACGCCAAAGGTCATTACTCATGCTTTTAGTCCCAACCGTAAATTGAATATCTTATTATGCGACTTTTAATCAAACGCTTCGAAAAAAATAATTTGCTAACGAAGTCTTTAGTAAAACGCGTATTTCATAACTCGCTTGCAACGTTCACCAATTAATTCTGTAAATCTTGACTGATTAAAACCTCCAGATTCAGTGGTATTTTTATTCGGCTTACGCCGTAAGTCTTGATGCGAGCTCCGATCTGTTTATAAAATTAAGTTACATTTTGGTAACACGAACTTGATGTTTGTATCTTGCACTTTGACTTTAAGTCAGCGACTATAACGATGCATCAAATAATTAAATCAATAAAAACGAATAAGAAAGGAGATTAATAATGAAGTTTCTAAAATTCTTAAGTGCCTCAATGTTAGCGGGTGCGGTGTTATTAGGATTTTCTTCGCCCAGCATTGCAGATGGCCACGGTTATGGCAAACAAACAGTCGTTTATCACGTGAACTACTATGATGCGAAACGCCAAACTGGCGCACTGCGGAATATTCAGAATCATATTAATGCAACGGGTGCCGAAAACCTTGACCTTAGAGTCGTGATGCATGGCAACGGTCTTTCACTGCTTTTAGAGCCGGATCAAGTGGCTAACACTAAAATGAAATCAGGCAGTGCCAATGACGATATGACCGCGCGAATCGCAAATCTCAAAAATCAGGGCGTAACGTTCAAAATATGCGCGAACACGCTGAAAGGCAGAAAAGTCGAGCTTGATTATCTTTATGATGCAGATGAAAGCGATATCGTCCCGAGCGGGGTTGCCGAGATCGCACATTTACAAAATCAGGGTTTTGCGTATTTAAGACCTTAAGTCGAATTCAAAATAACGAAAGCCCCCAAACGCAAACGCGTTTCGGGGCTTTTTTTTAAGAAAGGGTTGCTGCAAACAGGACATATTAAAGACGACAGCTATCAGGATAAACCTGGATCTGCGGAACCATACCCTCTCGGAGCTCTTCCTGAATTCTTTCCCAGTAGTCCACACGAGTCAGATCCCCATGTTTCATTCGAAATAAATTCCGAAGTTTTGGATCCGAGATCCTCAGCCCCCACTCAATTTCCTCCGGCAAGAAAATAACTCCATCTTCAAAATACCAATCCGGAATATCCTCTTCGCCATCATCCCGCTCGGAATTACTCCGAATTTTCACCTCTGTAAATGCTTCAAGTGCATCATAGTCAAAGAGATAAACCCGTGTGTGACTGCCAACACCATAGTTGCGTCCATCCAGATCGCGATTAAAAATGTTTCCGGCAGCATTGTTTTTAATACAGTAACCCAAACTGATCACTGCGCGCTCACAGTCCTCAGGCGATGCGTGCTCTAAAAAAACCGGCAAAGGAATCATTTTTCGCTGAACAATCAGATGATGAAAAAACACTTGGTCGTCACGTAATGAAACCGCTTCACCCGCCGCATCAAGCATCTCATTGAGCAACTCCCGGGCAAAATATTTCTTTGGCAGCGTCACGTTGTAATAAATAACATTATCCAGCATGCTTCCTGTGCGGTTGATATCATGCACCTGTCGGTACTTCTCCAATACGGCTGGAACCCCTTCAAAATCGCCCCATTTATAGTTTTCTGTCGGGTGGTCCCTAATCACTTTAAGGTTATAGACAGACCCTTGAGCCTGAAACCCGATTGCAACCGTTCCTGGAAACCCGACAGCAGTATCCAAAAGGGCATTACCTGAAGCCAGTTCTTGAGCCAACTCCTCCATTACCGCGACTTTGCCAAAGTGATTAAACCCGACAGAAGAGTAGTGAAGGCCAAGCGGACGCTTGGGCATAATGCGATGAAGAAATCGGGCGAGCTCGTGATAGTACTCATTAGTGACAATAAAGTTTGCGCGCGTCGTGCTAAAAAGATTATGCGCTTCGCGTTCGTCGCTCAAAACCGCATCAATGTAGATCCCGGCATCATCGTTTAAAAGCGCGAGAATCAGCGGTAATACAGCCTGTCCTTTCAATCGAATTCGGCCGACAATATAAACCCCGCGATTTCGAAAAAACCCGCCTTTGATAGCGTCCACCCCGACTACTTGATCGAGTATGCCTCGCTCCAAAAGCTGCTGATTAATGCGCGCCTGTGTTCTGTCAATATCCCCAGTCTCATCTCGAAATGGAATACTAAAATCGGCGACTGAAAGTATTTCCTGAATCAGGCTACCATCAATTGTTGATACCGTTCGACACAACATCGCATCACGATCATGATCAGACTCCACTTCCACATTGACCAGGTAATCAACCGGATTCCACTCATCGAGGAACACAACACGGCGAACAGAATGCAGGAATGCCAACGCAAGATCGGCCTCATAACGCCCCGAAACCGACTCGCGGTAGTAAAGCTCCAACTGATCCCATAACCCATCTGCGTTGACCGCTTTTGGATACTGCTCAGGCAATGCCCCCGCCAGCGCATACATCTGCTTGCTGTACAGAACTAGACGATTATGGCTATTCTCAATTGACTGCTTAAAGTTGCTCGTCTCAAAAGCTAATTTGGCTTTTGCAGGAATCTCGCAAAAGTCTTCATAAAAATCATCGAAGACTCCCAATATCCAATTCGAAAGAATCGAGGCGCATCGATCAGTGTCCGTTGCCAGTAACAACAGATCACGATCAGTCGGTGTAAGTTCGTGCGCCATTTAATGCGGCCTAAACCCATGCGGACCCATCAGTCGTCAAACTCAGCTGGCACCCAGCAGATCCCCAACACTCGCGGTAAGTTGTCCAGGAAAATCTGCTGCAGACAATTTTGCGCCGCTTTCGATCTTAACCCGACTGACCAAAATTGATCCGCCATCACCTGCGATCGTCATTCCGGTTTCATCAATAGAGGTTACGGTCCCCGGTGTCGCCCCGGTTACCCCTACTCTAATACTGTCGAGGATAACTAGTTTTTGACCTGACAGCGTTGTCCACGCACCCGGCTGTGGATTGGCACCGCGAATCATGTTGTAGACCGAATCCACAGGCTGATGCCAATCGATCTTGACATCTTCAGCGCGACACCAGCCTTCATACGTGCCACCCGAGGGGTCTTGCTCAATGCGAGGCGCAGTGCCCTGTCGAACCAGGTCCACTGCTTCGCACATGCTAGCAACACCCATTGGAAACAAGTGATTGAAGTAAAGCGACCCCAACGTATCATCCGGTGCAATCGCAACGTCTTTTTGCAAGAGAATCGGTCCGGTATCCAACCCGTCATCCGGCCAGAAAATTGAAAGCCCTGTTTTTGTTTCACCGAAAATGATGGGCCAGTTGATAGAGCTTGGCCCCTTATGCAACGGCAACAGCGAAGGATGATATTGAATAGAACCTAATCGGGGTGCATTCAGGGCAGATTCAGGAACCATCAGCGTCACATAGGCCATCACACAGAGATCTGCGCCAAGGTCTTTCATTTCCGCGACCACCGATTCGTCCTTGTACGTCTTCGGTTGAAAGAGTGGCAGACCCTGCTCTTGGGCGTAGGCTTTCAAAGGATCTGTGCGGCTGCCGCTGTCAGGTGCGCAATAAACCGCACAGATATCCTCTCCGCGCTCAAGTAACGCTTCGAGAACAGATTTTCCAAATGCCTGTTGGCCATGAACGATAAGCTTCATAATGTTTTCCTTTGCGTAAAAAAAGGCCAGAGCTCAACTCACGCCAAGCCCCGGCCGATATCCCTGACATATTGAGCGCGGGCTACTTATACATTGTCTGCGCTTTGGTACCCGGTGCGTACTCGGTTGGATCGACCCAGATATTAATGACCGCTGATTTACCTGTGCCCTGTACTGCCTCCCTGGCACGCTGCAGCGCAGGCGCGATTTCTCCCGCTTCAGTTACCTCTTCACCATAACCCCCCAACATTTCACCAAACTTTGAAAAAGGCACATCCCCGAGTAGATTTCCAGTATCACCGCGGTCTTCACCGTATTTCGTTATCTGGCCAAAACGAATCTGGTTCATCGCTGAATTATTGCCGATCACTGCAATATAAGGCGCGCCAAATCGATTAGCGGTTTCCATATCAAAAGCCGTCATACCAAATGACCCATCACCGTAATAGCACAGTATTTCCTTGTTGGGATGAACAAGCTTACTGGCCAGGGCAAAGCCTGTGCCCACACCAAGAGAGCCGAGTGCGCCGGGGTCCATCCAATTGCCCGGTGATCGCGGCTGCACGGCCTGGGCGCTGATCGTAACAACATCACCGCCATCCCCAATGTAGACCGTATCTTCGGTTAAGAATTCGTTCAACTCCCAGGCAACTCGGTATGGGGAGATGGGACTCTTGTCGGTTGTAAACAACGGCATCAGCTTTTCTGTTTTTGCTTGTTCGACCGAACGCAATTTAGCCATCCAGTCCTGTCGCGCTGTCGCGCCATTGTCACCGCTCGTCGTGGTCGCAGCGAGAACACTGCTCAGCACGGCACCTGGATGACCCACAATACCAAGAGAGATATCGCGGTTCTTACCGACCGTGCGGTAATCCATATCAATCTGCACAACCGTTGCTTCCGCGCGCAATCGTTTTCCATAACCCATACGAAAATCGAACGGCGTACCGACGATAATAATGAGATCAGCCTCCTTAAAGGCATCACCCCGGGTGCGATGAAAATGATGTGGATCACCCGGTGGCAGAACGCCTCGAGCCGCCCCATTAAAATAAGCCGGAACATTCAACGCTCGAACAAGCTCAATTGCTTCTTGATGACTGCGCGAAGACCAGACCTGGGTACCGAGCAGCATCGCCGGTTTTTTTGACTTCACAATGAGTTCAGCCAGTTTGTCGATATCGGCAGGGTCGCCGATACTGTTTATCGACGAGCGGTAATGGCCTGCTTGAGGAACGATCGCCTGATCGATAGAAACCTCGCGATCAAGAATATCGCGCGGAATCTCCAGATAAGCAGGGCCAGGCGCACCTGCGAAACATTCCCTTGCTGCCATCGAGATCATGTCGGCTACCCGCTCTGTTGAGCGCACGCCAGCCGAGAATTTAGTAATGGGTGCCATCATGTCAACATGGGGCAAGTCCTGGAGCGACCCCATCTTGTGCTGTGTCAGGGCGCCTTGCCCACCAATATGGAGCACCGGGCTTTCCGATCGAAACGCGGTGGCCATCCCGGTCATTGCATTTGTACAGCCCGGACCAGCCGTTGTAACAACACAACCCAATCGACCGGTCTGGCGGGCGTAACCGTCTGCAGCGTGAGCCGCCGTCTGCTCATGGCGAACGTCGACTATTCGAATCCCTTCGTCCAAACATCCGTCGTAGATGTCGATGATATGTCCACCGCACAGGGTGAAAATAGTATCAACGCCTTCCTGCTTGAGCGCTTTTGCGACCAAATGCCCACCGGAAATCACATCTCCGGATTTGTCTTTTTGTGCAAGTGTATCGCTCGCGGTATCAACTCTCTCTTTTTTCGCACTCATACTCGTTAGTCCTCTTACTCATCGATAAAATTTCGAGAGTTTTATTCTAACGCTTAATAGTCTTCGTTTTTTAACGCGTCGGCTACATCGATGTACCAACCACGTTAAAGCTGAAATTAGAGTGTGGATCTATTAGCAAGCTTACGGCGGTAATTCGACCAAACAGGATACAGCATCAGCATTACTGCGATGACGATACACCCAAGCGATATTGGGTGCTCTGAGATACTAATAAATGTGGTTACATCGCCCTGACTTCCGATCAACGACTGGCGCATGGATCGTTCGGCTAACGGACCAAGCACAATGGCAAGTACTGCAGGCGCCACAGGATAATTGAGTTTTCGCAAAAGATAACCGCCAAGACCTAACGCCAGCATCAGCCAAACATCAAACATTCGGTCCGTCGTCGCGAACACCCCGACAAAGCAAAGAATAAAAATGATCGGGGTCAGGATCGTAAACGGCATTGCCAAGACCCGAACAAACAACGGAATGAGCGCAAGATTTAACGCAACCGTCACGAAGTTCGCGACATACATCGACCCGATTAACCCCCAAACAAAATCCGGGTTGTTGGCAAACAACAATGGCCCGGGGCGCAGTCCCCATATGATCATACCGCCGAGGAGAATCGCCGTTGTGGGCGAACCCGGTATGCCAAGCGTAATCATGGGCAGCATTGAGCCTGTTGATGCCGCATTATTCGCAGCCTCTGGTGCGGCAACACCCGCAATGTTGCCCTTACCAAAAGAGTCCGGATCTTTCGAGAAAGTCTTAGCCAGCCCATAGGCCATCAGCGAGGCTGGCGTCGCGCCTGCTGCCGGCAACGTCCCCACAAAAAATCCTAAAGCGGAGCCGAGCGACGTGGTCGGCAGGTAAGCTTTAATTTGCCCAAGATGTTTCTTGAACTCGGCCCAGGTGGTCTTCACGTAGTCAAGCTTGACCTTGCCACCCGTCTGTTCAAGTGTCCAGAGCATTTCTCCGATGCCGTATATCCCAATCGCCAGCACCAGAAAACCAATGCCTCTCTGGAATTCGACTAAGTCAAAGAAAATCAATCGGGGTTTGCCCGAGATAATATCGAAGCCGACGGCTGCCATGACAAGGCCCAAAAGAATCGAGAAAATTGTTTTGGGAATATCATCTCCACCGAGGCCAATAAAAGTTGCAAACGCCAGAATCATTAACGCAAATTCTTCCTGCGGACCAAATTTCAGCGCGACCTCGGCCAGCGGCGGAGCAAAAAGAGTGAATAGGATGATGGAAATCGTTCCACCGATGAAAGAGGCGATAGCCGCTGCCATCATCGCTTGATTCGCTTTTCCTTTTTGTGCCATCGGTCGACCATCAAAAACGGTCGCCACTGCCGTAGAAGCACCTGGAATACCCAGCGTAATTGAACTAATGGCACCCCCATACATCGCGCCGTAATAAAGAGCCGCTAAAAAGATAATAGCCGCCGTTGGCGGGACCAGAAAAGTGACGGGCAACAAAATAGCAACGCCATTCACCGAGCCCAGGCCCGGCATCGCACCGATAAATAATCCTGCCATACAGCCCGCAAGAATCATGGCAAAATTTAAAGGCTCGAACGACTGAAGTAGCCCAGCCGCCAGTAGATCTGCGATTTCAACCATGTCCTGTTCTTACCTGTCCAATGCCTACATTAAATATTCCCAGCGAAAGTTGTCGAGCCAGAGGAATCCATCCTCAAATATCGGCAAACCTTTCGGCAGGTATTTTGAGAGCTGCCACTCGAAGAGAAAATAGATAAATATCACCGCCCCCAAGACGGTGGTGGATGTCATCGGCCATGAATGCTTACCAATAAATCTCATGTAAAAGCCGAGAAACAACGCGATCGAGATATACGTGCCGACAATAGCAACGAGAAAAATCATTGCCGTAAGCGCAATAAAAGAGACCGCGACTAAGCCGAATCGATCAGATTCGATATACGGGGCTTCATTCCGGCTCTCGGGTGTTGTGCGACGAAACCAGCGCACCATTGTCCACACGGAGGTTAAGGCCATGCCCAAGCTTAACCAAAATGGCCAAACGCCCGAGCCGGGGCCTCGCTCTGGCACCCAACCGATTTTCAGCCCGTCTGCATGAACTGTCCACATGAGCCCAAGCGAAAACACGAGTAGCGCAATGCTAGCGAGAAGCTCCGCCGTCCGAGTCGACATATACTCTCCCCGTTAATCCTTCCCAAAGAAAACGCTGAGTCGCTATCCGGTGGACCCTTCACAAGTCGCCCACGGGATAACGCCCAAGCCCTAATCGTTTAATTATATCCTTTGTACAAAAAAAAACCGGGCCAGCACACGCTGGCCCGGCTTACAACTCACTTTACTCGCCAGTGATAGCAGATGCACCCACCTGCTCAATCAACTTCTCATGCGCAACATACTGTGTTGCGTGGAACTCTCCGAGATCGGAGCCGGCAATCATGGTGTCACAGGTTAAACCATCGCTGGTACAAAAATCTTGCCACTCTTTACTATCAAAGAGCTCTTGAAAGAGATTTCTATAAAATTTGGCCGCCCCTGCTGACATTCCCGGAGGTCCGTTAACAGAACGCTGCATGTAGTACTCGATCCCGATACCCAGTTCCTTCGCTGTTGGCACATCAGGGAAAGCGGCCATACGCTCACCTGTGAACTGAACGAGGGGTTTGGAGCTGCCGGCCTGATAAAAAGCCATCTGCTCTGAAGGATTATTCACGGTGGAGTCAATCTGCTTACCGATCAGGTTCTTTGCCACCGTGCCGCCACCCGGAAATGGAATATAAGTCACGTTGTAACCAAACTCGGCTTCCATCATGGCAGTCAATACGCTGTCTTCCTGACCTGAACCCGTACCACCTACTTT
>SHBR01000016.1 GCA_004212795.1 Candidatus Thioglobus sp.
GACGGTTTATGGCAGTCGATCTGAGTTTTTGGCCGACGATTTCTGCAACCCGTCCACCAATACCGACATCGACCTCGTCATAGATCGTGCAAGGGGTAGTTGTATCCTGAACGGTGCATAACTGAATGGCCAGGCTAATGCGGGATAACTCGCCTCCGGACGCTGCTCGCTCAAGCGGGGAAAATTCGAGGTCGGGTCCCGGTCGAAGTTCAAAATACGGGGTTTCAGAGCCATGGAGTCCGCGCCGGTCTGTGGGCTCATCCTCGAGACGAATTCGAAAAGCAGCCGCTTCGAGTCCAAGTGATGGGAGTAGCTTGTTCACATCCCGACTCATTTTTGCGGCAGTTTTGCCGCGCGCCTCAGTTACGATGCTCGCGAGTTGGTCATAGTCAGATTGTGTTTCAAGGAGTTGTTGTTTTAACAACTCGGGATCATATTCCGCAGGATCAAGTGCTTCCAGGTCATGCTTTAGAGATTCGAGAACGTCTTTTAGGGCGCTCGGGCGGACCTGGTACTTTCTGCCGGCATCATGTAGCGCGGTAATCCGCTTATCCACTTCTTCAAGTTCCATTGGGTCTAGCTCGTAGCCATCACTAAATCGCTGAAGCTCACCAGTCACGTCTGTCAGCTGCGTAGCGATGCCTTCGATTTGTTCTTGAAGGGGCTTCAGCCTTGAATCATACGGCGAAAGCTCGGACAGGCGATGAGCTGCCTTGATGATTAAGGAGGCTGCGGAGACCTCTTCAATCTGATCAAGCTCTTGCAGGATTTGCCAAGCGCCTTGCGCGAGTTCATGAGTATGCGAGAGCCTGCTATGCCGCGTCTCAAGCTGACTAAGCTCTCCCGGATCCGGTTTTAGCAATTCGAGTTCTTCAACCTGATGTCGCAGGAAAGACTCACGCTGTTTGCGTTCCTGAAGTCCGGATTCGCTATCGCTCAATCGAGTCTCAAGCCGTTGTGCTTTATTCGAGATCTCGGCGAGTTGTTTGACTTCCTCAAAAATGCCCGCATCACTGTCTATCAGGAACCGTTGCACTTCGCGTTGGAGTAACCGATGATGCTCATGCTGTCCGTGAATATCGGCCAGCAATTTTCCAAGATCACGAAGGGACTGGATGGGAACCGGCTTTCCGTTAATAAAACCGCGAGAACTTTTTTCGCGATAAACCAGCCGTCTCAGCGTACATTCGTCAGCATCAGCCGTGAGTTCCATTTCACGCAGCCAATCACGAGCCTGCGGCAGGCTCTGGATATTAAAATCTGCCTGAATTTCCGCGTAATCTGAGCCGTACCGGATGAGATCAGTTGATGCTCGACTGCCGAGCAGTATTGACAATGCATCGACCAAGACAGATTTACCCGCGCCGGTTTCACCCGTAATCACCGTCATGCCGGACTGAAAGCTCACCTGAGTCTTTTTGACCACAACAAAGTCGCGGACATCGAGCCAGTTAATCATCTTTTGGTGCCGTGGGTTAACCCCAACCCAATTTTGATCTTAACGCCTGATAATGATTATGCCCCTCAATATGAATCAACTTGGCGCAGGTGTGCGCTTTTGAGATCTCAAGCCTCGAGTTGTAGTGGATTTCTGCAAAATCAAGTCCATCGATGAAGATATTGGCGCGCTCGTCTGGCGAGCCGACCAAACCGAGTGAGATTGTTGAGTCGTTTCCAAGGACGATTGGCCTTTGACCGAGAGAATGTGGGGAGATCGGTGTTAAAACGATAGCGGGCAAGGTGGGCTCCAGGATAGGCCCTCCCGCCGATAAGGCATAAGCTGTGGATCCGGTTGGGGTGGCAACGATGACACCATCGCCCCGGGAAGGCCCCACGGGTTCGCCATCGACGCGCATGTCGATTTCGATCATTTTTCCGGTCGCCCCTTTTGATAGCGTGACATCATTGAGCGCGAGTCGCTCAGAAACCAGTTTTGAGTCTTCAAAACATTTGGCCTGAAGCATGGTCCGTTCTTCAATCAAGTAATGACCGTCCAGCAGTTGGTCGAGGTGTTCGCCAAAATTTTCAGCTGGAATATCTGTCAGGAACCCGAGTCGCCCCATATTGATACCCACGACAGGTAGATTGACCTGAGCGAGAGCATTTGCGACGTGAAGCATGGTCCCATCCCCGCCCACGACGATTCCAAGATCAATGGTTTCCTCAATGGATCGCCCGGTGTCGCTAATCCGAAGTCCTTCGATCTCCTGATGGGTCGTATCACCCAGAAATACGACATTACCCCGTGCTTCGAGGTGCGAGCGAATCTGTGTCAGGGTGGCCTTAATGGCCGTGTCCTGATATCGCCCGAAGAGTCCTATTGCGTTGAAAGCCATAAATTAATCTGGTGATCGGTGAGACAGTGACGCCACGCGGGCGGATTGTTTATCTTTATTGCGAACCTACTTTGCAGTGGTATTATTGTGAGCCAGTCGCTGGAAAAACTGAACCTGCATTTTACAACCTTTTTCGAGCATAAAAAACGTGTCGGAATCCGCTGAAGATCTTCAAAGTCTCGAGCTCAATGAGAGGGCTGATCACTTATTGAAGCTTTTGATTAGACGCTATGTGAGTGATGGAGAGCCTGTGGGCTCACGGACATTATCGAGAGATCCCGGACTAGATCTCAGCGCTGCGACGATTCGCAACGTCATGGCGGACCTCGAAGAGCTCGGACTAATTCGGGCGCCGCATACATCGGCAGGACGAATCCCAACGCAATTGGGCTACCGCGTTTTTGTTAACAGCCTCTTGAAGGTGCAGATGCCAGACCATTCGGGTTCCCGGGAGATTGCGAGCGCGTTAACGGGCGCAAAAGGAGCTGATGAGTTAATGGATACGGCATCTGAATTATTGTCGGATATTACTCAGTATGCTGGCGTCATTATGTTGCCCGATAACGAGACTGCAAAGTTGCGCCAGGTTGAATTTCTGCAGCTCTCGGAAGATCGCGTTTTGGCGATTCTGGTGACTGACGATGGCCGTGTGCAAAATCGAGTGTTATCTCTTGATAAAAAATTGAGCGCCGCGGAACTTGTCGAAGCTGCTAATTTCTTCAACTCTCGTCATGTCGGCAGAACGCTCCATGAGGTTCGTCATCAATTGCTTTTGGATATGCAACGCGACAGTGATGCCATGAATCGTATGATGCGCACAGCCGTCGAGATGACGAGCCAGTTGCTTGACGATGAAGAGGGCAGCGAGGGTGTTGTTGTGAAAGGCGAGACTAAGCTGTTGGGCATTCCTGATTTTGATCAATTGGGTAAGCTCAGGGAAATCTTTGATGCGTTTAAAACCAAGCAAGATTTGCTCGGACTCCTTGACAAGAGCATGCGCGCAAGTGGCGTTAATATCTTTATCGGCGAGGAGTCGGGATATAGCGCCCTTACCGATTGCAGCGTTGTGACAGCGCCTTATGAATCTGATGGCAAATGTATAGGAGTTATCGGGGTGATTGGCCCGACCCGAATGTCCTATGAAAAAGTGATTCCGGTTGTCGATGTAACAGCCCGGGTCCTGGGTAACGCGCTCCGAAGCCTCCACTAAACCGTTTTACTTCTTTCTTGTTATTTTTTGTCCTGGGGTTGAAACCTCGGATTATTGACCCCATTAAACGCAGGGTAACGCACTCCCGCGAGCGAAAAGAGAGGATTTATGCCAGCTTCCGAGCCTGATAATCATTCTGGAACGACAGAAAAAAGCACTAGCGAGTGTCCTGACGATACTGTCTTGGAGCCTTCAGGGCTATCTGAAGACGGGACTCCTTCTGTAAATGAAGGGGAGCCTAGCGACGCACTCGAGGATACGGTCGGGGACGAAGAGGAAAGCGAACTTAGCGAGGTAGAGCGTTTAAGCGCGGAGCTCTTGCAGGTAAAGGATGACTTTTTGCGTGCCAAAGCAGATGCCGAAAACGCGCGTAAACGGGCACAAACGGAAGTGGCCAATGCTCGCCGATACGCGCTTGAGGGCTTTGCATCGGAGCTTTTAAACGTCCGGGACAGTCTTGATTTAGCTCGCGCGGTTGACCTCCAGCAAACCGAAGGCGTCGTTGAGAGCGTGGTTGAAGGCCTGGAACTCACGCTCAGACAGCTCGATTCTGCTTTTGAGCGATTTTCGGTTCACGAGCTGAGTCCTGAAGTTGGAGATAAGCTGGACCCAGAATCCCATCAGGCGATGAGCTTAATCGAGTCTTCGGATGTCTCTCCAAATCATATTTGTCAGGTGATTCAAAAAGGCTACCGCCTGAACGATCGTCTTTTGCGCCCAGCGCGTGTTTTGGTAGCCAAAGCGCCGACGGACGAATCATCTGACGGTTGAAAATTGAATCAAACAACCCCATATAAAACACTGGAATAAGTTAGCAAGCGTCCACGACGCTGAATTGAGGAAATAAAGATGGCAAGCATTATTGGAATAGATTTAGGCACTACAAATTCATGTGTAGCAGTCATGGAAGGTGGAAAGCCAAAGGTTATTGAGAATTCGGAGGGCGATCGAACAACGCCTTCGGTTGTGGCATTTAGTGATGATGGCGAGGTATTGGTGGGTCAGTCGGCGAAGCGCCAGGCGGTCACTAATCCTCATAACACTATTTTCGCTTCAAAGCGGCTGGTCGGGCGAAAATTCGATGAAGAGGTCGTTCAGCGAGATCTTGAACTCATGCCTTACAAAATTGTTAAGGCCAAAAATGGCGACGCCTGGATTGAGGCAGGCGAAAAGCAGATGGCCCCGCCAGAGGTGGCCGCACGGGTCCTGCAAAAAATGAAGCAAACCGCCGAGAGTTATCTCGGGACAGATGTGACGGAAGCTGTGATCACAGTGCCTGCGTACTTTAACGACTCTCAGCGACAGGCCACGAAAGACGCGGGGCGTATTGCCGGTCTTGATGTCAAACGGATTATTAACGAGCCAACCGCAGCTGCATTAGCCTATGGTCTTGAAAAGCAACAGGGAGATCGCAAGATTGCAGTCTACGATCTGGGTGGCGGTACGTTCGATATTTCGATTATTGAAATCGCAGATGTGGATGGAGAGCATCAGTTCGAAGTGCTATCCACTAATGGCGATACTTTCCTCGGCGGTGAAGATTTCGATCGACGTTTGATTGATTATCTAGCGGATGAATTCAAGAAGGATCAGGGCATGGATTTGCGCGGTGATGCGCTCGCGATGCAACGACTCAAGGAGTCTGCCGAGAAGGCGAAGATTGAGTTGTCGTCAAGCGCCCAGACCGAGATTAATCTGCCGTACATCACGGCTGATCAGACTGGACCAAAACACTTGAATCTAAAGTTATCACGAGCCAAGCTCGAAGCGTTGGTAGAAGATCTCATTAGTCGAACCATTAATCCGTGCAAAACGGCGCTGGATGATGCGGGATTGTCTGCATCGGATATCGATGATGTGTTGATGGTGGGCGGACAGACTCGTATGCCGAAGGTTCAGGAAACGGTGAAGAACTTTTTTGGAGCAGAACCGCGCCGTGATGTAAACCCGGATGAGGCCGTCGCTGTGGGGGCGGCTATCCAGGGTGGCGTTCTCGGTGGCGATGTCAAAGACGTGCTGCTTCTTGATGTGACACCGTTGTCTCTGGGTATTGAAACGCTGGGCGGGGTGATGACCAAGTTAATCGAGAAGAATACGACAATTCCGACGAAGGCGAATCAGGTCTTTTCAACCGCCGAGGATAACCAGACTGCGGTTACGGTACACGTGCTGCAGGGTGAACGCGAGATGGCCCAGCATAATAAATCGCTTGGACGATTTGATCTTTCGGACATTCCGACCGCGCCGCGCGGGATGCCTCAGATTGAAGTGACATTTGATATCGACTCCAACGGTATTTTGCACGTTTCGGCCAAGGATAAGGCGACAGGCAAGGAAAATAAGATCAAAATCACAGCAGGCTCGGGCCTTTCTGATGATGAGATTGAGCGCATGGTGCGTGATGCCGAGGAGCATGCCGAAGATGACAAAAAGGCGCGCGAGCTGGTGGATGCCCGAAATCAGGGTGAAGCGATGGTTCATACGGTTCAAAAAACGCTGAGTGAAGCCGGAGATAAGGTTGAAGCCTCTGATAAAGAGAGTATCGAGAAAGCGATCGCTGAGCTTCAAGCTGTATTAACGAGTGAGGATGTTGCTGATATTCAGGCTAAAACCAATACGTTAATGGAGGCGAGTCATAAACTGGCCGAGCAGATGTATCAGGCTGAAAGTGACAATGGATCTGCAGATGCGTCAACTGGCAGTGAAGGCGCGCCCGGTGGTGAAGACGTTGTCGATGCAGAATTTGAAGAAGTTAAAGAGAAAAAAGACGATTAATGTTCTCGCGAATGGGTGTCGGTTTAATCAGGCACTTTTAATTAACACATAAGCTCTGCGAGGCCGGCTGCATTTGCGCCGGCTTTTGCAGTTGGTTGGATTGCAAAAAATGGCAAAACGAGACTACTACGAAGTACTAGGGGTCGAGAGATCCGCGTCTGAGGCTGATATGAAAAAAGCCTTTCGTCGGCTCGCCATGAAGTATCATCCGGACCGAAATAAAGAAGACCCTGACGCAGAGCAACGGTTTAAAGAAGCAAAAGAAGCTTACGAAGTCCTAGCCGATAACCAAAAGCGATCGGCGTATGACCAATTCGGACATGCAGGGGTTGAACAATCCGCGGGCATGGGCGGTGGTGCGGGTGCCGGTGGATTCGGTGATATCTTCGGTGATATCTTCGGCGATATTTTTGGTGGAGGATCGAGAGGTGGCGGTTCAACCCGTGGTGCCGACCTTCAATACACCCTGGAACTTTCACTTGAAGAGGCAGTTCGGGGTTCAGAGTCACGCATCCAGGTGCCGACACAGATCCGCTGTAATACTTGCTCAGGATCAGGCGCTAAGCCCGGAACCTCTCCAACCCCGTGCAAGACTTGCAACGGGCAAGGTCAGGTCCGCATGCAACAAGGGTTTTTTTCTATCCAACAGGCTTGCCCGGACTGTCGCGGAAGAGGGACCGTTATCAGTTCTCCTTGTAACGATTGCCACGGTGCCGGGACATCACAAAAAACCAAGACCCTTCAGGTCAAGGTGCCTGCTGGCGTTGATGATGGCGATCAGATTCGGTTGGCTGGTGAAGGTCAGGGCAGCGCCAGCGGTGCGACTGGCGACCTTTATGTACAGATTCGAACCCGCCAGCATCCCATTTTTTCGCGGGACGGCGACAATCTTTATTGCGAGATGCCAATCAGCGTAGCAATGGCGACTCTTGGTGGTGAGATCGAGATCCCAACCTTGAATGGCCGCGCGCAACTCAAGATTCCGGCTGAAAGCCAATCCGAGCGCGTTTTTAGGCTTCGCGGAAAAGGCGTCAAAAACGTGCGTTCCGGCGACATCGGCGATCTGTACTGCAAGGTCAAGATCGAGACGCCGGTCAATCTGAGCAAAAAGCAGAAAGATGCGCTTCGTGCGTTTGACGATTTACTCAAGGCCGGCGGTGACCGACACTCGCCTCGGGAGAGCTCATGGTCCGATCGCCTGAAAAATTTTTTCACCGCTTCTTAGGTCGAGAGCTTTTTCTTTTTTTACCGATCTGATCCTGCAATAGACTAGCCGAGCGTAAATCGTTTCGGGTATGCTTCGCTACATCCTCCACGACTGATGCTCATAGACGTTGATAAAAGTTACAGAAACCTTTTTGCCCGGCGTGTTAATAGTAGAGCCACGTGTTTTTGCCGATGATCGGGGATTTTTCATGGAGAGTTTCAATTCTAGAGACTTCTCTGATGCCGGATTACCCACTACATTTGTTCAGGATAATCATTCTCGATCGACTCGTGGCGTGCTTCGTGGCCTTCACTATCAGTATCCAAAATGGCAAGGGAAACTAGTTCGAGCAATTGTCGGCGCCATTTTTGATGTCGCGGTCGACATTAGACACGACTCCCCCCAATTCGGAGAATGGTTTGGTCTTGAGTTGTCTGCCGAGAATCGCAAGCAGCTCTATGTGCCGCCTGGATTCGCGCACGGGTTTTGTGTTTTGAGCGACGTATCCGAAATGACCTATAAATGCACCTCGCTTTATGAGCCTGCCGATGATGCATCGGTCTTGTGGAATGACCCTGATATTGGCATTCAATGGCCGATTCCCGAACCGATTCTTTCACCCAAAGACATTGATACGTCTCGATTGAAAGATCTGCCCCTGCTTAAAGTATCTCCGTAGAAATGCGAATTTTAATTTTTGGACGAGTGGGACAGTTGGGATCAGCGCTTTCTGAACTGCTTTTGGATACGCACGATCTGGTTTTTCTGGATCAGCCCGAGATTGATTTGGCAAAAATCGATACGATTGATCATCACATTGTTAAAAACCAGCCCGATCTCGTGATTAATGCTGCGGCCTATACCGCGGTGGATAAGGCTGAATCAGAGCCAGACCTTGCCCAACTAATTAACGCGTTAGCCCCTTCGCAAATGGCGGCGAGTTGCGATCAACGCCACATTCCATTTATTCATTTTTCAACAGATTATGTGTTTGATGGGAGATCCAATCACCCCTACGCGGAGAACGCTGACGTCAATCCAGAAGGAGTCTACGGCAAAACCAAGCTCGCGGGCGAGCAAGCCGTGGCGGCTGCATGCAGGCGTCACGTGATATTGCGAACATCATGGCTTTATTCCCACGTGGCGAGCAATTTTCTGAAAACGATGCTTCGCTTGGCGGAAGATAAGCGACCTCTTCGGGTGGTGAACGATCAGTTTGGATCACCCACTTTTGCGTGGGATCTGGGTAGCGCGACAGTTGCAGTGGTGAACGCGATTGAATCGGGGCGAGAGGATATCTATGGCCTTTATCACGCAGCCAATACAGGAATGACTTCTTGGTATGGATTTGCGGAGCAAATATTCAGGCTTCATGGCGACATTGTCGATCTCTCCGGGATCCCGACCAGCGAGTATCCTACGCCGGCACCGCGACCGGCGTACTCGGTATTGTCTTGTGATCGCCTGCGAGAGGTTCTTGATTTCTCGATGCCGAGCTGGGAAGACGCATTATCACGGTGTCTTGCTCGTTTGTGAGTTCAACCAATCGTAAGTCGTCAGGCGACTGTTTGCTTGCCATAGATACAGCAACCGAGTTGTGTTCGGTCGCATTAATGAACGCAGATCGTCCCATCATTGAGCGCCAGGCGCTCGATCCGCGGGGTCATTCTCGGCTTTTACTCGAAATGATTGAAGAGGTGCTTGAAGACGGCGGCCTTGCAAGATCGGAAATTACGGCAGTGAGCTACGATTCTGGGCCGGGCTCTTTTACAGGGATTCGAATTGGTGCTGGGGTCGCTCAGGGCTTGGCACTGGGACTCAACGTCCCATTACTTGGCATTTCCTCGCTGATGATTTTGTCCCAAAACGTGTGTGACGAGTTGGGCCCCGAAAAGCCGGTGCTAGCGGCAATTGACGCTCGCATGAACCAGGTCTATTGGGGGCTGTTACGGCAAGATAGCGCCTCTGTGAGCGGGTGGCGATGGTTGGAAACGCCAAAAGTGAGTGATCCGGGAGAACTCGCGAACTTTGTTGAAGGGTGTGTGGGCGTTGGCAGCGGCTGGGATAGTTATGCAACCACTTTTCAACAAACGAAGACTGCGTCGTGGGTACCGTCTAGATTTCCTGACGCCTCGAGTCAGATGCATATTGCGAAGCGCTTGATAGCCTCAGGGATAAAAGAAACATGGCAGGAAGCGTTACCGACATACGTGCGGGATAAAGTGACCCATTAACGTGGGGGCATGTTTTAGAGTCGTGTTAGACGGATATTGCCCGAGGTTTGTGCGGAACACTCTGAGGAACTCCCTTTCCAGACGCCGCTGTAGGTTCCGTTCAGACTCGAGGATGATCCCACCAGATTCATTGTCACGCTGTCTGTGATTGTACTCGCGTCAAGAGTTGCAGTCCCGATAGCCCCGCTGCCTTCTCCTCCTGAAAATGTGACGGCGGGTCCAAAAATATATCCAGACCCTGGATCAGTGATGATGACAGAGGCGACTTGATCAGAAGTGGCATCAGTCCCGAGTACGGCAATACCGGTAGCGCTTCTCCCTTCGGAAGTGGGTGTACCAAAAATGACGACCGGGGGTTCCACATACCCTGATCCGCCGGAGGATATCGTTACGGCGCTGATACCGCCAGAGGTTTGGCCCGAGGCAAGGCTGACATTGACGCTGCCCAGATTACTGTTTTCCTGATCCGCGGTGAGTGGATTGTCATCGGTCGTATTGGCAGGCGCCTGACTGGAAGTCCCGGTCAGATTGCCACCCGAAAAACACGTATGTCCGACCACGCTGATCGTTCCGGTTACGGTGCCGCCTGAATCTGCAAAGGTCACCGTGGCCGCTCTTGCAACGCCTGTTGTTTCGGTGATGGTGCCAGACCATTGTCCGGATACGTTGAAGGTTTGACCAAAAACACCGCCGCCGCTGCTACTGCTTGAGCAGCCCGTTATGGCGAGAATTAGTAGAAGACTGCTAACCAGCGGAATAATAGTTGTAGCGCGGTGAAAGATCATTTCAGTGTCATTTTACTACTGTACTCTCCGTTTGAGGTACTCAGTGTTGATGACCGACAAGAATAGCAACATGCCGTCGTTTTTGTTAGTAAATCAGGATGACAGCTTTGATTTTATTAAATTGTTGACCGCTTGGGGGTTTGCCTTCCCGGAGGTCGCTTTCATCACTTGCCCTACAAGAAATCCGATCACTTTCTCCTCGCCGGCACGAACCTGATTCACTTGGGATGGAAAGGCGGTAATGACGTCATCAACGGCTTTTGAGATCGCGTCAGAATCTGTAATTTGAGTCAGGCCTTGATCCTGGATGATGTCGTCAACCTGTCCTTTCCCTTGCCAGAGATCACCGAACACCTGTTTTGCAATTTTCCCGGATATCGTATTGTCTTTGATCCGGTTGATTAATTGGCCGAGCATCTCAGGGGACACAGGACTTTCTGATATTGAGAGGGATTCACGATTTAAAGCAGAGCTCAGATCGCCAAGAATCCAGTTGGCAATAAGCCGGCTTTCACCGTTGGCGGCTCTGACGGCCTCTTCAAAGAAATTGGCGAGATCACTGTCCGCGGCAAGTAACGTTGCATCGCCATCACTCAGCTCATAACTGGAGGCTAATCGAGTGAGTTTGGCATCTGGCAGTTCGGGCATCGCGCTGCGGATTGCGTCTAGCTCTTTCTTGGTAATCACTAGCGGTGGAAGATCAGGATCGGGAAAATATCGATAGTCGTGCGCCTCTTCTTTTCCGCGCATTGATCTTGTTAGGTCTTTATCAGGATCATAAAGACGGGTTTCCTGAACAACAGAGCCACCGTCTTCGATAACGGCAATTTGGCGGTCAATTTCAAAATAGATAGCGCGTTCAACAAAGCGAAAGGAATTTATGTTTTTCAGTTCGGCTCGTGTTCCCAGCTGGGCTTCCCCTTTGGGCCGAACAGATACATTAGCATCACAGCGGAATGAGCCCTCTTGCATATTGCCATCACATATCTTCAAAGTCCTTACCAGCGTATGGAGCTTCTTCAGATACGCAACCGCTTCCTCAGGTGACCGAAGATCAGGCTCTGAGACGACCTCAAGGAGTGGGGTGCCGGCCCGATTCAGATCAATACCCGTCAGGCCGTGAAAGTCTTCGTGAAGCGACTTTCCGGCGTCTTCCTCAAGGTGCGCTCGTGTGATCCGGATGGTGCGTGGTCCTTTGGCGGTTTGAATCTCAAGTTGACCCCCTTCGACAACTGGAATCTCAAATTGACTGATTTGATATCCCTTTGGGAGATCGGGGTAGAAATAATTTTTTCGGGCAAAGACGGATAGTTCATTGATGGTTCCGCCGATTGCAATACCAAGTCGTGCGGCCATCAGGACGGCTTCACGATTCATTACCGGTAACACGCCCGGGAGGCCAATATCGACTCCACAAGCCTGTGTATTTGCGTCAGCGCCAAAGGTGGTGGATGCGCCTGAAAATATTTTGCTTTTGGTCTTGAGCTGCACATGGACTTCAAGACCGATTACGCATTCCCATGCCATCAGGAGAAATCCTCAGGGCACCGTTCATGCCAGTCGGTATCGAGCTGAAACTGATGAGCCGTACCAATCAGAGACGTTTCATCCATGAATCGACCTATCAACTGCATACCAATCGGTAGGCCTAACCCATCGAGGCCGACTGGCATGGAAAGCGAGGGCAACCCTGCGAGATTGACCGTATTGGTGAAGATGTCGTTGAGATACATCGACACTGGATCCTGAGTTTTTTCGCCAATTTTAAATGCGGTCGATGGCGTTGTGGGCCCCACGATCACATCACACTTTTCGAAAGCCTTCTTAAAATCATCTGATATCACACGGCGTATTTTTTGCGCCTTCAAATAATAGGCATCGTAATAGCCCGCGGATAACACGTAGGTTCCGATAAGAATCCGACGCTTTACTTCTTCCCCGAAGCCTTCAGCCCGTGAGCACTCATAAAGGTCCAGGAGGCTGTCCGCCTGTTCGGACCGATGTCCGAATCGGACGCCATCGAATCGGGAAAGGTTAGACGAGGCTTCTGCGGGTGCAATGACGTAATAGCAGGGAATTCCGGCAGCACTGTTGGGTAGTGAGACATCGACCAGCCGGGCGCCGCGTTTTTCGAGGATCTGAAGTGCTTCCCTGACGCTCCCCAGAACAGCGGCATCGACTGAATCATCAAAAAACTCGGTCGGAAGACCGAGTCGAAGTCCACGGAGGTCAAGGTCAAGCAATTCGTTAACGCTGGGAACAGGCCGTTCGATAGAGGTTGAGTCTTTAGGATCAAAACCCCCCATGGCGTTGAACATGATCGCAGAATCCTCGGCCGAGCGCGTGAGCGCCCCCCCCTGGTCAAGAGAGGAGGCAAACGCAATCATGCCGTAGCGCGACACTCGCCCATAGCTTGGCTTGAGCCCCGTGAGTCCGCAAAACGCAGCCGGTTGGCGAATAGACCCGCCGGTATCCGTTCCGGTCGCGGCGGGGATAAGACGAGCGGCAACGGATGCGGCTGAACCGCCCGAACTTCCACCAGGGACTCGACTGGTATGCCAGGGGTTTTTTACATTTCCAAAAAATGAAGTCTCGTTAGACGATCCCATCGCAAACTCGTCCATATTGGTTTTTCCAATTGTCACGCACCCGGCATTTGCGAGTCGCTCGACAACGGTCGCATCGTATGGCGCGGTAAAGCCAGAGAGCATTTTTGAGCCACAGGTTGTCCGTAGTCGTTTCGTGCAAAAAATGTCCTTGTGCGCGATTGGAATGCCGGTGAGATTGCCAGACTCGTTTTTGTTGAGTCTGTTGTCGGCTTCTTTAGCACCTGCCAAGGCGCCTTCTTCATCGACGCTGATAAAAGCATTGAGATCGGAAAATTTGGTAATTCGATCGATGAAATGCTTTGTCAGTTCAACGCTACTGACTTCTCGTTTTTGCAGTCGTTCGCGAAGTGCTCTTAGGCTAAGAAGGTGAAGCATTTTTTGTAATCAAAAGAGAGGAAGAAGAAAAGCAAGTTAAAGCCGATCTTATTCAATGACCCGGGGGACAAGATACAGGCCGCTTTCGACTGCGGGCGCGCATTCTTGAAAAAGATCCCTTTCGTCATCTTCGGTAACTTGATCTTTCCGCAGTCGCAGGGAGATGTCCTGAGGGTGAGCCATAGGCTCGATATCATCTGTGACCGATTCGTGCAGTTGGGTAACAAGGTCAAGAATGCCGTCGAGACCCGCTTGATATTGAGGAATCTCAGCCTCTGTAATGCGAAGTCGGGCGAGGCGGGCAACACGGGTGACATCGTTTTCTGAAATTGGCACGTTTTTGCAAATTGATGATTTTTTAAAGAATGTGGATTATATCTTAGCCAGCCGGCGCCTAATCAGATTCACTGTGATAAATTACGCGCTCAATATTCGTCATTTATTTTTTTGGGCGACACATGATTTTGAAGCGATTATTCGGTCTTTTTTCTAACGACTTGGCAGTCGATCTTGGTACTGCGAACACGCTGGTGTATGTACCGGATCGCGGCGTGATTCTCAACGAGCCGTCAGTGGTCGCAATTCGAACAGGGTCGCTGGCGCCTGAAAAGACAGTCCTCGCGGTAGGGCAGGAAGCAAAAATGATGCTGGGTAGAACACCCGGTAATATTCAGGCGATTCGCCCTTTAAAGGAAGGGGTGATTGCTGACTTTACAGTTGCCGAGGTCATGCTGAAGTATTTCATCCGTAAAGTTCAGCAGAACAAGTTTTTTTCCTCTCCCAGAATTGTGATCTGCGTGCCCGGAGGGTCGAATCAGGTGGAGCGTCGCGCCATTCGAGAATCTGCAATCACAGCAGGTGCACGAGAAGTATTTCTGATTGAGGAGCCGATGGCGATGGCCATTGGGGCATCGTTGCCTGTTGCTGAACCCACCGGATCGCTGGTCGTTGATATTGGGGGTGGAACGACGGAGGTCGCTGTGCTCTCGTTGGGTGGTATCGTATATGCCACATCGATTCGAGTCGCTGGCGATACGTTCGATGAGGCTATTATTAATTACGTCCGAAAGCGGCATGGTCTTTTGATTGGTGAAGCGACTGCCGAACGGGTTAAGAAAGCCATTGGAACCGCCTGGGAAGAGGCGGATCACCGTGAGATGGAAATTAAGGGTCGGGATATTGCGGAAGGTATGTCGCACAGCTTAACCATTGGCAGCGATGAAGTTTATGAAGCGATCAGCGATTCATTAAGACAAATCGTGCTTGTTATTCGGGAGACGCTGGAAAATACGCCGCCCGAACTCGCTGCCGATATTGGTGATCGCGGTATGGTTATTGCAGGCGGCGGCGCGTTAATTCGGGATATGGACCGTCGTTTGATGCAAGAAACAGGTCTTCCCGTAGTCGTTGCAGATGACCCGTTGACTTGCGTTGCACGTGGCTGTGGAAGGGCGTTGGAGGAGATGAGCGCTTTGGGCGATGTATTTACTCACGAGTAGACATTTTTTAACTTCCAACTAATACGTTTGACGGTTTGGATAGCAGTGGACTTAATGCGGTTCAATATTTGGGAATAATTTGATGGTGCCGCATGCAAAAAGCGGTTTCTGGCGCGGTCTTGCGCCTTATCTTTTGTCGTCGATTTTTTTGATTAGCGCGTATATGAATATTGGCGCAGTCAAGGTTGCCGCATCAAGCCTCGCCGTGATTGGAATCCCCATTCACTTTGTCGCTTCGCTTCCGAGCATGACCTTAGCGGCAATGCAAGGTCGGCTCACAACAACAGAGCAATTGCGTCGACAGTCTGAATTTTTGCGAGAGCAAAATTTGATTCTTCGGGCAAGGCTCCAGCGATTTGAGTTTCTTGAGAATGAAAATAATCGTCTTCGGGAGCTTCTGCAGGCCGCACCCCAAGCCGTTGAAAAAGTGACCCTGGCTCAGTTGGTCGCCGTAAATCCTGATCTAGGCTCTCTGACCGTACTGGTGAATAAGGGAAACGCCGATGATGTTTATATTGGACAACCGGTAATCGATGCCGGAGGCATTGTAGGTCAGGTGACTAAATCCAGTCTCTTTACCAGCAAGATCAGTCTCATCACTGAAGAGAGCCAGGCGGTACCGGTTCAAGTGGTTCGAAGTGGCGTCCGTGCAATTTTATATGGCGGTGGAAAAAATCGAACTCTTCGTGTGATGTATTTAGACCGAAATGTCGATATTCAACCCGATGATGTTCTGGTCAGCTCAGGTTTGGGTGAAATCTATCCTCCCGGTTATCCCGTGGCGGTGGTTACGGCAGTCGAACGCAATATTGCAGAGTCATTTATGAATATTGAAGCGAGACCGATGTCCCATCTGGGCAGAGATCGTGAGGTGTTACTGCTCTGGCCAGCGCAGTTGAAGTCTTCAGATCATGGCTCCGATGCAATGGTCGAGGAGAACTCAGAGTGATTCAGGTCGAGAGCGCGCCAAGAAGGCCTTGGATTCCTTTTCTGACCCTGCTTGCGGCGTTAATCCTGCTGGTCTTGCCGATGCAGGAGTTACCGGGCGGTTTTGTCCCTGACTGGGTATCTCTCGTACTGATTTACTGGGCATTAGCCTTCCCGGTTCGAATGGGAGTGCCTATTGCTTGGGTGACAGGCCTGATCGTGGATATCATTACGCTGGGTATCCCGGGGGCCCACGCATTTACTAAGTCGCTAATTGTTTATATCACCGGATCGCTTGCGTTGCGTATTCGCGCTTTCCCTATTTGGCAGCAAAGTGTGGTGGTTTTCTTGCTCCTGAGTCTAGAGTTGGCAAGTCTCGTAATCATTAGCGGTCTGACGGGGGAAGCGGTTACCGGTTTGCATCGATGGACAGCCGTTGTGGTAGGCGCCCTACTGTGGCCCTTGATTTATCACGTGCTCCGCCGTAGTCGACACTCTTCCAACCTGAGAGGGTCGTAAAATACGATGGTTTCTCGTAGTGGTATGGGACAGGCGTCTGGGGAGGATGCAATTGTACGCCAGCGGCTTAAGTTAGCTGGCATCATTGCGCTGATTCTTGCAGCCATTTTGTTAGCGCGGCTTTATAGCCTGCAAGTCAGTCAATATGCCCGTTATCAAACCTTATCACTGGATAATCATATTCGTTTACAAGCATTGTCGCCGGTACGGGGGTTAATTTTGGATCGCAACGGCGTTGTTCTTGCCCAGAACACGGCGGTGTATGCCCTTAAGGTGACACCGGAACGCGTGCCTGATATGGATTTAATGCTCGCTGAGGTGGGTCAGATTATTGATCTCTCTGATCAAGAAATTATTGCGTTTAAACAGCGGTCGTCACGCCGACCCGGATTTAAGAAACAACTATTGAAGACCCAGCTTGATGATGCTGAGGCCGCAAAGTTTGCTGTCAATGAGTATCGTTTTCCGGGTGTGACGTTGGAAGCGGTATTACATAGAGATTATCCATTTGCAGAATTGACGGCTCATTTTCTGGGTTATGTTGGGCGGATTAGCGAGAAAGATCAAAATCGCCTTGAAGAGGAGAAATACAAGGGAATCTCACATACCGGTAAATCAGGAATCGAAAAACAGTATGAGCGCGCACTGGTGGGCAGCACGGGATTCGAAGAGGTTGAGATTGATGCGCATGGCAGAACACTGCGGACGATTAGTCGGGAAGGCGCAATACCGGGAGACAATTTACGTCTCACGATTGATATTGAACTGCAACGTGAAGCCCGTCGAGCGCTAGGGGCGAGTCGAGGGGCCGTAGTTGCAATGGATCCGAGTAGTGGAGAAGTGCTTGCAATGGTGAGTAACCCCTCGTTTGATCCGAATTTGTTTGTCGACGGGATAGATCATGCGACGTACTCTGCGTTGCGAAGTCTAAAAGATAAACCGTTTCTAAATCGAGCGCTTCACGGTCGATATGCTCCGGGATCAACCATAAAGCCTATTTTTGCTGAAGTTGTTATGGAGGAAGGTATTGACCCGGATGAGTCTGTTTTTTGCCCGGGATGGTACATGCTGCCGGGCAGTACCCGACAGTATCGATGTTGGAAGAAAACAGGCCATGGGCGAGTCGACCTTCATGCGGCACTAGAGCAATCTTGCGATGTTTATTTTTATGAGATGGGAAAACGTCTTGGGATTGGCCAGATGTCTGGCGTGCTAAAAAAATTCGGTCTGGGCAGTCCAAGTGGTGTGGATTTGCCGGGCGAACCCGATGGCTTGGTTCCCTCCGCCGAATGGAAGCTCGCGACCCGTAATGAGCCGTGGTACCCCGGTGAAGACCTCATTACGGCAATTGGCCAGGGTTTTTTAATGACCACGCCACTCCAGTTAGCGCGGGTGGCGTCGATCCTGGCGACTCGTGGCATCGTTGTACAGCCCCGCTTACTTATGTCAAAAAATGATCCTTTGTCAGGTGACCCCAAAAATTTGAATAACAAAAAAAACACCCAGAATCTTCATATCAATACAGAAGCGATGGATCGTGTGATTCGGGCAATGACTGCGGTGATGAACAGTCCTCGTGGTACCGCTCGAATGAGCGGACGACGTAGCGCTTATTCCATTGCTGGGAAAACGGGAACCGCCCAGGTTATCGCGATTGCGCAGGGAGAAGAATACGATGAAGATTCTATAAGAGAGGAGTTTCGAGACCATGCGCTTTTTATTGCATTTGCGCCGGTTGAAAATCCGAAGATTGCAATTGCAGTTGTTGTTGAAAATGGCGGTAGCGGCGCTGGCGTCGCAGCGCCATTGGCTCGAAAAGTGCTGGATCACTTTTTCCTGAAAGCGTTAGAGCGCGCTTGAGATTATTTACCAGGGCATGCTCCGACGAAAAAAATTGTTGTTTGATGGCCCACTGATGATCGGGTTGATTACGCTTTCTTTTCTTGGACTGTTTGTGATCTATAGCGCATCGGGGGAAAACTTCAGTGTGATGGTGCGTCAGGGTATTCGTCTCGGTATTGGGTGGGTGGTCATGATCCTTGTTGCTCAAATTTCGCCTGAGACAATTAAACGATTCTCGCCCCATCTTTTTATAGTTGGAGTGGTGGTGCTCATATCAGTGTTACTTGTGGGAGTAGTTGCCAAGGGGGCTCAACGCTGGCTTGATCTTGGGGTTTTCCGTTTTCAACCCTCTGAATTAATGAAGCTCGCGTTACCGATGATGGTGGCCTGGTTAATGACAAGAGATAAATTGCCCCCTACTTTTACTATTATTCTTTTGGCGTTAGTGCTGACGGCTATTCCAGCGGGGCTTGTTGTGATTCAGCCAGATCTTGGAACGGGCATTATGCTTGCCGCTTCAGGGCTGCTGGTTATTTTCCTTTCAGGCATTCGTTGGCGGCATTTAATGATGATGCTTGCAACGGTAGCTGCTGTTGCGCCGTTTCTTTGGTCGCAATTGCATGACTACCATCGTCAACGGATTCTTACTCTCTTTGATCCTTGGGCAGATCCAATGGGTAGTGGGTATCAAACTATTCAGGCTCAGATTGCAATTGGCTCTGCTGGAATCTGGGGAAAAGGCTGGCTTCAGGGGAGTCAATCGCACCTGGAATTTATTCCGGAACGCAGCACGGATTTCATTTTTGCCGTTTTTGCAGAGGAGTTTGGCCTCATTGGCGTGTTGATACTCATTGTGTTGTATCTTTTTATTGTGGGTCGATGCCTGGCGATGGCGTATCAAACGAAGGAAACCTATTCACGCCTTTTGATTGGGGCGCTAGCGCTTACCTTCTTCTTCTACTTATTTGTTAATCTAGGTATGGTTTCAGGGATTTTGCCAATCGTGGGCGTGCCATTACCGCTCGTGAGTTACGGGGGGACTTCGATGCTGACTTTAATGGCAGCATTTGGAATTATTATGGGCATGCATTCAAGACGCAGACTAATGACATGATAAGAGAAAACATTTTTAAAAGTTGTAAATATTTGCAGCGCTGGAATATGAGCCTGATATGGGTATTGACGTTTGGGGTGCTCTTCTGGTCAAACGTCGACGCCGTATCACTTGAAAAATATCCGGAATTAACCGAACTTGCAGCCGAGCTTGACGGCAATCTGGGGTTGCGCAAAGAAAAAATCGAGTCTTGGTTTGAAGATGCTGAGATAAAGACCAAAATTATTGATGCAATGAATCGACCGGCCGAGAGGCTTGATTGGCATCGTTATCGGTCTTTGTTTGTGAACACGGCATCAATTGACGGGGGCGTTAAGTTTCTTAAGGAGAACGCAGCAGTTCTTGGTGAGGCTGAAGCTCGATATGGCGTTCCAGCAGAAATCATCGTCGCCATTATTGGTGTTGAAACTCGATATGGAAAGGTCCTCGGGAATCTAAGGGTGCTTGATAGTCTGGTGACGCTTTCAGTCGAGTATCCACGCCGGAGCAAGTTCTTTTCCTCGCAATTAGCACATTTTCTTAAACTCGCGGCAGAGGAGGGCCTGGATCCTACTGTGGTGAAGGGTTCTTATGCAGGCGCGATGGGGATTCCCCAGTTTATGCCGAGTAGTTACCGAGATTATGCGGTTGACTTCGACGGCGATGGGCGGGCTGATCTTCTCAATAGCGTGGCAGACGCAATTGGAAGTGTAGCGAATTATCTCTCTCGATTTGGCTGGAAAGCCGAAGCCCCAATTATGGTTCGTATCTCGCAACCACCATCGGAAATAGAAAATTGGGTTACCCGAAAACTTACGGCTAACACGCCGATCTCAGAACTGCGCGAACTCAAAATTGAAATTCTGGGGCCTGATGATGGCAAGGTGGGGGTGATGAAATTTGATGGAAAATCGGGACCGGACTATCGTATTGGGCATCATAATTTTTTTGTGATTACACGATATAACCGTAGTCAGAATTATGCGATGTCGGTTTACGAGCTTGCAGAGAAAATAGCAGCAGCGTTGAGCAATTGATTTTTTCAGTCAGTCGGCTGCTGATGCTTGGAGTTGTTTTAGGGTTCCTGTCGGGCTGTGGCATTTTCAAAGAAAAAAACTCGGGCGCGTATTATCAGGATGACGGGCCTCCAAAAGGGGGGCCTGATCCATCGACAGTCGCTAACCCCGTTCCGCGCGCTGAACCGCTGAGTAAGATCGGCAATTCGTCTTACGAGGTATTCGGTGTCAGGTATTATCCGATGTCTTCGATTGAATCCGGTTATAGCGAGGTGGGTGAAGCCTCTTGGTACGGCCGCAAGTTTCATGGACGATCCACCTCTAGTGGTGAGAAATACGATATGTTTGCCATGACAGCAGCTCATAAAACCCTACCTCTGCCTACCTACCTGAGCGTTAAAAATCTGATCAACCAAAAAGAGGTTATCGTTCGGGTTAACGATCGCGGCCCCTTTTTAGGTGGGCGAATTCTTGACCTTTCCTACATGGCAGCTCAGAAATTAGGTGTTGTTGAGTCCGGTACTGCCCAGGTGAAGATCACCGCGGTGAGTACTGTTTTGCCGGCGACTCAACAACGGACGAAAGGGTCTTCGACTCGTTCCGAGGTGTTGTTACAAGCGGCTAGCTTTCAACTTAAGGAGAATGCAGTTCGACTTCGATTAAAACTCATTCAAGACGGGATGAATGAGGTCAGGATTCAGACTGTGAAAATTGATGAGAGATTGTATTATCGAGTTCGAGCGGGCCCCTATCAAGATCAAGACGTGATTCGTGAGAAAATAAAGAAAATTAAATCGATTACAGGCATAGCGCCCAAGATATTGGTGGTGAATTAATGCAACAGACTTTAAAAAAATTTAGACAGACAGTCAGTGTTTTTTTGATTTCTATTATCGTAGGCTTTGCAAGCGGTTCAGCTGTGATCGCATCGGAGGTTGAGTCAGATCTTGAAGGCGCGATGAGATCAACGATTCCAGCCCCGAACCTTAAAGTATCGTCTTGGCTGTTGATGGACGCTAAAACAGGTTTAACCCTGGCCGCAAACAATCCGGATGCTCCGGTAGAGCCTGCCAGTCTTACAAAATTAATGACGGCATTTATCGTTTTTCGTGAAATCGAAAGAGAGACTATTTCACTTGAAGATATTGTTGTTGTTAGTGAAAAAGCGTGGCGTTCGGAAGGGTCGCGGATGTTTATTGAGGTTGGCGATAAAGTGCGCATTGATGATCTTTTGATGGGTCTGGTGGTTCAGTCTGGGAATGATGCCGCTGTTGCGTTGGCTGAGCATGTTGCCGGGAGCGAAGAGGGTTTTGCAGACTTGATGAACCAAACCGCCTCTGAACTCGGAATGGATAACAGCAACTTTATAAACAGCGCCGGGATGCCGCATCCCGATCACTACACAACTGCGCGCGATATTTCCCAACTTGCCAGAGCAATTTTGATCGATCAACCTGGTCACTATGACCGATATAAAATTCGCGAATTCACCTGGAGTGGAATTACCCAGAAGAATCGTAATCCGCTATTGGGACGAGATGAGTCGATTGATGGAATCAAAACGGGGCATACCCGATCTGCGGGTTATTGTCTTGTAGGTTCCGCTCAAAAAGATGGGATGCGGTTGATCGGTTCAGTAATGGGCGCTTCGGGAGATCGCGAGCGAGGGGATGCTGTTTACTCATTGCTGCGATTTGGGTTTGCAGCATATGAGCATCACGACCTGTACCCGGCGGGCGAGACCATTGTGGATTCATTTGTTTTTAAAGGAGCAAAAAATTCGGTGGCACTCGGATTATCCGATTCCGTAACCCTTGTTCTGCCTAAAGGGGCAGGCAAAGATCTTCAGGCCAGCGTCTCACTAGTGGATCCGGTGATCGCGCCTTTAAGTTTGGGCGACAAGTTGGGCGTGTTGTCCGTTTCACTCGCGGGAGAGCAGATTGTTTCCCGTCCCCTGGTGGCGCTTGAGCAGGTTGCGGTAGGCTCATTGTGGCAGAGGTTAAGTGATACCGCACGACTCTGGTTTTATTGATGGGGATGACGAACGACGCAGATGAGCGGTCTCCTGAATTGCTGGATTTCCCCTGTCATTTTCAGATCAAGGCAATGGGGCGCAAGGTTGATGGGTTTCAACAGCGAGTGAGCGAGATTGTGCTTCGACATTTAAATGACGCCCCGATTCTGGATAAATCGATCAGAGAGAGTTCAAGTTCTCGCTATGTGTCGGTGAGTTGTACGATCCAAGCAACAAGTCGTGAACAGTTAGACGCAATCTATATGGATCTTAACAGCGAGCAAGATGTGCTGATGACCTTATAACCACTCTGCGTTATGATGAAAGAGTATTCTCCTATTCAGTTTCAGCAACTCGGTTGCTGTGAATATGTTGAGACGATGAATCGAATGCGAGCGTGGACTGATCAGCGAGATTCAAATACGGTCGACCAAGTCTGGTTTCTTGAGCACTTTCCGGTTTATACCCAAGGCGTGAGTTGTGACGCTCGACCCATCAATGAGGGTCAGAGAATCCCGGTTATAAAGTCAGATAGAGGTGGGCAAATTACCTACCACGCCCCGGGACAGTTGATCGCGTATTTTTTATTTGATCTCAAGCGTCGAAAACTTGGCGTCCGGAAACTTGTCTCTATGATTGAGCAGGCAACGATCATGATGTTGGCTGAGGTTGGGCTTGCGGCAAAAATCAAGGAAGGGGCGCCGGGGGTTTATATCGCTGGGGAAAAAATTGCGGCGCTAGGGCTTAGAGTCCGCTCCGGATGCAGCTATCACGGCCTGAGCATTAATGTAGACCTTGATCTTGATCCATTCTTGAATATTGATCCCTGCGGTTATCAAGGCCTTAAAGTGACCAGCTTGCGAGATCACGGTATCTCTTTAACGGTCGCCGATGTTGCGGAGCGACTAAAAACGGTAGTTGCTCATCTCTCTGAGCAGTAACTGTGATGATCTTAGAAAGTCTCGGCTAGTCGTTATTTTCGCTTTTTCTTGCAGCATCGAGACGTTCCGCAGTCCCAACATCAATCCAGCGTCCTTTAAAAAGTGATCCGCTGACGAGTCCATCGCGTGATTTTTTTTTCAGAATGGGTGCAAGCGGGAACCTTCCAGGTGAACAACTATTGAATAATTTTTTACGATAGACGCCGATGCCTGAAAAAGTTAGATTTTCTTCGGGATACTCGCTTGGCAACTTTACTTTTCCTGCATCCAATCGAAAATCGCCTTTGGGGTGGTGGACCGGATTTTTAACCAGGATCAGATGAGCATCACTGTCCATTTTGTTGGGCAATCGATCAAAAGCGAAGTCAGTTCGGATATCGGCGTTAACAACAACGAAGGGGTCCGATGCAACATGATCTAATGCCTGCAGAATGCCGCCTCCTGTCTCGAGTGCGCCGTTGGACTCCTCCGAGAAATAAATATCAAGGCCACTCGGGGCATACTGCGAAACATGATCGATAATTTTTGCGCCTAAATGGGCAACATTGATCGTGATTTGGTCTATTCCAGCAGCATTCAGCGCTGTTAGATGATGGTCAATAAGCGTGGTCTGGCCGATGTGGAGCAACGGTTTTGGGATCGTGTCGGTGATCGGGGATAGCCGTTGCCCTCGACCCGCGGCTAGGATGATTGCTGATTTCGGAGGCATGATGAATTTTTACCTTCATGTTTCTGGAGATGGAGATTCCGAGAACCGATGACCTTGCCTATAATAAAGCCTTATGAATTTTGATTCTTTATGCCAGAAATTTCTATTTTTTGTCAAAACGGTTGCACCTCTGTTCTGCGGCAAGGCCCTTCAAACATTAGGTATGGTTTTCCATATGAAAGATATTAGATGCGCTTATCGAGCGGCGCTGATTGTATTATGGATTAGCGTCGCTTTTGCGACCACTGTGAAGGCGCAAGCGCCCGTTATATTTGCTGACGAAGACGCGTGTCCCGCAGATCTCATCGATGTACCGCTGGATCTAATTCCCTATCTGAACCGAGACTCTGCGCAGCTACCGATAAATCTCGAGGCTGATTCTATTGATATTCCGTCAGCGGATAAGCTTGAGCTAAGAGGAGGCGCCTTCGCAACTCAGGGCGCGCGGGCGATATATGCAAATGAAATTCTTTTTAATAAAAAGACGATGTCTCTTGAGGCCAAGCAAGCCGTTATATTTTCTGAGCAAGGTGATCGGATTACTGCAGTTGCACTTGATCTCGACATGGAAACCCGAATTGGAACTGCGTCGGACGTTACACTGCAGCTATCAAGACGAGATCCAATTCCAAAGAGAAAGATTGAAGATTTTTCTGCTTTGTCTTTTGATCAATCAGGGTACACCATGGCGGTTGCCGGAACGTCTGGGAGTGTCAAAGGACCAAGCGCAACAGGTTATTCATCGGGAACGATTCGTCTGTCGTCGGGAGAGACATTAGCGATTAACAGCGATGAGTTGGAAATTTCGGATGAGGCCAATATTGAACCGATTGGCGTTAAAGCTAAAGCCCGCGCAACAGCGAGCCGTTTGTTTCTAGAGGGCCATGATCGTGAGCGACTGGAAGATGTTGTTTACTCAAGATGTGTTGCTGGAGATGATGCCGTATTGATCGAGGCAAGTGAGATTACCTTGGATCATGCGTCCGGTGTTGGGGTTGGCGAGAATTTGAAAGTTCGGTTTTATGGTGTGCCAATTGCGTATGCGCCGCGATTGAGTTTTCCGATTACCGAAGAAAGAAAAAGTGGCCTGTTATTCCCCACCATTGGCTATGGAAACAACTGGGGGTTTAATGTCGAAGTCCCTTATTACTGGAATATCGCACCGTCTCGAGATGCAACATTCGCCGGGCGCTATATGGGTAACCGAGGCTTTCTAGGGTCAGGAGAGTTTCGCTACATGGGTGACACAACCTTCAGTAACTTCAGTGGAATCGTTCGCGGAGAATTTATGCCCGATGACTCCGAGTATGGCGACGGCCGCTATGGATTCAGTTATCAGCATAGACAAAATATTGCAAAACAGGGTTCAAGAATTTCACTCAATGCGGATGTGGGATACGTATCAGATAAAGACTACCTTACAGACCTTGCAAACAATCTTCAGATTAGTAGCGCCTCGCATCTTCCTCAAAGAGCAGATGTTTCGATTGATCCCTCTGATATTTTTCTTGAGGACGAAAACTTTCTGTTAAATGTTGATGCGACGGCCTATCAGACGGTCGATAAAAATGTTTCAGAAGATAATGAGCCATATAGTCGACTACCCGGAATTCGCGCAGATTGGGAAAAAGACTTTACAGTAGGGTCTCAGCGATCTGTGAGCTATAACGAGACACGTTTTACTTTAAAGCCCGAAGTTAAATCCGAGTTGGTCAACTTCGGGCATGCCTCTTCCAGTAAGACAACCGGATTGAGATGGGATACCGAGACGTCCCTCGCAGTACCGATTGAAAGATCATTTATTGAAATTACACCAAAAGTTACTTACGCGTATACCGCATACAATGTGGAAAACCAGCCGATTGGTCAGTCGTCGGATCCCACCCGCGGTATTTATCTATTGGAATTGGGTTCAAAACTATTTTTGGAGCGTGATGTCAGTTGGCGTGAAACAGGCCACACCCAAACTCTGGTTCCAAGTCTGACCTATCACTATGTGCCCTACGAAGACCAAGACGACCTTCCCGTCTTTGATTCAGGCTCTGTCGGTTTCGACAATATCGCAGATGCTTTCCTCGGGAACGGTTTCTGGGGGTCAGACCGGATTCAGAACTTTCAGGGGTTCACACTGGGGCTCGCAAGCGAGACTTATCAATCGGACAGCGGCGACGATTTGTTGCGCTGGGATTTAGCGCAGAAAATTTATCTTGCTGACCGTGAAGTAACGATTGGTAGCGAAGAGCTGGATGATAGCGACCTCTCGCCTCTAGTCGGAAAGATTGATTTTTTTCCGACAAAGACACTGAAAACAGATGGCTTCTTGAACTGGAACTGGGATGAGAGCAAAGTCGAGCACTGGCGGCTTGGAGCTGCGTTAAATCCAGATTTTCGTCGCAAACTCGCCGCGACCTACGGATGGTATGAGACGTCTAGCAGCATCCAGTTGGATTTCACCTGGCCGATTTCATCCCGGTGGCAGTTTGGTTCAAATTTGCTTCGCAGTGAGTCCGATTCCGGCGATGACGGAATCTATTCGAAAGTCAGTCTAGGTTACGATGCGTGCTGTTGGGCGATACAGGTTGCGCTCGAGGATAGACCGAATGGCTCTGACGACAAGTCCGAAACGAAATTTATGGCAACTTTCAGCTTGAAAGGCATGGGCCGAATTTCGACTGACCAGCTTGAAGGTGGATTCACAGCCAGTGCGCCATCTCTTAATTAAATCTTTCACTCCAAGTTGAAAAGTAAAAATTTTTATAACCGTTACGTAGTGCAGAACTGCCGAATTAGAAAGTTTGCAGTCGCGTTCCTGATGGGTTTGTTTTGCTCGTCATTTGCTTCCGGCCAGGAGATGATCAATAAGGCGCTCGTCATTGTCAATGAATCGATCATTACCCAGGCGGACCTTGACCAGCAGATGTCTATTGCCCGACTGGAATTTAGCGCGAGCGGGCGTGCGCCACCGTCTGACTCTGTACTGGCATCACAGATACTGGAAGAAATGATTGTTGATAACCTGCTGCTTGACGTGGCGCAGAGGTTTGGCATTTCGACGACGAGCAGTCAGGTTAACTACGCTCTTTCAGTCATTGCAAAGCAGAATCAATTGAGCGGTGCTCAGTTTAAGGCGCTGATTGAGGAGAACGGCGTGAGGTTTGAAAACTACCGAACGGATTTACGTCGACAGCTTACCATTCGGCAATTAGTCAACAGTCGGCTCGGCCGGACGATTAATATCAGTTCGCAGGAGATTGATGACTACCTGCTTCAAAATCCCTACGAAATAGACGAACGAGACGACAAGTTCGAACTCGCTCAAATTCTGATATCTATTCCTGCTAGTGCAACGGAAGAAACGCTTTTAACGCTGGAGAAGACTGCTAACGAGATTTATGAAAGTCTAATGAGTGGGCTTTCATTTGATGACGCGATTAAAAGATATCTCCCCAGGGAGGGCGATAGACAGAACGCATTTTTGGGATTGCGCAGTCGTTCCCAATTGCCGCAGATTTTTATTGATGCGCTGGATAGTGTCGAGATTGGCGGTGTTTCTGAGGTGTTCAAAAGCCCTCGGGGCTGGCATATTCTGAAATTGATCGACGTCCAGCAGGCCGGTGTCTCAATGGTATTGCAGCGACAGGTCAGGCATATATTGCTTCGTCAGACTGATCTTTTGCGAAAAGACCAGATTCGATCTCGATTAGAAAGAATCCGCGATCGAATTCTCGCGGGAGAAGATTTTGGGTCTGTCGCGCGATTGCAGTCGGAAGACCCCTCCTCGCGCGCATTAGGTGGGAGCCTTGGTTGGATTGATGCAGGGCGGTTGCCAGCCGAATTTGAACAAATGCTAGATGCGCTTGCACTTAATGAGGTTAGTCCGATATTCGAAACAGGAGCAGGTCTGCATATTGCGCAGGTGATGGGTCGTCGAGAGGTTGATATCGGAGAGAACTTACGCAGGCTAGAGGCAGAGCAGATATTGAGGGGAAGGAAAACAGATGAGGCATTGGAGCAGTGGTCTCAATCCCTCCGGGAAGATGCCTATGTCGAATACCGGACGGCCCTGCTCAGCGAGTAGCGCCCTTTCGAAAAAGGACGCTACTGCTGTGCCTAACCACTGAGGAATTATTGGGTTTTTGGGTTTTTTGTGAACTCGGGATAGGCCTCAAGACCGCACTCCGATACGTCCACACCGCGATATTCCTCTTCCTCGCTAACGCGTAAACCGAATAGCGCTTTAATCACCATCCAGGTAATCAAACTCGCAACCAATACGAATAAAAATATAACCCCGGCACCGGTTAGCTGAGTCAGTAGAGAAGCGTCACTGTTGGTGATGGGAACCGCGACTAACCCCCAGATACCGGCGACTCCATGTACAGAAATGGCGCCAACGGGATCGTCGATACGGATGCGGTCAAGAGCCAATACAGAGAGAACAACAATAACGCCTCCGACAGCACCAATTAGGGTGGCGGTAAGCGGCGATGGCATTAGGGGTTCTGCTGTAATTGAGACAAGACCCGCAAGCGCGCCATTGAGCACCATCGTAAGATCTGCCCGACCGAGAACAACTTTAGCTGTGAGTAATGCTGCGATGACACCCCCAACCGCAGCTGCGTTAGTGTTTACAAATACCGCAGCGACCGCGTTGGCTTCACTTACATTTGAGATAACTAACTCCGACCCGCCGTTGAATCCGAACCAGCCCAACCACAATATAAATGTACCCAGCGTTGCTAATGGTAGGTTAGCGCCTGGCAACGCATGGATTTTTCCATCTTTTCCATATTTCCCTTTTCGGGCGCCGACGAGCCAGACGCCGGCAAGCGCGGCTGTTGCACCGGTCAGATGCACGACTCCTGAGCCTGCAAAATCAGAGAAACCCATCGCATCCAGGAAGCCGCCACCCCATTTCCAGAAACCTTGAATAGGGTAGATGAATCCAGTTAGAACAACACAAAAAGCAAGGAATGGCCACAGCTTCATCCGTTCGGCTACGGATCCTGAGACGATAGACATGGCGGTAGCGACAAAGACCACCTGGAAAAAGAAATCAGATCGACCGGAATAGTAACTGCCTGAATACCATTCATCTCCGGTTACGCTTAGGACGGTCGCGGGGTCATTTTCGGCGCCTAATAGGAAACTAATTCCCGGCCAAAAACTATTGACAGCATCTCCCGGATACATCAAGTTATAACCAACCAGCATGTACATGATGCAGGCGATCGAATAAAGGGCTACATTTTTAGTGAGAATTTCCGTTGTATTTTTGGCGCGCACAAGTCCCGCCTCAAGCATAGAAAATCCTGCAGCCATCCACATTACAAATGCGCCCATCATAAGAAAATACAGGGTATCAAGCGCGTACTTAAGGTTAAGAATTTCTTCCACTTTTTTCTCCAAGTTTTAATATTTAATAGGTATCTCTAAAGAGCGTCTGTGCCCGTTTCTCCCGTTCTAATTCGAACGGCTTGGTCGATATCAAAAACAAATATTTTTCCGTCTCCAATCTTTCCTGTTTTTGCTGCACTGCTGATGGCTTCGATCGCCTGATCAACGAGATCGGTTGATATCGCAACCTCGAGTTTCACCTTAGGCAAGAAGTCCACAGCATATTCGGCACCTCGATAGAGTTCGGTATGACCTTTTTGTCTCCCAAAACCTTTCACCTCTGTGACGGTCATGCCTTTCACTCCGATCGCCGACAGGGCGTCTCGTACATCGTCTAACCTAAATGGCTTTATGACGGCGCTTACAAGTCTCATGTCTTCTCCTTATTAAAATGAACATCAAACGGGTAAAAATCTCCAGATAACTGGTTCACTGTTTTAGTAGCAATAAGCGTGCCAACCTTAAAAATCTCTCTGAACCGGTTATACGAGCGATCGCTAGATTAAATAATCAAAAAATGCCCATAAGCAGGGCGTTCAGTCCGCGCTTCGCACTGTAATGGTGCTTTAAATACAAAAGGACAGATGCGCTGTTAAAATTGGCATCCCCGTAAACATCGCTTCTAGAAATTCTGAAAACTAATGACTTCCCCGTTTAAAAAAATTACTGATTCCCTTCATGATGTGTTCCCGACTGATCTATCAAATGAGATTAGGGGTAACGTTCGAGCTATGGTCGAGGCTTCTCTTAGAAAGATGGATTTGGTGACACGCGAAGAACTTGAAGTGCAAGAAAAGGTCTTGATACGCACCCGCGAAAAACTTGAAGCACTTCAAGCTCGTATCGAAGCTCTCGAAGGCGAGCAAGAATAAGGATTAAAGTAATTCACCACACGACTTCCCAAGGATGGGAAAAATGACAAGGAGTAGTCAATATGTCGCTAGCACGATTGCAGAGCAGGGCGGGGTACGGCCTTGAGACCCCGCGCGTTTCGGTAGAAGTCCACCTTTCGGGTGGGTTGCCATCATTCAGTATTGTTGGCCTACCGGAAGTTGCGGTAAGAGAAAGCCGAGAGCGGGTGAGGAGCGCTCTTCTGAATTCTGGATTTGATTTCCCTGCCAGACGCATTACGGTGAACCTGGCCCCTGCTGACCTACCCAAACAAGGTGGCCGATTTGATCTGCCCATCGCACTTGGCATTCTTTCTGCCTCCGGACAACTCGGTAAAACCGCAGTTGACCTGCCCGGTGAATTTATTGGCGAGTTGGGACTGGGTGGCGAACTGCGAGCCGTTCCTGGTGTTCTACCCATAGTGCTTCAGGCCGGCAAGCCAAACGATTTCCTGATGCTGCCTCGCGAGAATTTTTATGAGGCCTCTTTAGCTGAAGGCGCACGATTATTGCCATGTGATCATCTCGCTGAATGTGCGACGCATTTCCGGAGCGATACAGTGATCGATCCGTGTCCTTCCAAAGGGCTGGTTGCCCGCCCGCATCCCGAGGTGCATTGCCCTGATCTTTCAGAAATATCAGGGCAACACCTGGGACGAAGGGCGTTGGAGATATCAGCCGCCGGCGGACACTCGCTTTTGATGATTGGCCCACCTGGATGTGGCAAGACCATGCTCGCGGAACGCCTGCCCGGCATATTGCCGGATATGAGTGAGACCGAGGCGCTTGACTCCGCAATGATTCATTCCGTGTCGAGTTTGGGGTTCGATATTGATCGTTGGAAAGTAAGGCCTTTTCGAGCTCCTCATCACAGTGCATCAGCCGCCGCGCTCATTGGAGGCGGTAGAAACCCTCAGCCGGGTGAGATCTCTCTCGCTCACAACGGAGTCCTATTTCTTGACGAGTTGCCTGAGTTTCAACGACAGACTTTAGATCAGTTAAGGGAGCCGCTCGAGTCAGGGTTTATATCAATTTCAAGAGTTAATGCTTCGGTTCGTTATCCTTGCCAGTTTCAGTGGATTAGCGCGATGAATCCATGTCGATGCGGGTTCGAGGGTGATCCATCCGGCCGCTGCCGTTGCACTGCCGAGGAGGCCAGGCGCTACCGGCAAAAAATTTCGGGACCGTTGCAGGATCGCATTGGTCTTCAGGTGAGATTAAGCGCGATCGATCCGAAGGAATTGAAGCAATCAAGAGGGTCGGCTGAGCATTCCAGGACCGTAAAGCAACGAGTTATAAATGCTCGGACTCGTCAGTTAGATCGCCTCGGCGCCACCAATGCGCGAGCTCATCAGGCGCGATTTGAAGCGCGACTTATGCTGGAACAAAGCGCGGATAGATTTCTTGATAAAGCGATGGCGGCGCTCGCTATCTCGGCCCGCGGTTACTATCTTATTTTAAGAGTTGCACAGACAATCGCGGATCTTGGCGGAGTTGATCGCGTCCAGGATGATCACATCGCTGAGGCATTGCAATACCGTTTACCGGAAATTTAATTCACTGGAGACAGCGAACATATAATATTTTTGGGCTAATTCCAATTTGGCTTTCGTTTTTCAATAAAGGCGCTGATCCCTTCAATCGTGTCGTCGAAAAGCATGTTTTTTGCCATTGTTTGACCCGCAGTCGCGTAGGCGTCGACAAGCGGCATGTTTAACTGCCGGTAAAAAAGCGCTTTTCCTGCCTGAAGCGCTTGAGATGGTTTTGAGGCGATGTTTTTTACAAGCCGATCCACAGTGGCATCGAGCTCCTCTGCCGGCACAGCATGATTGATCAGGCCATAGTCGACTGCTGTTTCGGCGTCAATAAATTCACCGGTTGTAAGCATCTCGAACGCGCGTTTGCGAGACACATTCCGACTGAGCGGCACGCTTGGTGTTGAGCAGAAAAGACCGAGGTTTATTCCAGAGACTGCGAATCGGGCGGCGTTAGAGGAGACAGCAAGATCAGCATTAGCGACGAGTTGGCAGCCAGCGGCTGTCGCCATCCCGTCTACTTTGGCGACCACAATTTGGGGCATGGATGCAAGCGCCATCATCATCTCGGTGCATCGAGAGAATAAGTCTTCATAATAACTTTGGTCAGGTCGAGCGCGCATTTGCTTTAAATCGTGCCCGGCGCAGAAGGCCTTTCCATTTGCAGATAGGATTACGACCTTGATGTCAGGATCGTCCTTGATCTCGTCTATTGTTGAGATCATCGCTGACAACATTTCCTCCGACAGCGCATTGTACTGAGAAGGATTATTCAGGGTAAGATTGACAATCCCGGGTGAATAGGCGTTCTTTAAAATGAGAGATGTCGAGGTGTCATTTTGTAAGGAGTCAGTCATGGCGTCAGTTGGATGTCGATTTCATCGTAAGTTACACCGCTGAGCGCATATAGTAAAGTGAAATACCGTGTCAAAAATTTCTCTGTCTGAACTACTAGAACTGGTTGATGAGCAACTCCCGTTTGCACGGGAAAATGGCTTTGTTTTAGAGGATTTGGGGGAGGGTGCTGCGACGGTGCGTGCGCCATACGATCGAAAGTTTCTGCGGCCGGGAGATACCATTGCGGGTCCGGTTATGATGGGTCTTGCAGACTACGGGATTTATGCGGCGCTCCTAAGTAAGATTGGTGTTGTGCCGCTTGCCGTGACGACTAGTTTAAATATCAATTTTCTGAGTCGGCCCGGACCATCTGATCTGATTGCCAAAGCCCGCATTATGAAACTTGGAAAGCGCCTTGCGGTTGGCGAAGTTGAGATCTATAGCGATGGCGAGGATGAGCTTGTTGCGCATGTGACGGCGACCTACTCCATTCCCCCAAAAAAAGGGGTTACTTAATGATGAACCAGAACGCGCTCACCGGAATAACGGCCTGTGTATTTGACGCTTATGGCACGCTCTTCGATGTGCATTCGGCGGTTCGTCGGTATTCAAATCAAGTTAAGGAAAGCGAAGGTGTTTCGGCCCTCTGGCGCACAAAGCAACTTGAGTACACATGGCTTCGTTCACTCATGGGCCGCTACGTTGATTTTTGGCAGGTAACTGCGGACGCGCTCGACTTTTCGCTCGACACGTATGGCATATCGGATACCCATCTCAGGGAGGATTTATTGCAAGCTTATATGACGCTTTCCTGCTACTCTGAAGTACCTGACGTATTGGATCGACTTAAGAAAAAAGGCATTCGTTGTGCAATTTTATCGAATGGGTCTCCGCACATGCTTTCATCTGCTGTTAAAAATTCAGGTCTTTCAGAGGTTTTTGATGCGGTAATTTCGGTTGACATGATTGGTCAATATAAGCCGGATCCGAGGGTCTATCAGTTGGCAGTCGATCAACTTAAAGTTGAGAAAAGTAAAATTGCGTTTCAATCCTCGAACGCATGGGATGCTGCAGGGGCAAATGCGTATGGTTTCGATGTGGTTTGGGTTAATCGATTCAAGCAGAAGCCCGAGCGTTTAAATACGTCGGTCGATGTTGAGTTGCATGATCTTGAAAAGCTGCCCGAGCTACTTTGAGCAGTGATCGAGCTTAAGATTTGGTCAAAGACCTTAATAACGATTACTGATACTTCAAAAGCGCCTTGAACTTAAGGTAGTGTTGCTAATTTTGCGCGCGCGACTCGAGATGCCGGTGGGTGATTCAAGCGCTGACTTAAATTTTTTGTAATCTCAACAAGCTTATCTAGGTTTATTCCGGTTTCGATCCCGAGTCCATTGAGTAGATAAACAACATCTTCTGTGGCGACGTTGCCGGCAGAGCCTTTCGCATAAGGGCAGCCACCTAAACCTCCAACGGCTGTGTCTACAGTGCTAACGCCTAAATCAATACAGGCGAGGATATTGGCGAGCGCCTGACCATAGGTATCATGAAAGTGAACCGAGATTCGATCGATTCCAATGAGTTCTGCACAGTGTTCAACGAGGATACGAGCATTGTCAGCAGTGCCAATGCCGATGGTGTCACCAAGGGAGACCTCTGAGCAACCCATGTCGATTAACCGCTGAGCCATCGATGCGACTTGAGCAGGATTGACCTTGCCTTCATAGGGGCACCCCAGGACACAGGAGATATAGCCTCGAATGTAAATGCCATCACTAATTGCATGCTGGCAAACTTCGGCAAATCGATCCAGACTTGCAGCGACGCTACAGTTGATATTCTTTTGTGAGAAAGTCTCGGTGGCGGCGCCAAAAACGGCAATCTCTTTTGCCCCGGCCGCGCGGGCGTTGTTGTAACCTTTTAGGTTTGGAACCAAAACGGGCAATCTCAAATCAGGTCGATTATTAAGTGCGGTTAGAATTTCATCGCTGCCTGCCATTTGAGGTACCCAGCGGGTTGATACAAAAGCGCCCGCTTCAATTTGTACCAGTCCCGCATCAGAAAGCTGTTCGATAAGCGTGATTCGTTCTGAGGGTGAAAGATGTTGAACTTCATTTTGCAAGCCATCCCTAGGCCCCACTTCTACAATTTCAATACGTTTTGGTCTGGTCATTCGACGGTTCTCGTTTTAAAGATTGATGACATAGTAAATACAGATGTCAGGGACTAGATTATCCTGATAATCTCCTTCGATTATATGTATCGGTCGCGCGCCAAGCGAACGGTTGAGTCCCCACATTTTTTGGGCGAGGACTGCGCGATTGCGACCCGAGATAAAGCGATATCCTTTTGTTTTTGCGACGGTTCTCTGGAGGAGTTTTAGTTCGCGAGCGATGCCTCTGCCTTGGAATATTGGTGCGACGCAGGTATCTGCAGAGTAAAGCGTTTGAAAATGGCCACGGGTCGAGTCTTCTGAAGGTCCGCGAACATGGGGAAATAATTCAATCGGACCACCAAGGCAAAAACCGGCGACAGTCGATTTGTCGTGTGCGATGAAGCTAGCGCTTTTGGAATGGCAGATAATGTCTCGAAGCGTCTTGGGATTAT
>SHBR01000017.1 GCA_004212795.1 Candidatus Thioglobus sp.
GCAACAGTCGCGCTATCGGTCACTGGTATTGCAGGCCCAAGCGGGGGGAGCACCGCAAAACCGGTGGGTACGGTTTACATCGGCTGGCAGTTTCCAGGGCGTCCGGTTCGGGCTGAACGGTTTCATTTTCATGGGGATCGCGACGCGGTTCGCCGTCAGTCGGTCAACATTGCGCTGGAAGAACTTCTGCGACTGATTAGTACGACAGTTTAGATAAAACTGTGAAGCAGTTCTCTAGGATCAACACGAGGAGTATGAAATAATGCAGGCATCAAATTTATGATCTTTTTTCAATCTCAGGATATTTTCTCCTGATGCGGAATTTCTTTAAAAACCGGTATTCATGAATCAAAAGACTCATGCAAATGACTATCTCACAGTGGAGTTATAAATGAACGATAACAAACAAAAAGCACTGGATGCAGCGCTGGGTCAAATCGAGCGACAGTTTGGCAAAGGCTCGGTAATGCGCCTTGGCGATGGGCAGATTGGCCAGGGTATTGAGAGTATTTCCACGGGCTCACTGGGTCTTGATATTGCTCTCGGGATTGGCGGTTTACCGAAAGGGCGGGTTATTGAAATATATGGCCCCGAGTCATCAGGCAAGACCACCCTTACGCTTTCAGTGATTGCGGAGGCTCAGAAAAAGGGCGGGACCTGCGCTTTTATTGATGCTGAGCACGCGCTTGATCCATCGTATGCCGAGCGCCTTGGCGTCAAGGTCGAAGATCTTTTAGTGTCCCAGCCGGATACCGGGGAGCAGGCGCTTGAGATCGCGGACATGCTCGTTCGGTCCGCAGCCGTCGATGTTGTGGTTATTGACTCGGTTGCCGCCCTGACACCCAAGGCTGAAATTGAAGGCGAGATGGGCGACCATCATGTTGGCCTGCAGGCTCGTCTAATGTCTCAGGCGCTCAGGAAGCTGACGGGAAACATCAAGCGGTCTAATACGATGGTTGTGTTCATTAACCAGATCCGCATGAAGATTGGCGTAATGTTTGGTAATCCAGAAACAACGACCGGTGGAAATGCTCTGAAGTTTTATTCCTCAGTGCGTATGGATATTCGCCGTATTGGAGCCGTTAAGAAAGGCGACGAAATTCTGGGCAATCAAACCCGGGTTAAAGTGGTTAAAAACAAAGTTGCCCCGCCTTTCCAAAAGTGCGAGTTTGATATTCTCTATAACGAGGGCATCTCAAAAGAGGGTGAGTTGATCGACATGGGAGTCGAGCACAAGATTGTTGATAAAGCCGGTGCTTGGTATTCTTACAATGGCGAAAGAATTGGTCAGGGACGTGACAACGTGCGGGAGTTCCTACGGGAGCATCCGGAAACAGCTGACGAAATTGAAAGCATTGTCAGAGGCAAGATGGGTCTGAATGGCGATGACGTCGCAGTCCCTGTCGCAGAGACCGAAGAGGAAGCACCCGAAGCGTCAGCCGAGGTGTAATGGAGGCTTCTTCAGCGGATCTGCAGGCGCAGGTCCGTGATCGGGCATGGATGCTTCTGGCCCGGCGAGAGCATAGCGTCGAGGAACTCCGTCAGAAGCTTGTTCAGCGTGGATTTGAGTCCCAAGCAGTCGATTCGGTCTTAGCGGATCTTAAAGAAAGGGGCGATATCTCTGATGTTCGCTTCGCTGAGACGATGATCTCTCATCGTGCCAAGAGTGGCTATGGTCCTGCCTATATTCGTCAGGAACTGCGAAAAAAGGGAATAACCTCTGATCTGGTTGCTTCAGCGCTCGATTCTGCTGATATCTGTTGGCGCGAAATCGCAACTCTAAAATACACCGCGCGTTTTGCGGGCGAATCCATTTTGGACTACAAGGAATGGACGCGCCGCGCTTCCTATTTAAAGCGGCGCGGTTTTGATTCGCAAATCATCGTCGAAATCCTCGGCGAATGGGAAACTCGCGGTTAGAATCATCCCTTTGAGGCTTGGTATTGATGATTGCCGGCTTTTTGCTCTCTAGACTCAAATTAAGATGAAAACCCGGGATATTCGAAAAAAATTTCTTGATTACTTTGCGGCAAACGGTCATGAGATCGTTCCGAGCAGCCCGCTTGTGCCCAATAATGATCCCACCTTGTTATTTACCAATGCGGGGATGGTGCAATTTAAAGATGTATTTCTGGGTCATGAGAAACGATCTTATAACCGGGCGGTCACAGCGCAACGGTGTGTTCGAGCGGGAGGGAAGCATAACGATCTCGATAACGTCGGCTATACGGCACGACATCATACGTTTTTTGAGATGCTGGGCAATTTCAGTTTCGGTGATTACTTCAAGCGCGAGGCGATCCAGCATGCCTGGACGTTGCTGACCGAGGGATATGGACTGTCGCCTGAGAAACTTTGGGTGACCGTCTATGAGGAAGACGACGAGGCAGCAGATATCTGGTTGAGCGAGATCGGTGTACCAAAGGAACGGTTTGCCCGTATCGGCGCGAGCGATAATTTTTGGTCGATGGGTGATACCGGTCCGTGCGGGCCTTGTAGCGAGATCTTCTATGATCACGGGCCGGAAGTTGCCGGCGGTCCGCCGGGGACCCCCGAGGCGGACGGTGATCGATATGTCGAGATTTGGAATCTCGTCTTTATGCAGTTTAATCGGGATGCGGGTGGTATCGACACGCCTCTGCCTCGACCTTCTGTCGATACCGGAATGGGGCTTGAGCGGTTAGCAGCAGTGCTCCAAGGCGTGCACAGCAACTATGAAACCGATTTATTTGTGGCGCTCATCAAAGCAGCGGGAGAGGTTACGGGTTGCAAAGATCTGAATCAGACTTCTTTACGTGTTATCGCTGACCACATCCGGTCCAGCGCTTTTTTAATCACGGACGGCGTACTCCCCTCTAATGAGGGTCGCGGGTATGTTTTGCGCCGAATTATCCGGCGCGCGATTCGCCATGGTTATCAGGTCGGTGCAACCGAGCCGTTCATGCATAAGTTGGTGGCGCCGCTGATTGCCGAGATGGGCGAGGCTTGCCCCGAATTGGTTGAGGCAGAAGCCCGCGTTCAAGAGGCCCTGGCTTTAGAGGGTGAGCGATTTGCTCAGACGCTGGTGCAGGGAATCCGGATCCTTGAGCACGAGCTTGAGGATTTGTCGGGCACGATTATTCCAGGCGATCTCGCTTTTAGGCTGTACGATACCTTCGGGTTTCCTGCTGACTTGACGGCAGACTATGCTCGAGAGCGAGGACTTAGCGTGGACATGCCAGGTTTTGAGAAGGCAATGGAGGCGCAGCGTGACCGTGCCCGGGCTGCGAGCCAGTTCCAGATGGACGGCATCGCGAGTGTTGCGATTGACGAGCGCACGCCATTTACCGGATATGAAAGTCTAAACGGTGGATCTAAGATTCTGGCTTTGGTGTCCAACGATATTGAGGTTGATTCTCTTGCGACCGAAGCCGAGGGCTTAATCGTGCTTGATGAGACGCCGTTCTATGCAGAAAGCGGGGGCCAGGTCGGGGATCTTGGCCGCATCTCCTGGTCGGGTGGAGAATTTCAGGTAACCGATGTTCGATATCTTGCTCACAAAGTCATCGCTCATTTTGGTCGCGTGGTCTCCGGTGCGCCCAAGCTCGGCGATTCGGTAGAGTGTGTTGTTGACAGCAACAATCGCTCGGCGACAGCGGCAAATCACTCGGCAACTCATTTACTTCATTCCGCGCTTCGTGAGGTTCTGGGTGATCACGTTCAGCAGAAAGGCTCAATGGTCAATGCCGAGCGCCTGCGGTTTGACTTCTCGCATGGTGAGGCGGTTTCATCTGCGGATATCGACAAAATCGAGCAAATCGTAAATCACCAGATCCGGATCAATAGTGGCGTGAACACTCGGGTGATGAATATTGATGATGCGCGTGAAGAAGGAGCCGCTGCGTTGTTTGGTGAGCGATATGAGGATGATGTCAGAGTCGTGGGCATGGGTGAATTCTCTTTGGAACTTTGTGGCGGCACGCACGTTAGTCGGACCGGTGATATCGGTGCGTTTCGGGTGATTGCCGAGAGCGGTATCGCCGCTGGCGTACGACGACTGGAAGCGCTGACAGGTGAAGCGGTGCGGATGCACAGCGTGAACGAAAGTGAAACGTTGTCGCGTATCTCCGCGCTGCTTAAAACGGGGCGATCTGATGTTGAAGATCGCGCGGCTTCTTTGGTGGGGCGGGTTCGAGAGTTGGAACGGAAAATAGAGCAACTTCAGGGTCAGCTTGCAACCGGTGGATCCGGGCAAGATCCTGCCGCTGAGGCAGTTGATGTTAATGGCGTCAAGTTGCTAATCAAACGTTATGACGATACGGAGATTAAAGGTCTGCGTGCCATTCTCGACCGACTGCGCGATCGACTGGACTCTGGGATCATTGTGATCGGTGGCGCAAAAGACGGAAAGGCATCGTTGCTGGTGAGCGTTAGTAAGGATCTGGTTGATCGTTATAAAGCAGGAGAACTCGTTAGCGCTTTAGCAGTGATGGTCGGAGGAAAGGGCGGTGGCCGGCCTGATTCAGCGCAAGGGGGCGGTCCTAATGTTGGCGCGATTGATGATGCGCTCGCAGCGGCTCAGGAATGGATCTCGTCACGATCGTGACATCTGTTATTGCGCGGACTTTACTCATTAACTCTAAAAAGGTCTAATGCACGACCTGAAAAAAAATTGAAAAAATATGTTTTTGGTAGTTGAAAAATACGGTGGCACCTCTGTTGGATCTGTCGAACGAATCAATGCTGTAGCGGCGCGCGTCGCGGCGAGTCATCAGAAGGGTGAGCGATTAGTCGTTGTGGTTTCCGCAATGTCGGGCGAGACCAACCGTCTCATTGCATTAGCCAATGAGATCAATCCGGATGCGGAAGCCCGAGAGATGGATGTCCTCGTTTCAACTGGCGAACAGGTCACTATTGCACTGTTGTCAATGGCGCTAAATAAGCTTGAAGTTGAGGCTCGCTCCTACACCGGCAGTCAGGTGAGAATTCTCACTGATAACATTCATGGTAAAGCCCGGATTCTTGGTATCGACGACGCCAAAGTGCGAGAGGATCTGGAGCAGGGCCGGATCGTTGTGATTGCAGGTTTTCAGGGTGCGGACGAAAGCGGGAATATCACAACGCTAGGTCGGGGCGGCTCGGATACTACTGCGGTTGCGATGGCGGCAGCACTTAAGGCGGATGAGTGCAGAATTTTTACGGATGTTGATGGCGTCTATACCGCTGACCCCCGGATTGTTCCGGAGGCGAGGCGGCTGGATCAGGTTACAGTTGAGGAGATGCTGGAGCTTGCAAGTCAGGGCGCTAAAGTCTTGCAAACCCGATCAGTCGAGTTTGCTGGAAAATATCGAGTTCCTTTAAGGGTTTTATCGTCTTTTGAGGACGGACCAGGCACATTGATTACACACGAGGTGAGTGATATGGAAGAGCCGCTTATTGCCGGCATTGCCTATAACCGGGACGAAGCCAAACTGACGATTCGCGGGGTTCCGGATGAGCCCGGTATCGCATCACAGATTTTTGGTCCGCTCTCTGAGGCGCACCTGAATATCGATATGATTATCCAGAATGTTGCCCAAGATGGCACCACGGATCTCACGTTTACCGTTAATCGTGGTGAATACCCTTTAGCAAAGAAGCTTCTTGAGGAGATTTCAAAAAATTTAGCGGCTCGCGAAGTGGCAGGTGACGATACCTTAGCCAAGATTGCTATTGTTGGGGTTGGCATGCGTTCCCATTCAGGAATTGCAGCGAAGATGTTTGAAGCCTTAGCTCGAGAGGGGATCAACATCGAGTTGATTTCAACCTCGGAGATTAAAATCTCGATTGGCGTGAATGATAAGTATCTGGAGCTCGCCGTTCGAACGCTGCATAAGGCATTTGGACTGGACTGTGATCCTACTGAGGAAAGTCTGGAGCCTCTCGGAGGAGAATGATCGAAGTCATTGCGGTGGTGTAAAATATTATTCTTCGATAAAAATATGGCGATCGTCTTGTGCCTAAATTGTAGCGCGAGGTAGAGGAGCGTATTTCAGTGCTTATTCTGACTAGGAAAGTGGGGGAAACGTTAACTATTGGTGATAACATCGAGGTTACCGTGCTCGAGGTTCGGGGCGGTCAGGTCAGGATCGGGGTTAGCGCACCCCGGGATGTTGTCGTTAATCGTAAAGAAATTCTAAATCGATTGAATCCGGAATCAGAAAAGACTGACTCGCAGGATTTGGAATAAAAGTCCCAAAGCGAAAGTTCCAATTTAAACGGAGAGGTGGCCGAGCGGCTGAAGGCGCTCCCCTGCTAAGGGAGTATGGGGTTAGTAGCTCCATCGAGGGTTCGAATCCCTCCCTCTCCGCCATTTGATTCCTCATCAGTTCTAGCGTCGCGTGGTAAAATCGTAAACGAAAGCGCCCGTAGCTCAGTTGGATAGAGTGCATGGCTACGAACCATGAGGTCGGGAGTTCGAATCTCTCCGGGCGCGCCAATTTCTCAGTCATATATTCGGCATCATTCCATAGGCGCCTGGAGAGGCAATATTTTAGGAGCGCTGTATACCGTATGGCAGTTTCGTAAGTCGCTCACATTCCTCTGCATTGATCGTTATTCCGCGTTCCAGAAAATCGAGCATCATATCCATCTGATCAAGACCCCAGAATCGTTGTCTGTCGATAACAAACATGGGCACTCCGTATACCCCGTCTTCAATTGCGCTTTCGGTATTGCTTATTAATTCGGTTTTGACTGCTGGATTAGAGAGGAGTTGGTCCAGACGGGTAACGCCGAGACGCTTAGCTAAACCCTGAATCGCTTCCGCCTGATGAACGGGAGGACATTCGCCCCAAAGAAAATTAAAAATATCGTGGATATTCTGGGGGGTACTGCCGAGGGCGATACATAATCTCAAGTACGAAAGCGGGTTAAACGGATGTGCTTGCGGCACCTGAAATGGAATATCATGGGTGTCAGCATACCACTGGCAGAATTTATAAGTATCAAGGCGTTTGGGTTCTATCTCAGCTGGCCCTTTATGACCCCACTTTTTTAGTAATCCTGCAAATAAGACAGGAATCATTTCGATCTCAAAGGAGTGTTTTACCTGCTCAAGTTTTTTCAGCTGCAAATATGAAAAAGGCGATATGAAGTCGAAATACCATTTAATGCGTTTGGACATAATCTTTCTGTTTTGAAATTTCTTTAAATTTTAGGAATCAAGATTACAGCTTAGGAGTGAGGATTGAAACACCATTATCTTTTTGCCATCCTGGCTCCAGTTTTTTGGAGTCTAGCAGGAGTGGTCGTGAAATCTCTCAGCGTTGCAACCGAGTGGCAGATTAACTTCTATCGCTGTGGCGCACTCACTCTTTTTGTCGGGCTTGTAATTCTGCTGAGATACCGACGGTCAGGACTGTCTGTGATCAGAAAAAGCGGAAAGAAAGGATTTTTCGCAGGGTGTTTGTTAAGCGGGGCTATGCTTTGCAATGTTGTGGCGCTGAAGTACACAACAGTAGCGGTTGCGGTTTTTGTCATGGCAGCAGCCCCTGTTTTTGCAGCCCTGCTTGCAAAAATTATCCTTCGAGAGCAGACCCATAGGCGCGGCTGGATTAGCATTGCCCTCGCGTTTATCGGTATCGCTATTATGGTTGGGGGTCGGCTTCAGGTGGGGGATATATTTGGTGTTTCTGTTGCCATTCTGGGTATCATGTTTTTTGGCGCCTATGCCGTCAGTCTTCGGATTGGGAAAAATTTAGACATGACGCCTGCCGTGTTGTGTGGCGGGTTTGTGGGTACGCTGATTAGCTGTGGAATGAGTTTTGCGACAGGGGTTGGACTGTTGATACCTTTAGCGGAGGCCTTGTGGTGTTCTGCGCTTGGAGTAGTTCAGCTAGGACTCGGTAGCGTGCTATTTGCACTTGCGGCTCAAACAGTGCCCGCGGTCCAACTGACGCTATTTTCTTTGGGCGAGCCGGTATTGGCCCCTATATGGGTTTTGATTGCGTTCAATGAGATTCCAACAGGGACAACGCTAGTCGGCGGTGGAATATTATTTTTAGCGCTCACTTTGCAGCTTTTTGACCGATCTAATTAATTAGATGGTGTTTTTTGTCGAGCTAAGAGATATAAATAGCAAGCTGCGGATATTCCTGATGCGCTAAATAACATGCACATGACGAGAATCTGGTAACGAGCAGCAATCAGGGGCGAAATACCGGACAAAACCTGTCCTGTCATCATTCCGGGAAGAGAGACGATGCCTACCGCGAATAACGCGTTGACTAAAGGAATCAGGGCCGCGTTCATCGCGGTATTTCGCGCTTGGATATGCGTCGAATCCCGGTCTAGTTCAGCCTCGAATCGTTCTGCTGCAATGCTTACCGAGTTCATTGCGTTTGAAAAAATCATGCCTGCCAGTGGGATCAGATACCGTGGTTCAAACCAGGGCTCCACTTGGATCACCAACTGGGTCGAGATAACAAGGACGGGGAGACTTCCGATTGAGATTGCGCCAATAGCGATCGGGTAAAGAGATTTAACTCTAGATTTAAGAGGTCGAAGTGCAATCCAGCTCGCTATACTAATCATGACGACGAGAATCGTTAGAACAAGCAGGGGTTGATCGGAATCAAAAAGAAAGATTAGTACGTATCCTACGACTAGCAGCTGTGCAACCATTCTTGCCAAACCATAGACTGAGGTTCGGCTGGATAAAGACCATCGCCACTGTATCGCGACGACGACGAAAACGGGAATTAGGATTAACGCTAACCGGGTCAGCGTAATAGGTTCAACTGATGGTCCCATGGTCTCGTCTCAGAAGACGGCGAATAAGATCACAGAAAGCAAAGAGGCGCTGATCGAAATTTCAGCTTAATAAAACCTGGGTCAGGCTTTTTTCTTTGGAATTGTCCGCAGGTTGAGGTCTTCGATGAGCGTAACGCAATATTGCGATACTTCCCGCTTTGTGCCCTGGCGATATCCAGTGACCGAAGACACAGAATTGGCGACGACGTATCGATAGCAGGTGCCGTCAGATCCGCCACTTGGAAGTTCTGCTTTTTCAATGGTAACGACGTTGTAGCAAAGATGCGGGAATTCTTCGGTATTGAGTATAGGTTCAGCTTTTTTCATGGGTCTAAAACGGTCAGAGCTGGGAGTTTAAATTGCGCGAAAGATACGCACCGTCGGTGCCGATAAACCTATCGAGCGAGGCCGGATTCTAACATAAAACTGCTTTTTTTTCGCCGTCTGCCTGGAGCTGAGGGGGGGGGTTATCGATTGGCTTTATGAATAGCGCGTCGGTCAGAGGCCAGCGCTGCTTCATGCATGGCCTCTCCTAGCGTGGGATGGGCATGAACGGTTCGAGCAAGATCTTCCGCTGTGGCTTCCATTGACATTGCGAATACCGCCTCATTGACCATTTCCGAGGCCTGCTTTCCAATGAGATGGACGCCCAGAATACGATCGGTTTTGTTATCAGCGAGGATCTTGATAAATCCGGCAGTCGCGCCAACGGCCTGAGCGCGACCGGATGCAGAAAAGGGGAATATACCGGCGTTGTAATCAACGCTAGATGCCTTGAGTTCTGATTCTGTCGCGCCGACCCATGCGATCTCGGGGTGAGTGTAGATCACCCAGGGGATAACATTAAGGTCTACATGACTGATTCCGGTCGCTATTTGTTCGGCGACTGCGATGCCTTCTTCTGAAGCTTTGTGAGCAAGCATGGGTCCACGCACGAGGTCGCCAATAGCCCAAACACCAGGTAAAGCACTCTCGCATTTATCGTCGACGTCAATGAGTCCCCGATCATTCGGCTTTAGCCCGCACTCGGGTCCAAGCAGGCCATTACTGTAGGGGCGTCGTCCAACGGCTACGATCAGTCGCTCAACCTCGAGTTTCTGTTGACCTTCGGACGATTGGTATTCAACGACGCAACCGGTTTGACTTGACTGCACTTTGTTCACTTTACAATTTAAACGAATATCCAAACCCTGTTTGGTGAATTGTTTTTTCGCCTCCCGGGCAATCATCGGATCAGCAGTTGGGAGTAGGGATTCTTGTGCTTCAAGAATCACAACCGATGACCCGAGACGCCGCCAGACGCTGCCGAGTTCGAGTCCAATCACACCTGCACCAATAATACCCAGAGTCTTGGGTGCATTCTGGAATTCAAGTGCGCCGCTGGAATCAAAGATAGTCTCGTTATTGACCTCAATGCCGGGAAGAGAGATTGGTGTTGAACCGCTCGCAAGAATGACATGTGCACTATAGAGGTTTTGCATGGATCCGTCAGAAAGCGTGACATCCACCCGACCCTGGTTGGTCAGTACGCCGTGACCGCTTATGAAGGTCACTTTATTAGACTTGAGTAGTGCGGTTACCCCGCCGGTAAGGTCTTTAACAACCTTTGCTTTGCGCGCTTGCATTTTGGGCACGTCTACTGAGATTCCAGTTACATCAATGCCGTGATCTGAAGCATGCAACTGCATCTGCTCATAACGCTCGGATGACTCAAGCAGTGCTTTTGAAGGAATGCAGCCGACGTTCAGGCAGGTACCACCCGGAGAGGCCGTGCTGCTACTGGTTACCCATCGATCGATACAGGCCGTTTTTAATCCTAATTGTGCGCACCGAATCGCGGCGACATAACCCCCAGGCCCGGCACCTATAATGACAACGTCAAATTCGTTCTCTGTCATGGCAATGATCGTAAAGACCGGTTTGAATCGGCTCCCAGGGGATTGAAAACTTGAAACCTAGAGTTCAAGAAGCAGTCGAGCCGGATCTTCAAGTGTTTCTTTAATCGCAACCAGAAAAGAAACCGCGTCAGCACCGTCGATGATTCGATGATCATAGGAGAGCGCAATGTACATCATAGGACGGATAACAACTTCCCCGTTTAGCGCAACAGGTCGATCCTGAATTTTATGCATCCCGAGAATCGCGCTTTGTGGCGGATTCAGAATTGGGGTTGAAAGCATTGACCCAAACACACCGCCGTTTGTAATCGTAAACGTTCCGCCGGTGAGATCATCTATCCCGAGGTTTCCATTGCGCGCGCGATCACCAAAATCCGCAATAGCGAGCTCAATCTCGGCTAAGCCGAGTTTTTGTGCATCTCGCAATACCGGAACAACCAATCCGCGAGGGGAGGAGACAGCGATACCGATATCGTAGAAATCATGGAACAGGATATCGTCCCTATCAACAGATGCATTAATGATCGGATAGCGTTTCAGGGCTTCCGCACACGCTTTTACAAAAAACGACATAAACCCGAGCCGCGCGCCGTGTGTTTTCTCAAAAGTGTCTTTGTACCGCGCGCGAATTGCTTTTATTTCATCAAGATCAACTTCATTGAATGTCGTTAGGATGGCCGCCTCATGCTGAGCATTGACGAGTCTTTCCGCAATCGTTTTGCGAAGTCGCGACATCGGCTCGCGGCGCGGTTCACGCTCTTGACTGACAGGCGGCCGCTCATCGGATTTCCGGCTTTGCGCTAGAACATCCTGCTTAAGGATTCGACCCCGCGGACCGGTTCCAGAAACATGGGCCAGATTAACCCCGGTTTCGGCCGCTGTGTGTTTTGCGGCCGGACCGGCTGATCCAGTCGACGGCGATTTTGCCGACTCGGTCAAAAGATGGGCCTCTGGTTTCTCTCGGGGATCTGCCGGTGCTGTCGTTTCGACAACGTTGAGCGTCGCCGAATCCGCATCAGGGTTGTCGGTAGGGAACGTTTCAGATGAGGTCTCGGCTGTTGTTTCGTTGTCATCAAAGATCGCAATAACGTCATTCGCCAAGACCGTATCGCCTTCAACATAGAGAATCTCGGAGATCACGCCGTCTTGTGGTGCAGGCACTTCGAGCACGACTTTTTCAGTCTCGATGTCTACTAGATTTTCATCACGCCTGACCTGCTGACCTTTTTTTACATGCCATCGAAGCATCGTGGCGTCAGGGACAGACTCAGGCAACAAGGGCACTTTGATTTCAACCGACACGGATTATTCTCCTACCGCTTTCAAATTGGGGGAAAAGTCATCGTCTAGCGCTTCTTTTACCAATTGTTCCTGCTGCTCGACATGCTTTTGGTGGGATCCGACCGCGGGGGAGGCGGATGGCTCTCGACTCACATACATCAGTTGCTGGTCACTGCTGATGGCGCGACTCAGTTGATTCTGAATGCGGTGCCAGGCGCCCTGATTTCGAGCCTCCTCTTGACACCACACCACTGTTTTACAATTTGGATATTCTTTCAATATCGATTCCAGTTGATCTTGCGGGAAGGGGTACAACTGTTCAATCCTGATGATTGCTTTTTTAGAGTCATCAGATTTTGCCCGCGCGTCGATAAGACTGAAATAGACCTTGCCACTGCATAGGACGATTCGTGTAACTGCTTTGCGATTCTCAATCTGAGGGTCATCGATTACATTTAAGAATCCGTTGCTCGATAATTCTGATACGTCCGATACGGATTGCCGATGCCGTAAAAGGCTCTTAGGGGTCATGACAATCAGTGGGCGACGCAGAGGTCTGATCATCTGACGGCGAAGCAAATGAAAGAACTGGGCTGGCGTGGTGGGCACACAAACCTGCATATTATCGTCGCCGCACAACTGTAAAAATCTTTCGAGTCGGGCGGATGAATGCTCGGGGCCTTGCCCCTCCAGACCATGTGGGAGTAGCAGCGTAAGACCGCATGATCGCTGCCATTTGGCTTCACCACTGCTTATAAATTGATCGATTACGACCTGAGCGCCATTGGCAAAGTCTCCAAACTGCGCCTCCCAGATCGTTAGCGTGCGCGGCTCAGTTGTTGCATAGCCATATTCAAAACCAAGGACCGCTTCTTCCGATAGCAAAGAGTCAATAACGAGGAATTTCGACGGATCACTGCCAATTTCCCTCAACGGAACATAAGGCTGTCGACGCGTTTGATTTTTGAGAACAGCATGGCGGTGGGAAAATGTTCCCCGACCGGCATCCTGACCCGACAGTCGAACTGAATAGCCATCTTCGATTAAAGAGGCGTAGGCCAGAGTCTCAGCAAAGCCCCAATCCATCGGTAGCTCACCATTTGCCATCTTGTCGCGGTCGGCCAGGATTCGAGCGACGCGAGAGTGGGGCTCAAAGCCCTCAGGGAGAGTGATTAGTCTTTCGTTGAGTGAAAGGATACGATCAGGGGTAACGCTGGTTTTGGCGGATTCAGTCCAGTTTACGCCGAGGTAAGGCGTCCAGTCGACGAGAAAGAGCGACTCATCCGGATCCCGTGCTGGCGGGTTAACGACGCGCCCATTGTCCATCGCGTCACGATACTGGGTCACAAGCGCGTCGGGGTCCGAATTGGATATGACGCGCTCGTCGACGAGTCGCTGGGCATATCGTTGTCGCGTGGTGGGCATATCCCGAATCACTCGATACATGGAAGGCTGCGTTATTGCGGGCTCATCTGCTTCGTTATGGCCAAGTCGTCGATAACAAATAATGTCAACGACGACGTCCTTATGGAAAGCCATTCGAAAGTCATGCGCAACTCTCATCGCGAACAAGACCGCGTCTGGATCATCGCCGTTAACATGGAAGATGGGGGCCTGCACCATTTTCGCAATCTCGGTGCAGTAAGGTGTTGAGCGTGCGTCTAAAGGGTTCCGGGTTGTAAATCCGATTTGATTGTTAATAATCAGGTGAATCGTGCCACCCGTAGAGAAGCCCCGGGTGTTGGACATATTCAGGGTCTCCATAACTACGCCTTGCCCCGCAAAAGCCGCGTCTCCATGGATCAGAATGGGAATGACTTCGTTTTTTTCGTGATCGCCACGACGATCTTGTCGGGCGCGAACCGAACCCTCAACAACCGGATCAATAATTTCAAGGTGCGAGGGATTAAACGCTAAAGCGACATGGACGACTCCACCCGGTGTATCAATATCGGCAGAAAACCCCTGATGATATTTGACGTCACCCGTATTTAAATCAGTACCGATCTCGTCAACTTTACCTTCGAACTCGCTAAACAGATCTTCTGGTGATTTCCCTAAAATATTGACCAGTACATTGAGGCGACCGCGATGCGCCATTCCAATGACGATTTCCTTCGCTCCGCGTTGACCACACTGCTGGATTAACTCTTGAAGCGCCGGTATTAGCGTCTCGCCACCTTCGAGTGAAAATCTTTTTTGGCCCACAAACCGTTTATGCAGATACCGCTCAAGCCCTTCGGCTGCGGTTAATCGCTGGAGAATATGTTTACGGAGTTCATTGTCTTCTTTAGGCCGGACAGGGCTGGTTTCAAGTCGTTCCTGCAACCAGCGCTTTTCCTGGGTGTTAGTAATATGCATATACTCCACCCCTAGCGAACCACAGTAGACCGCCTCACAAAGTTGACGTATTTCTGCAAGCGTTAATCTGGATTTTCCACACGCGAGTGACCCTGAATCAAAAGTTTTCGCGAGGTCACTTTTTTCTAGACCCTGAAAATCAAGAGAGAAGTCTTCGGGAATCTCCGGCTTGATAATCCCTAGTGGATCAAGATTAGCGGCACTGTGACCGCGCGTTCGATAAGCGTTGATGAGGCGTAGGACTGCCCCTTGCTTGCGTTCCCGATCGGTCTGATCAGTGGATAATTGAGCGTTGCCAATCTCGCCTAATTGATGATCGGAGAGTGAAGGTATATCAGCAAAAAAAGATTGCCATTCAGCGGGGACGCTGTTGGGGTCTGATAAAAACTGCTCGTAGATGTCTTCAAGATAGACACGACTCTCCCCCGATAAAGAATCAAGGGAATGACGCCATTCCGAACCAGACTTGTTGCTCATTCGGTAAAGTTTAAAACCGGTGAGTGAAAATTATGAGATTTGAGAAAATGCTGCGAGGATTATAGCGTATTGACCGATGATGCTCGAGTGCATAGCCTATATTTGATGCGCGAAATTACTCTCGACCGTTTTGATCCATCAGCAGGACAGGTTTGTTACTGGGTTCCCGTATGGCCAAACCCACCGGTTCCCCGGTCGGTCTCCGTAAAATCATCAACGACCTGGAACTGGCACTGCACAACAGGAACGATCACCATTTGGGCAATACGATCTCCTGGAGAGATTTCGAAACCCTTGTCCCCTCGATTCCAGCACGAGATCATTATCTGGCCTTGGTAGTCGCTATCAATTAGGCCAACAAGATTTCCCAACACAATGCCATGCTTATGCCCCATGCCCGAGCGGGGAAGCAAAACGGCTGCCAGCGATGAATCATCGATATGAATTGCGATTCCACTGGGAATCAATTCACACTCGCCAGGTGAAATTGTGATCGGGTCTTCAAGACAGGCGACAAGATCAATACCGGCTGATCCCGGCGTTGCATAGGAAGGCAAGGGGAATTCATTTCCCAAACGGGAATCAATAATCTTAAGTTTTATAGGATTCATGAAATTTTTTTGAAATGGTGTCGACAAGCATCGATGCAAGGCGAGTTTTCGGGTGCCGTCCAAGGTCAATGTCTTCGCCGGGGGTAATCACAACGAGTTGATTATCATCGCTACCAAAAGGGCTATGACTCTCGCTTACGTGATTCACGGCAATGATATCGAGTGATTTTTTTTCTAGTTTCTGTCGGGCATGCTCTAAAGGGCTATCGGTTTCTGCGGCAAACCCCACAGTGAAAGGTTTGTTTTCCTGTGACGTGACCCAGGAAAGAATATCCGGATTTCGGATGAGTTCAAGGGTGACTTGCTTGGCGTCTTTTTTGATTTTCGACGTTTCGGTCTGGGAGGGCCGGTAGTCCGCTACGGCAGCAACGCCAATAAAAATATCACAATCTGTTGTGGTGCGTTTTACGGCGTTCAGCATTTCATCGGCTGAGCGAACCTGATGAAGCACCACATCTCTCGGAGGACTCAATGTCGTTGGTCCACTAATCAAATTTACTTCGGCTCCGGCTTTTAACGCGGCTTCAGCGACAGCGTAACCCATTTTTCCAGAGCTATGATTAGAAAGACCGCGTACCGGATCAAGCGCCTCCCAGGTAGGCCCCGCGGTCACGGTGACCTTAATACCGGCTAGAGATTTTTTTACGTTTAAGCTTTCAAGCTCGGAAATAATATCCCAGGTCTCAAGCATTCGTCCTGGTCCCGTGTCGCCGCAGGCTTGCTCGCCCGAGGCGGGGCCGATCACCTGAACCCCGTCAGCAGTCAGTGTTTGAATGTTGCGCTGGGTTGCGGGCTTTAGCCACATCGCCTGATTCATTGCGGGCGCAATTACAACGGGTGCAGAGGTTGCAAGACAGACTGTCGTCAGAAGATCTGAAGCCATGCCGCCGGCTAATTTGGCGATGAAATCAGCGCTCGCGGGCGCCACAAGCAAGGCGTCCGCCCATCGGCCCAAGTCAATATGCCCCATACCTGATTCGGCTTCAGTGTCCAGTAGGGTGTCCCGGACAGGGCGACCACTTAGTGCCTGCAACGTGAGCGGGGAGATGAATGCTTTGGCGGCGTCAGTCATGACAACCTGAACTTGTGCCCCCTGCTTCGAAAGGCGACGAACGAGGTCTGCTGACTTGTAGGCAGCGACGCCCCCGGTAATCCCGAGCAGAATGTGTTGGCCGGTGGGAAAAGGCATCATGGACGCAGTCTAACGGCACGCTTGGAATAGAGGAAATCGGTTTTCAGGGCGTAAAATGATCGAGAAATTTGAAACCCTAGGAAAAAGACCAAAAATCTGGTATAAAACGCGACCTTAACAAAGTTCTTATTCAGGGTTGCAGTGATGGCAAGAGAGTGCCAAATAACAGGAAAGCGGGTGATGTCGGGAAATAACGTCTCGCACGCTAACAACAAGACCAAGCGCGTTTTCAAGCCGAATCTCCATAACAAGCGGTTTTGGGTGGAAAGTGAGAACCGTTGGGTGCGTCTTAGGATTTCACACCAAGGGCTTCGAATTGTAGATAAGAAAGGCATTGACGTCGTGCTCGCCGACTTGCGTAGTCGCGGTACTAAAATTTAGTTTGCACTGATTGGAAAAAGAGGATACCTAATATGAGAGATAAAATTAAACTCGTATCGTCTGCGGGAACAGGGCATTACTACACGACGACAAAGAACAAAAGAACCCAGCCAGAGAAGATCGAAATCAAAAAATATGATCCTGTTGTGCGAAAGCACGTGGCTTACAAGGAAGCAAAAATAAAATAATTCGATTTGAAATCGCGTTGATAAAGCCCCCGAAAAATGTCGGGGGTTTTTTTTGACTAACGCGCTCGATAAGTGATGCGGCCTTTACTTAAGTCGTAAGGCGTCAACTGCACCGTGACTTTATCCCCACGAAGAATCCTAATGTAGTTCTTGCGCATTTTGCCTGAGATATGGGCGATCACGATATGTCCGTTATCCAACTCTACTCGGAATTGGGTATTGGGCAAGTTCTCTAGAACCGTGCCTTCCATCTCTATATGTTCTTCTTTTGTCACACGCGAAACCGGGTCCGTTATTTTTGATCTGCGCGAAGTATACCGAAGTTTGCTATTCTCGACTCAATATCGATAACAGTGACTTTTGAGGGAGGTTTTAGATTTAGTCAGGTTAACAAGATATTTGCTGATTGAAATTAAACCTTTTAAAGCTAAAAGATATGATCGAACTATTTTTCTGGCCAACCCCAAATGGGATGAAGCCGTTATTATTGCTTCGAGAGTCGGGTCTCGATTACCGCTTGACCGAAGTGAATATCAACGCCGGAGAGCAGTTCTCAGCCGATTTCCTAAAAATTGCCCTGAACGGTCGAATTCCCGCCATTATCGATCACTCTCCAACAGGGGGCGGCGAGCCTGTTTCGGTTTTTGAGTCGGGCGCTATCCTGATTTATCTTGCGGAGAAAGTGGGTCGTTTTTTGCCAACCGAACAGCGAAAGCGAGTGGAGGTTCTCGAATGGTTAATGTGGCAAATGGCGGGCCTTGGCCCCATGTTGGGACAGAATCATCATTTCAACGCTTATGCACCCGAACAAGTGCCGTATGCCATCAAAAGATATGATCAAGAAGCTTCTCGGCTTTACGCGGTTTTAGATGCGCGATTAGCTGGCCGGGAATTTATTTGCGATGATTACACAATCGCGGACATGGCCTGTTATCCCTGGGTTGCACGTTACGAACGCCACAAGGTATCGCTTTCGGATTTCCCGGAGGTGAGTCGGTGGTTTTTCGCCATTGGCCAAAGGGAGGCGGTCGTGGCAGCCTACCAAGAGGCAAACCAGATCAACAAGGGTCAGGCCGTCACCCAGAGCGTCGGTAATGTTCTTTTTGGACAGACGGCAGAAACGATCCGAAAAGCGGTGTCGCAGTCGGAGTAGAAGCTAACCTCTGATGGCTTAGGTCTTGCCGGTGTCAGTGTTTACTTGTCAGGCTGTTGAACAGAGAGGATGCCGTTATTTATCAATGGGCATTTCAACTTTGACGCAAAGTCCAGGATGATTACCGCTGAGTTCAACTGCTGCATCATGCAAGTGCAAAAGCGCGCGAGCCAAGCTTAGGCCGAGACCGTTCCCGGGTTTTGATCGACTATGATCGAGCCGGACAAAGCGCTGAAATACTTTCTCATGATCATCCGCTTGGATGCCGGGCCCGTTGTCACAGATATAAATTATGGCCTGGCTATCATCTTCCGTTACCGTTACTTGGATGATGCCGTTAGCGGGTGTGTACTTTATCGCGTTATCCAAAATATTGGCTAGCGCTTGAAAAAGCATATCCTGATCACCGATCACAGTCGGCGATTGCTGTATCACTACGTCAAGGGCTTGATGCTTTTCTTCAGCGAGGGGCTCATAGAGTTCCGCAAGATCTCTCGCCAGATCTGCAAGCTTGACGGGCTGCAACGCTTTTTTGACCGCCTCTGACTCGATACGGGCAATTCTTAGAAGTGCGTTGAAAAGTCCCAGTAGACGGTCTGCCTCACTGAGAGACTGCACGAGCGCTTGCGTATGTTCTGGGCTAATTTCAGAGAGTTTCGAAAGGCTCTCTAGGTGTTGCCGAAGACGAAAGAGGGGCGTCTTAAGATCATGAGCAATGTTATCACTGACTTGTTTAATGCTCTCCATTAATTCCTGAATCTGGTCGAGCATCTGATTAAGGTTAATAGCCAGTCGATCAAACTCATCCCCACGAGCGCTTACCGGAACACGAGATTTGAGATCACCGTCGATAATGTTTTGACTCGTCTGGTTAATCGTTTCGAGACGAGTCAGCATACGTCGACTCATAAAGAAACCACCGGCTAATCCCAGAACGAGCGTTAGGATTACACCCCAACCTAGCGCAATAATAATCTGCCGCTGAGCCGCTTTGAGTTCCTGAATATCCTCTCCGACCAACAGCCGAAAACCACCGCTGAGTTGGAATTTTTTGGCCCGTGCAGGGTGGGTTTCCGGATTGTCCCGGTCTCGGGTTTCAAGCCTGAAATTAAGCCAGCCGTCTTCGGGTTCAACGGTTGGCCACCGACTTATATTTCCGACCACATGCCGACCCGTTGAGTCGGTCAAAATATAAAGAGATGATCCGGTTGGTTGCTGTCGGGTGATCCGATCAAGAATCAAGCGGCGCAGACCCGGCATACCCGCGCGCTCGTATCGGTCGGAGAGCGTCTGGATTTCGGTCTGAATACCCGCATCAGATTGTGCCGCCATGTAGCGGACGCTTGACCAATAGATAAAGCTAAAGAGGAGAAGAACGGAGGCTGCAAATAGCGTGACATAAAGCAACGCCAGTCGAAACGTTGAGCTGGCAATGAATTTATTCTGAATCACAAAGCATATATCCCGCGCCCCTGACAGTTTGTAAAAGTGGGTACTCAAAGTCCCGGTCAATTTTGGAACGCAGTCGACTCACATGAACATCAATGACGTTAGTTTGTGGATCGAAGTGATAGTCCCAGACATTTTCAAGAAGCATGGTTCGCGTCACCACCTGACCACTATGACGCATCAAATATTCAAGAAGTCGAAATTCGCGTGGCTGAAGACTAATAGCCTGTCCTGCTCGCTGAACTTTTCGACTGAGGACATCCATTTCAAGTTCTGAAACCTTAAGATGCGTATTTGCCGATCCCTGAAAAGTCCGCCGTCCCAAGGCTTCAACCCGTGCGAGTAATTCCTCGAAAGCAAAGGGTTTCGGAAGATAGTCATCTCCACCGGCTCGAAGCCCAATAATGCGATCTTCAAGTTCCCCTAGCGCACTTAGAATGAGTACTGGCGTCAGATTGTTGCGGCTGCGTAGATTTTCAATAAGGGTGAGACCATCGAGTCTCGGCAGCATTCGATCGATCACCAAAACATCATAATTTTCTTCGGTGGCAAGCGAGAACCCGTCGATTCCGTTCTCAGCAATATCAACAACATGACCTGACTCCTTCAGGCCACGGGACACATGTCGGGCGACATCCTGGTCATCTTCAATCAACAAAATCCGCATGAGATTATTGTTACTGCTGATTTCACTCACCGCAAGGGTTAGTTTCGGTAAACAACCGGGGCTTGTGACCCCGGCTGTTAATGCGAGTGAGCTCAACCTGTCTTAACCGCGACAAATCGCTGGTTGCCCGCTCGCTCAACCAATAGAACCACGGGGCGTGATTTATCCTCAGAACGATAGCGTTTGACCTGCTCAATTGCCTCCGAAGGAGAGTTCACAGTCTCCTGGCCGACCTGGAGGATAACGTCGCCTCGTTTCAAACCCTGCCGCGCTGCAGCACCTTGGGGATCGACCTTGTGAATAAGGACTCCTGTTGTTGGATTTCCACCAACGTCGCTAGTCTTTGGATCTCGGTCCGAAAGGTAAAGGCCAAGAGGCTCCTCGACGGGCTCAACACTATTCTGCTCCGTCGCTTGAGCAACCGTTTCAAGGGTTTCAAGATCTGTCTGGATCTCAATAATCTTGCCGTTTCGCCAAACGGATACTGCTGCGTTTTTGTCACGGGACGCTTGAGCAACCAGACGCGGTAGGTCGCGCATTTTTTTAATGTCCTCGCCATCAAATTGAATGATCACATCTCCTGCACGCAGTCCGCTGGACTCGGCTGGACTATTGGGGGTGATTTTGGATATCAGTGCGCCGGTTTGATCTTCAAGGCCGAGCCCTTCCGCGATTCCCCGGGTAACCGGCTGAATTTCAACCCCAAGCCATGCGCGCGCGACAGAACCGGTTTCCTCAAGCTGCGTAATAATCGACTTTGCCTGAGACGACGGAATGGCAAAGCCGATCCCAACACTCCCACCATTGGGCGAAAAGATCGCTGTATTTATGCCAATGACTTCTCCGACCTCATTAAATAAAGGACCGCCTGAATTACCTCGATTAATGGGTGCGTCGATTTGAATGTAATCGACATAGGGCCCATCCCGTAAATCCCGTCCTCGAGCCGACACAATGCCGGAGGTGCTTGTGCCGCCGAGTCCGAAAGGATTTCCAATCGCGATAACCCAGTCCCCCACTCGAGCGGTGTCAGAGTCTCCTAGATTGACGTAGGGAAGGGGCTTATCTGAAGTTACTTTCAAGAGCGCGAGGTCTGTTCGAGGATCAACACCTTTCACGGATGCTCTTAAGGTGGTGCCATCATCCAGGATAACGTCAACTTCATTCGCGCCCTTAATGACATGATGATTTGTTACGACCAGGCCCGAGGCATCAATAATGAAACCTGATCCCAAGGCATTACTCTGCCGTCGACCTGGCCGCATCTGAGGGGAGTGCTCGCCAAAAAAACGCTCCATAAACTGACGCATTTCTGGATGCGCCCCAAAATCAAATTTCCGAGAGTGACCTGGATTCGACCCTGACTGAGCACTGGGACTGAGCGATACAGATCGAACAGATCTGGCGGAGATATTTACGACGGCTGGGCGCACCGATTCGATCAGATCGGCAAAACTTCGACTCGGTTGGATAATATTAGTATGAGTGACTTCAGGAACAGCGGTGACTGCTTTGCCTGCATAAACCGCTGCACCGATGGTGGTAATTCCTGCGAGCACAATAACCGCTGCTGGTGTTTGTGCGCGCAAGACAAGGGGTTGTAGGAATTTCATGGATGTCCTCACTTAAAAGGCTGTTTAACAAGTCAGCCTAAATTAGGACAATCTGTATTACCTTAAGATAACCACAGCATTACGGTTTGTTAATGATAAAAACGCGAGAGGCTTCAGGCGAGTAGGCGTAGTAGTGTTTGCTCGTAAATATTCGAGAGTGCATCTAAATCTTTCGCATTTACCGCTTCGTTCACCTGATGAATTGTTTTATTCAATGGGCCCAATTCAACTACCTGAGCGCCGGTCGGTGCGATAAAGCGGCCATCAGATGTACCGCCATCGGTGGAGAGTTTGGCGGGGCGACCCGTGACCATTACCGTCGCAGATTGGACAGCCTCTAAAAGCTCTGCTGGTGATGTTTGATAGGGTAATCCGATAGGGCTCCAGTCGATTTCATAATTGTCGGCATGTTGGGTGCAAATTTGGTTAATCTGCTTCTTAAGCGCATCGGCGTTATTATCGGGACAGTATCTCAGATTAAATTGAGCGCTCGCACGACCGGGAATGACATTGGTGGCGCCCGTGCCGCCTTTCAAATTTGAAACCTGAAAAGAGGTTGCCGGAAAAAAATCGTTACCTTCATCCCAGCGAGTCGCCGCCAGCGTGTTCACGATCGCCGATATTCGATGTAAGGGATTATCGGCAAGGTGAGGATAGGCGACATGACCCTGGATGCCATGCACCGTTAAGGTTCCACCGAGTGAGCCACGCCGCCCGTTTTTGATGGTATCGCCAAGTTGCTTTGAGCTAGTGGGTTCACCAACAACGCACCAGTTAATCTGTTCGCCGCGCTCAGCCAGGGTTTGGATGACTCGGACCGTGCCGTTTACGGCGGGACCTTCCTCGTCGCTGGTGATCAATAGCGCGATTGATCCTCTATGTGATGGATGAGCAGTAGCAAAACGTTTACAAGCGGTCACCATCGCCGCGAGACTGCCTTTCATGTCCGCAGCGCCTCGGCCATGAAGCATGCCGTCAACAAGTTCGCCCGCGAATGGAGGGTAAGACCAGTTCTCTTCAGGCCCTGTGGGAACCACATCCGTATGGCCCGCAAAAACAAATAAAGGCGCGGTGGTGCCACGCCTTAACCAGAGATTTTGGACATCACCAAACTGCATAAGCTCAGCCGAAAATCCATAGGGCTCAAGCGCATCACTTAGTAAGCGCTGGCAACCCTGATCATCAGGCGTAACCGAGGCTTTCCGAATTAGGGCTTGTGCAATGGTCAGCGTTTCGGACATTTCACTCACAAGAATTTCCTTTATGTCAGGCCGATACGAATTCTCATGGCTGATTAGCTTTCAACACAGGTTCAACACCTACTCAGTCACAATCGTTAGCGGTATCGCTGCGTAATTTCCATCAGGCAGGCGACGGGGCATCGCGTAACTCGGTGTGGTGATTAAGCTATAAAGCCCTGTATCGCGACTCGCAACAAGGTCTGGACTACAAAGCTCCCATTCGTTCGCGATCTCATTGCACCGGTGAGCCTGGGCGCCCATCAAGGATGTCACGCCCCAATAAATGTACTCAGACACCTGGCAATTGTAATCACAGTGGGGGTCTTCATAGTGATACCACGCGCCGGCAGGGTAATTCGCAACGGGCTGGCCGGCTCCTTGATAGCCGCCTCTAGCTTTGTCCATAAAGCCTGCGACAGTGGATCCTTTTTTCTCTCCCCAAACGCCAGGATAGGCGTAGGAATATCCTTGCGTGGTAACAACATGCAGGATCTCTTCAAACGCTGCGTTGGGGCCCGGAAGCGAACCTGGGTTGGTCTCATTCGTGAACAAGTCTTGACAGCCCGGTCGCGCGCCACCTGCGCCGGGGCAAGACATTTCAAGGCAAGCTTTTCGATTTTTCATCGTGTTAATCAGAAGTGCATTATCGGCGACACCGTTCTCATCCTGATCCAGGTATTCAGCCATGACGCGTGCTGCGTAGAGAAGCGTATCGTCACCAACACACGCTTTTCCAGCGACATTGACACCAAAAACATCGATACTTTTTGCGAAGGTGCCGCTGCTGACGCCTGAATCACTGCTACTGCCTGAGCAGCCGACTATAGCGAGGAGGATTGTTCCCGTTAGGAGAGCCTTAAACGCGTGAACATTCATATTGTTACCGTTGGGTTAAATCTGACTGTCCGGCAGAATACATCAAGAATAAGGATATGAAAAGGTTAAGATCCAGAGAAGACGGCCTTCAATGAAATTGGGAAATTTCTAGATCAGGAGCCGCTATGATTTTTAAGCGCTATCAACAATTGATGAAAAATTACCTTGTGCTGCCGGCGGTTCTGGGCCTGAGATGGCCGAGCCACTTTTTTTCCCAAAACTTAAAGGCTTGGCTGATGAGAAAGACAAGGGCCATGTAAAAAACCATTGCGGTAATAAACCCTTCATAGGCGAGGTAATAACGCCCGTTCAACCATCGGCCGACCCCGAGAATGTCCTGAAGTGTGATCGTGCTGAGGACTACGGAGCTGTGCAGCATGAAAATAACTTCATTCGAGTACGCGGGCAGGGCGCGACGAAATGCGCCCGGCAATATGACGCGACGCATCATCTGTATTTTTGACATGCCACAAGCTTTGGCCGCTTCTATCTCCCCTTTAGCCGTGTTTTCTATGGCGCCCCGAAGAAACTCGGTGGTGTAGGCGGCGGTATTGAGGCTGAACGTAATTAGGGCACACCACCAGGGGCTTGAAAGCACCGGATTCCATAAGAAACTCTCCCGGACGAAATCGAACTGGGCAAGACCGTAGTAGACGAGGTAAACCTGAACCAGTAGTGGAGTGCCTCTGAAAACATAAGTAAAAGCCCAGATGGGACCGTTTAACCACCGATGCCGGTATGCCCGCGCGATCGCAAGCGGGACGGCCATCGCGCCCCCGATAACAAGCGCGAGAGCTGTAATCTCCAAAGTCAGTAGTGCGCCAAAGAAGAACTTATCCAGATGATCGGCGATAAGCATGAAATCCAGTGGCGACTGATTTTCACTCACGTGAACCAAGTACTCAAAAAAGGTTCGTTCTGTCGTCATGTTAGCCTCGGTCGATTCCTACGTTGTATCGGCGTTCGAGCCACCGTAACCCAACGTCTGAGCATGCCGTTAGCAAGAGGTAGATGATAAATACCGCAAACATGAAGGTGAATGGCTCTCGAACAGAGCGTCCGGCCGTGGAGGCATTCCAAACCAGATCATGAAGTCCGATAACAGAAACCAATGCGGTTGCTTTGATCAGGACTAGCCAATTATTTGTAAACGAAGGCAATGCGTGACGAACCATTTGAGGCCAGGTGATTCGCCGGAAAACGGTCAACGGCGTCATGCCAACAGAAACGCCGGCTTCGATTTGCCCGCGGGGGATGGCCAGGATAGCGCCCCGAAACGTCTCAGTCATATAGGCGCCAAATACAAATCCAATCGATCCCACCCCGGCGGTAAACTGATTAATCTCGATATAACCCCATAGTCCGGTCACGCTACCGAGGTCATTCACGATCTGTTGGCCACCATAAAACAGCAGCATCATCAAAACGAGGTCAGGCACTCCCCGGATAAGGGTGGTGTAAGCGTTCGCGGCACGTCGTCCGATGTGATTGGCTGAGAGTTTGGCGGCAGCGCCAACAAGGCCAAACAGAACGGATAGTGCCAGCGATGCCAAAGCCAGTTGAATCGTGACTGCCGTGCCTGATAAAAGCAGTGACCGGTATTCCCAGATGGAGTCCATATCGTGATTAAAACAAAAACGGGCCCAAATAGGGCCCGTCTTGTAACATCATTGATTAAACGCTTCGCATTAGCTGCCGTAGATATCGACCGCGAAGTACTTGTCGTTAAGCGCTTTGTAGGTGCCGTCAGCACGAATGTCGAGAATAACCTGACTGAGTTGGTCACGCAGCGCAGAATCTTCCTTTCGGACGGTAAAGCCCGCACCGACACCCTGGCATTCAACATCATCGAGGTTTTCACCTAGGAAGTCGTATCCCTTGCCGGCGTCTAGCGAAAGAAATCCTTCAAAGGCTTGAAGGGAGTCAGAGAGCTGAGCGTCAAGGCGACCCGCGACAAGATCTTGCCAGACTTCTTCTTGAGTGGCGTAAAGAACAACTTCAGCGCCCGGGTATAGCTTTTCAGCAGAGCACTGGTGAGTCGTCGCGCGCTGAACGCCTAAACGTTTCCCATTGAGACCGCTCGCAGTGCCGTCGAATCCGGGATCAGTTTTGGCGACGAGTCTAGCGGGGGTGTTGTAGTACTTAATTGTAAAGTCGACTTTCTTTTTTCGCTCTTCTGTGATTGACATAGATGCGATGATAGTGTCGAATTTTTTAGCAAGCAGCGCTGGAATCATGCCGTCCCATTCTTGTTCAATCAGAACGCACTCTTTATTCAGGCGCTCGCAAACTTCCATCGCCATATCAATATCGAACCCTTTCAGAGATCCGTCGGACTCCTTCCAGGAAAACGGTGGGTACGCGCCTTCGACGCCTACACGCAGAGCGTGGCCATCTGCGCTTGCGGTCATTGAGAAAAGCGCGAAAGCGCCCGCGATCGCCGTTATCATAAATTTAATTTTCATTATCTTTTAACTCCATTGGTCTGGTTGTAGCGCCTAAATATTACAACGCCTTGGCAGAATTCGGGCAGAAATTAATGAATAGCATTTGAAAGGAACTTCTTTAACTGCGCTGAATCAGGGTTGGTAAACACCTGGTCAGGGGTCCCTTCAGAGTCAATTGCACCCTCGTGAAGAAAAATTACCCGATTTGACACGTCCCGAGCGAACCCGATTTCATGGGTCACGACAATCATGGTTCGGCCTTCTTCAGCCAGGTTTCGCATCACTTTCAATACTTCGCCCACTAATTCCGGGTCTAGCGCAGAGGTGGGTTCATCAAAGAGCATCACGTCGGGCTCCATGGCAAGAGCTCGAGCAATGGCGGCTCGTTGCTGCTGGCCACCTGAAATGTGTGCCGGGTAATAATCTTTTCGATCCAGCATGCCGACTCGGTCGAGGGTTTGACAAGCGCGATCAGCAGCTTCTGTTTTGGACAGTTTGAGAACATGAATGAGGGCTTCAGTCACATTTTCTAATACCGTCATATGTTGCCAAAGGTTAAAGCTCTGAAAGACCATTCCGAGTCGAGATCTTAGTCTGATGACTTGGCTTGAATCAGCAGGGACGATGTCTCCATATTTTGATGTCGACATTCTTATGGTTTCCCCATGAACGGTTACGGTGCCACGGTCGGGGACTTCAAGAAGATTAATACATCTTAGGAATGTGCTTTTTCCAGAGCCGGACGCGCCCAACATCGATATGACGTCACCCGTTTTTGCGACAAGATTGACGCCTTTTAAAACCTCCACATCATTGAAGCGTTTATGGAGATCAAGGACTTCAAGTGCAGGTGTTTGGGAAGCGGACGTTTCCAACCGGTTCTCCAATTAACTGGGACGAATTCCGCGCAGGCGCTCGCTGCGGCGCCTTAGCATTTCTACCGTGGTGAGGAGGCAGATCGACATAATGACCAAAATGGTTGCGACGGAAAGAATTGTGGGACTGATTTCCTGACGCACGCCGGACCACATCTGCCTTGGCAGGGTAATTTGATCAGGTCCTCCCACGAACAAAACGATAACGACTTCATCAAAAGAGGTGATAAAAGCAAAAAGCGCGCCGGATATCACGCCGGGCAAAATAAGTGGCATTTGGACCTTAAAGAAATTTCGGATCGGGCCACCACCTAGGCTCGCGGCCGCTTTGGTGAGATTAGTATCAAAGCCAACCAAGGTGGCGGTTACTGTAATGACAACAAACGGTAGTCCCAGAATAGTGTGTGCAAGGACAAGCCCCCAGAATGTAGCAACCAAGTCCAGGCGGGCGAAGAAAAAGAATGTTCCCGAGGCGGTGATAATAAGCGGCACGATCAGTGGAGAGATCATCATTGCCATAATGAGCTTACGAAAGGGCATGATGGGCCGACTCAGACCTAATGCCGCAAGAATTCCAAGCGTCGTTGCCAGAACAGTTGCCGTGATGCCAATTTTCAGGCTATTTAGAGCGCCGATTTTCCAGTTATCACTACAGACAGTCGTAATGCCGGGGTCAGAGCAATCTCCCATCATGATGCGATACCAGCGCAAGGAGAATGCGTCAGGATCCAATCGCAACATTTCTGGTGTGAATTGCAAAAAGGGCGTAGACGTAAAAGAGATTGGAATGACCACGAGCAGGGGCATTACCAAAAAGAACAGGACGATGCTGCACATCGCGAGGTAGATGTAATGCCAGATTCGCTGCGCGGGAGTTGCGTAAGAGGGAAGCGCCATGAATTTAACCTAATTTCATATTGTCGATGCCGACAACCTTGTCGTAGATCCAGTACAGAATGAGGATACCAACTAACAGGATTGCACCCATCGCAGAAGCAAGCCCCCAATTTAACGACTTCTGCATGTGGTAGGCCACCATGTTTCCGATCAGTCGGCCATCCTTACCTCCCACCAGTTCTGGAGTGATGTAGTAGCCGATAGCGACAATAAAGACCAGAATCACGCCTGCTCCCACTCCCGGTAAAGTTTGTGGCATATAGACTCGCAAAAATGCCAGAGAGGGTGGGGCGCCGAGATTCTGAGCGGCTCTCATGTAACTGGGTGGAATTGTTTTCATGACACTGTAAATGGGGAGGATCATGAACGGCAGCAAGATCTGGATCATGACAATCACAGTACCGGTAAAGTTGTACATCAGCTGAAGTCGACTCTCATCAGGCCATCCGAATGCCACTAGCGTGTCGTTCACAACACCTTCAGAGCGCAACATCACCATCCATGCAACGATGCGAACAAGAAGAGAAGTCCAAAAAGGCATTAATACACAAATCATAAGCAGATTTGAGTGCCTAAGTGGAAGCGTGGCCAGGAGATGCGCTACTGGATATGCAAGCATCAGGCATCCAATAGTCACAATCAGGCTGAGCCAGAATGTACGCTCCCAGAGCATTACATAGACACGCCTCTCTTCAGGCTGCATGACAATCTCGTGATCAGCATCCCACTTGCGGTCGAGAGAATTAAGATAATAAACACTGGTATTTGGGTCCTGCATGGTGATAAGCGCTTTCCAGAATTCGATATCTCCCCAGCGTTTATCTGCCTTAATTAGGGCTTCTTTATAGGGCCCTTCTTCAACCTTTTTAAATTTACGCCCAGATTTTTTCAGCAAACTTTTGAAGCCGGGCTTTTCGTAATTCATTCGGGTGCTGGACTTGCCGATTAAATATTTGGCGGCATAGCTTAGGTCTTTAAAAAGCGCTTTAAATAAGTCTTCTGCAGGTTCGCTGTTTCCATCCCATTTCAGAAGCTCGCGGTAAAGATTTGAGCACGATGCGTTCTTAAGCGGGGTCAAGTCTTTACAGATTGTGAACTCAGCTTTAATTTTTGCTTTCCGCAGATCAATGGCAGCTCCGGTGGCTTGCGATGCCTTTACGGCAACGGCCCTTAACGGTAGCCAGTTTGCGGGAGAACGCCAGTCTGGCGCGATTTCTAGGATAGCGTCTTGATAGGGTCCCTTACGAGGAATACTGACGGCCCACGCAGGATCCTTGGGATCTACGACAGTTCCAAAATTATCTTTGATTAGAAACTTGTTAATTGATGATAAATCGCGAAATACGGCTTCGTATAGAGATTCGTCCGGTAATGTTTTTTTATCCCAGGTATCGATCAGGGCAAATGTCAACGGCAGCTGGTAGTTAATTCGGGTGTCGTCGATGCTTCGGGTTAATAGATCCCCAATCGGCACAATAAAAAGGACGATCAGGAATAGTAGAGGAGGAAAAACAAGCCCCACCGCTTTTAATTTACTTCGACGTAGTGATCGTTGCAGCCCGACCTTTAGTGGGGTGCCATCAGCCGTTAGAAGGGGGGCACTGCTCGAAGCACTGTTGGCCATTATTAAAAAATTAGTTCTAAGTTATTTCGGATTGAAGAAAACGGGGTGTCACCTGGGTGACACCCCGGAATCATCAACTGCTTAACTCATACGAGCTGATCAGCTTATTGACCCATCCACGCGGTAAAGCGCTCACTGATGGAATCGCCGTTATCAGACCACCATGAGGGGTCAGCAAACAAATGCTTCTGGCTTAACGCCTCAGATGCGTTAGGCATCAGCGGAAGGATATCAACGCCTGTATTGAACCATGGCTCATTAGCCGCGATGATTTCAATACCGGATTTCCGCATTGGCGCATAAGTGATCCACTTTGCCTGGCCCGCCTGTTGTTCCGGAGCCGAAGCGTGAATGAGGAACTTAAGCGCTTCATCAGCGTTCGGCGTTCCTTTAATCATGGCCAGCCATTCTTCTTCTAGCACCTGTCCGTCCCAGTTGGTCACAAAAGGCGCGCCTTCAGAGAGAACAGCGGCACCGATTCGGCCGTTATAGGCGAGCGACATGGAGACTTCGCCACTTTTTACGAGTTCAAGTGGTTCAGCACCTGCCGACCAGAACACAACGTGGTCTTTTATCGTGTCAAGTTTAGCGAAGGCGCGGTCAACGCCTTCAGGCGTGTTCAGCGTATCGTAGACATCTTCTGGCGCAACGCCGTCAGCCATTAAGGCCATTTCAATCGTTGCGTTGCCCCAGGTATGTAGGCCACGTTTGCCGGGGAACTTTGCGACGTCGAAGAAATCGGCGATCGTTGAAGGGTTGCCAGCGGCGTTGCCATCAAAAGCACCTTCTTGCCAGAATGGAACATAAGACCAAAAGATTTGCGGAACGACGCAATCATTTGGTACTTCTACCATGATGTCGTCGTCCATCGACGTACCATCAGCGGCTGGCGTAAAGACATCGCGCGGAAGTTCTTCAAACAGACCTTCATCGCAGCCCACCCGGGCTTCATGAGGCAGAACATCAATGATATCCCAGGTGACATTGCCGGACTCTACCTGGGCGCGAACTTCGCCTAGGCCGCCGTTATAGTTTACGAAGTTGATGCCGCCGGGGCCGTAGGTGTCAGCATAGGCCTTTTGTTGGCTCATCGTGTACGCGCCGCCCCAGGACGCAACAGTCACGTCGGCTTGGGCAGGTACCGCTAGTGCAGCGCCAATAACGGCTGAAGCTAGCGTGGTTTTCATGAGAGTTTGTCTCATTTTCTTTCCTCCTTTAGAGGTTGGTTATTGTCTTTCGACACTAGGAAACATCTCGCTCACACTCCTAGTGTGTGAGCGGGACATCAAGCGCTCGGCAGTCCTCCATGGACCAGCCGAACATAACTGAATCACCTTCATTAAGGCTTGCATGGTGGGTGGCGTTCGGAATTTTGACAATAAATTCGCTGTTTCCACACACGCTGGCTCGGGTTCTGATGTGATCGCCGAGGTAAATAAGTTCCTCGACTTTTGCATTGAAAACATTGGGAAATTTACCAGATTCGGGGTTCACTTCTACCCGTTCCGGTCGCAGCGATAGCGTTGCTCGTTCTCCGACGGCGCCCACGTTGACTTTTAATGCCTGGATTTCTTCGCCTGAGTCCAGAGTGACTTGACATTGATCGCCTTCGATCGATTTCACGACTCCAGTCAGCCGATTATTCTCGCCGATGAACTGAGCGACGAAAGCATTATCGGGTCGCTCATAAAGGTCGCTGGGACTTGCCAGTTGCTGAATGACGCCATCTTCAAAAACGGCAATACGATTGGACATTGTCAGCGCTTCGGACTGATCGTGCGTGACGTAAACAACAGTCACGCCGAGTCGCTCATGGATATGTTTTATCTCATACTGCATCTGCTCGCGAAGCTGTTTGTCCAGAGCGCCCAGCGGTTCGTCCATCAACACGAGATCAGGGTCAAATACCAGAGCTCTTGCTACTGCAACACGCTGCTGCTGGCCGCCAGATAATTGCGCAGGCCGACGATCTCCAAATGCGCCCAATTGAACCATATCAAGCGCGCGCTTCACACGATCCGTTATTTCTGATTTGTTTATCCGGCGAACTTCGAGCGGGAAGGCGAGGTTTTCATTGACCGTCATGTGCGGAAATAACGCGTAATTTTGGAAGACCATCCCGATGCCGCGCTTATGCGGCGGAACCGCGTTAATCGGACGATTGCCGAGAAAGATCTCACCATGGGTTGCGGGCTCAAACCCGGCCAGCATCATCAGGCAAGTTGTTTTGCCGGAGCCCGAGGGGCCAAGCATGGTAACAAATTCACCACGCTGAATATCAAGATTGAGATTCTTAACGACGAGTGTTTCTCCGTCATAACTTTTTTGAACCTTTTCAAAACGAACAAATATATCTTCGGCACTCATCTAAGAATGCATCCTCCCGAGAATGGTTTTGGCCCTGTTAAAGGCTGATTGGGTCGTGATTCTTGTGCCAGTCTAGAACGCTTGGCTTTTATATTCAATATTAAAAATAAATCGTACTAATACACAGTTTTTGTCTTTGATCACCGCAACGATATTTATGTAATCCAGTGATGTCAACTCGATTGGAATAACCTCTTTAAAATTTAGGATAAACTGGCGCGGTTTGTGAAAGAAGGGGACAGTAATGGGCATTAAAACGAAACCGGTCATGCTTTTAAAGACGGATGATCGGGATCAACAATGGGCAGAGACATTTGCCGAGATTATTCCGGCGTTGGAAATTCGGATCTGGCCGAATGTGGGGAACCCGGCAGATATTAACTGCGCGCTTTTGTGGGCGCCGCCACCGGAACTCTTTAAGGACCTAGAAAATCTTGAGGTGTTGTTCTCAATCGGCGCTGGGGTTGACTCGCTTTTGACTTGTCCGACGCTTCCTGCGGATATTCCGGTTGTTCGGATGGTAGAGCCACAACTAACAGCGGGCATGGTGGAGTATTGCCTCTTTAATGTGCTCAGATTTCATCGCCTCATGCATCGCTTTGAAGAGCAACAGTCAAGGCGGCATTGGGAAGACCTGGAACAAGTGCCCGCATCTGAAATCACTGTGGGTGTGATGGGTCTCGGCGTTTTAGGTCAGGCGCTAAGTGCACAATTATGCGCATTGAACTATCAGGTTGTAGGGTATCGTCGATCTCAACAGGACGTTGAGGGCGTTGAAGTTTTTTATGGTGAAGATGGACTTCAACCCTTTCTCTCCAGAAGTATGATTCTCGTGCTGCTAATGCCAGCCACCGCAGGTACTCAAAAACTCATTAATGCCGACACGCTTGCGATGCTGCCTGCCGATGCGTTTTTGATCAATGCGGGTAGAGGGGATCTGGTTGATGAGAACGCGCTGGTGGCGGCACTTGATAATCATACGCTCGAGGCCGCTGCGCTTGATGTCTTTGAGACGGAACCTTTGCCTGAATCAAGTCCGATTTGGGACCACCCTCGTATCTTGGTGACACCACACATTGGGAGCGTCACCTTTCCGCCGACAGCTTGCCGTTATATCGCTGATGCGATTGTGGCATATCAGGAAGGAGCGCCGTGGCCAAATACGGTAAAAACAGAGAGCGGGTATTAATTGTTCTTGCTTGCTGTGGCCAGTCTATAGGACTGTATTTGACAGCGAAGCCTTACTCCTTGCGGTGAGTCAACTGCCATACCTCGTCGTCGTTTCGGGTCCAATATTCTGTGATAGTTGTTTTGCGCTGCATATCGCTGAGCAATAGCCGTTGGGTCACAAGTTCGGCACCGCTTCCGGGATACAGCAGAATTTCCGTTAATCCATGATCGACTGATTTTTCGTCGTGGACTGAATTCGAAAAGGACTCGTCTTTTATAGGCGAAGCGGCAATCGGGTGGTTAAACGATAGTTCAGAGACCAGACTGTGCCCAGTTGCTTCTATCCACTTAGTGGGCTTCCAAATCGGCTGATCATCAATCACAACTCGGGTTCCTGATTGAAGATCAAATCGCGTGACTAAATTCTTAAAGTCGTTATTGCTTAGCGTTATACAGCCGTCGCTGGCGAAGGGTCCTCGATTAATCCAGCCGGGTTCGGTGCCGTGTATCCAGATGCCGTAGCCTGTTCTTTTCAGATGTTTATCCAGAGGGTTCGGATAGTCGAGGGTTAAAGCGCCATACCCATAACGCTCATGAAGGGTTGAGCCTGGCTTATAACTCGATATCGAATAGATCCCGACCGGCGTCTTAAGGTCCCCCTCGCGTTCTTTTCCAAAACCTTTTTTGCCAATCGTCACATAATAATCAGCTTCAGAAACTAATTCTTGCCCGTTATTACTGAAAATATAAAGCCTTGCGGCTGGCAGATCGACATAAAGGATAAGCGACTGCTGTTCTGAAACTTTGATCAGTTTATCGGGAACGAGGTCTTCATTTTTATCGGAGAATTCGTGGTGGTTGCGCCAGCGTAATTTTATCTGTTGGCGCAAGGATTCAATTTCGACAGATTTTAATTTTGAGATTTGTTCGCCTGTTCCGGCAAGCGCAGCAAAAACGTCGGCTTTGAGCAAGTGACCGACCCGGCTTTGCGGAAATTCATCTGTGAGGGCATTGAGTGTCGACAGAGCATTCTCAAATGCACCTGCAGAGATTAATCTGGTTGCGGTGATGAGTGCCTGCTCATATTTCTCTGGGTCACCTGGGCTTGCTTGTACCTTTAAATGAAGAAAGCCCAACCCCGTCAAGACTGATAGGAATGTGATTACAGCCCGCTTTGAGATTGAACTAAGGGTCACAGGAAGACTTATTTCTGATTGATCCGGGGAGAGGTAATCTCACGAAGTGTGCTAATCGGTAGGATACGGCTAGCGTCTGGGGCGCTTGGACTTAAGGCGCTTTGTAGGGCGCGGGCCGCCTGTTCGGTGTATATCTCGGTGAGGTTATCAAATAGGATCCGGTAGGAAACCTGAGTATAGAGCCCTGCGCGAAGGAGCGCCGTTGCTTGATCAAGTTTCCCTTCGCGACTATAAAGCCGTGCCAAATTGTTGTATGCCTCAGGACGCCCAGGATACTGTGTGATAAGGGACTGGTAAGCCGTTTTGGCCTTCTCGGGCTGATCGCTAAGGTCATACACCCGAGCCCGGACAAAATAGAGTTCAAATTTATCGTTGGGAGATGATGCTATTTCAACGTTTAGCGCGTTAATCGCTTCGAGGTAATTGTCAGCTTCGATTAGAGACTTTATCGATTTATTAATATCTGCGACTGCTGGCGCAAAAACACTCAATCCAATTGTTGCAATCATGCAGAAGCGGATGCATCTGCGAGCAAAGTAT
>SHBR01000018.1 GCA_004212795.1 Candidatus Thioglobus sp.
ACAGGGCGGCCACCGCAAGGTGGCCCCACCCCCATTTGCTTTCTTACGTTATATATATATTGTGTCCATACAGCGGCGGGAAAAAATAAGTTTCCAGAACCTATATTAGGTCGGAAATTCTTATTGGAGAACGAGCAATGAAAGCATTTCTTAGGTCGATTCAAGTTGCCGGAGCATTAATAGTGCTCGTCGGCACAATCGCCGGTTTCGGGTTAGAGATAAAGCAGTTGGTTGATCAAAGAAGTGTAACTCTCTCTGATCTGCTTCTGCTATTCATTTATTTAGAAGTCCTTGGGATGGTGACCAGTTATTGGGGCTCTCAACGTGTCAGGCTCCTGTTTCCAATGTTCATTGCCTTAACCGCAGTTTCACGATTGATTATCCTGCAGAAAAAAGATATTGATCCCTCGACCTTGTTGTACGAAGCAGGGGCTATTTTATTGATTGCAATTGCGATAGTAATTGTTCGATTTAGAAAGAGCCGTCTCTTAGGCATTGACGATGAAAAAGACGACCTGTGATAACTACCGGTCTAGGACTAATAGTAGGAATATATTTTTGGAGTCAGTAGATAGTCAGTAACAGTCAGTAAATGACCTTAAACACTACGATATAAGCATGATTAAAATTGTGACCTACAACATTCAGTTTGGACAGGGCCGTGATGGCAAGGTCGACCTTGGACGGATTATTGATTCGGTTAAAGGAGCTGATTTAATTGCCCTCCAGGAGGTTGATCGCTTTTGGCCCCGCTCGGGCGAAATTGATCAAGTCAGAGAGATCACTAACGCGTTTGAAAGCTATGACTACGCTTATGGCCCCGGAGTTGATCAGGCCGGCGGTGAAATTGATTACGCGGGTCGACCGATTCGCCGACAGTTTGGCAATCTGTTGCTCAGCCGGCAGCCGATTGTCTACTGCCGCCATCATTTGCTTCCCAAGAGTGCCAGCATTGGCCCGCTCAGCATCCAACGTTCGGCGCTCGAGTGTGCGGTCAATCTCGGTGACACTTCGTTTCGATTTGTTAATACGCATCTTACGCATATCAATTCCGAGACCCGAGTGCCCCAGGTAGAAGCATTGCTTCGAATTCATCACGACGCGGCTCATGAGGGTGTTCCGGTCAGCGGGGCAATAGAGGTGAATCCGCTGAAAGACGGGGGCAATTATTGGGAGGAGGGTCTTATGGACTTTGAAGTGCCCCCGCACGCCGTGGTGCTCGGTGATTTCAACAGTGTCCCGCATACTCCCGAGTATGAACACATGGTCGGTTCACTTTCGCCCTATGGCGGGAGAGTCACACACCCATTAGGCTTTGTAGATGCATGGGCCTACGCCGGTGGCGATGTTGATGCGGGCTTTACCTCTGACGTTGGCGATGTGCCCGCCCGATTGGACTATGCTTTTGTTGGTGCAACCCTCAGAGATCGAATTCAAAAGTGCTGGGTGGACGAAGCAGCAGAGGGTTCTGACCATCAACCGGTCTGGGTTGAGCTTTCCGATTAAAGTGCTGTCTCTGAGATCGTCTTGTGACGATGTTTTCCAAAGATAGAGTTTTCATAAATCGTCAACAAAGACGGAACCAGAAATAACACGAGCAGTGTCGCAAACGCGAGTCCAAATGCAATCGAAGTTGCCATGGGGATCAGGAACTGTGCCTGAAGCGATGTTTCAAAGAGTAAAGGTGTGAGTCCAGCAATCGTTGTCATTGAAGTCAGTAGCACCGCGCGCAATCGCTGACAGGCAGCTTCTACCACCGCTTTTTCTACGGCCATTCCCTGTTTGCGAAGCTCTTTATAAAACGTTACTAAAATAATTGAATCGTTGATCACAATGCCTGCCAATCCAAAGAAACCAAACATTGAGAGAATCGTCAGATCAATACCCATTAACACATGGCCCCAAATCGCGCCCACGAGTCCGAAGGGAATGATGATCATAACCAGCACAGGCCAACCATACGAACCAAAAACCCAAGCCAACACGAGATAAATGAGTACCACCGCCACGAGAGCACCACGCTTCATGTCACTCATGGTTTCGCGTTGATCTGCTTGACGGCCTTCGAAAGAGAATCTGACGCCGTGCCGAGCTTCAAGCGCTGGTAGGGAATTCTTTTTTAGGCCCGCGATGATTCGATTATCGTTGTTGACGGTGTCATCAACATCGCCAGTAACCGTCACGGCGAGTTTGCCTTCGACGTGTCGAATCGAATCAAAACCTCGGCTGGGTGTCATCTCGACCACATTGTCGAACGGAACGGCGCCACCGCTCGGCAGCATAATTTCAAACTCTTCCAGACTGTTGAGTCGGTTTCGTTCGCTGTCCGGCAACATCACACGTACTTCAACTTCATCACCCTGGTCTGCCATGACCTGAACAAGTTGACCCTCATATCCTGCACGAAGCTGACGCCCCAAATTTTCTACCGAGAGCCCTAATGCTTCGCCCGTCGGGGTCAGCGTTAGGATTCGTTGTTCTCGCCCATAAGGCATGTTGTCCTCAACACCAGAAACGCCCGGGATCTCGTTCAGAATCGCCTTGAGTTCAATGGCGGCGCTTTTCACCCCGGATAAATTATTCCCCGTGATCCGAACCTCGATGTCTTGCCCTGGGGGCCCGGCCGTAGGCTCTTTGATGGACAGATTCTCAAGGCCTGCTGTTTTGGGAATACGATTGCGCCATTCATTAATGAAATCCCGATTGCGCGCAGTTCGTTCATCGGGCTTGATTAATTCAACCAATACAGAGCCGATGTTGTCGTTACTGCGCGTTTCCCAGTCTCCGCTTTCTCCCAGGCCTTTTCTTGAGATTGCGGTTTTTAAGAGTCCGCCCCCAAAGTGCGCATCGGTTGCCCAAGCTGCTTTTTCGATTTCGTCCAGATAGTCCGCTACCGTCTCTTCCGGCGTGCCTGACACAAAATCAACGTTGGCAAACAGGATGGGGCCTTCAGCGACGGGAAAAAAATTAAACGCAATGCGCCCGCTGGTAAGCCAGCCGACGGTGACCGTGAATAGAGCGATTGAAAGTGCGATGGTCGTCCATCGATGGTGAACACCAGTTCTGACGATGGGCCTGAAAATTCGATCGCGAAATTTTTCAAAGCCGGTGTCGAGTTTTTTCCGCAAGCCCTTGGGTTGATAATGACCCATGCGAGAGAACGTGCCCCGTAAATGTCCGGGCAATATTAAAAAAGATTCGACCAGGGAGGCGAGGATCACGCAGATCACCACGATGGGAATCGTATGAAGGATCGAACCGATGATTCCGCCAATCAGCAATAACGGCATAAACGCCGCGATGGTTGTTAAGGAAGAGGAGATCACAGGTGCGAGCATGCGTTTTGCGCCTTTCTCGACTGATTCAAGTGCGCCGCCCCCGCGTTCGAAGTGCGTGACGGCATCCTCACCCACCACAATCGCGTCATCCACGATGATGCCTAGGGTCATAATCAACCCGAACAGACTGATCATGTTGATCGAGCCGCCATAGAGATACAAAACACCGAGTGCGGCGAGAAAAGAGGTTGGAATGCCGATGGTGACCCAGCCAGCAGCTGGGGCATTCAAAAAGAAGTAAAGAATCAGGATAACGAGCGCGAGTCCGGATAGTCCGTTTTTCAAAAGTAATTGAATACGGTCCTGAATGTATTCCCAGCGCTCGTCATAGATATGAAGTCCCACACCCGGCGGGAGTGTCGGCTGAGTCTCTTCTTTCCACTCGCGGAGAATTTTTGCCGATTCAAGACTGTCCGCATTACGGGTTCGGGATAAGCGCATTTCAACTGCCGGCTTTCCCTGAAATCGAACTTCGGTCTGCGCGTTTTTTGGCCGACGCGTAATCGTTGCGATGTCGCCAAGCGTAAGTCGACGACCGTCCTGTGTGACGATGATGGGAATATCCGAAAATGCAAGCTCTTGCCGACGCTGGTCTTTGAATCTGAGTTGCAGCGCGGACTCTCCGCGACCGATGATGCCAACCGGTAGGTCCCGAGATGCTGCGGCAATTCGCCGACTAATATCCTGAATGGACAGCCCCAGTTCTCGCAGCGTCCCGGGCGGGATTTGAATCGCGATTTCTTCTTCTGGAAGTCCGTAGATGCGAATGTGCGCAATCCCTCTTTCCAGAAGTTCGCGCTCAAATTGGTTAACGAGCATTCGTAGACCTTGAGGATCTTCCGGACCTGAAATAAGAAGGTTTGCGACTCGCTCGTGATTGACGACGCGGGAGATCTCCGGGGTTTCAGCACCGTCTGGCAGGTTACTGACAAGATCCACACGCTCTTTGACATCATCAAGGGCAGGGCCCATGTCGGTGTTTTCCCGAAACTCCAAGGTGATGAAAGTTTGGCCGTCGACCGATAATGACTTTAGTTCTTTGACGTTCTCGGTGCCTTTGAGTTGTCGCTCTAGAGGTTCGGTGACAAGTGTTTCAAGATCTTCCGAGCTGGCGCCTGGCCAGGTGACTTTGACCGAGACAAAGTCGATATCAAAACTGGGAAAAAATTGCGTATTGAGCTGTGAAAGACCCCAGACGCCTGAGATCATCATCATTGCCATCAGCAGATTGGCTGCGACAGGATGGCGGGCAAAAATCGCGAGTATGCTGCTTCCCATAGACTTGGTCAGTTGCGATTTGAAACCACGTCAACACGTAGGCCTTCAATTGCGTTGGGCAGTTGACTCGTCAGCACTTGATCTTTGTCGCTGAGATCGCTGCTTCGAAACAGGCTCCAGGTGCCCCATTCGCCATTCCGATATTCACCGACACGTTCAAGTTGCACGCGTTCGAGTCGGCCCGCTTCTATTTTGTACGCAGAATTGGCGCCGTAGACCGCGGTGGCCGGGAGCGCGAGAACGTTGGTTTCTGCGGGTAACGTCAGTAGGACCGCTAGCGTCCGGCCGAGTTCCAAATTGCCTTCCGTGCGGGGGAGGGTGAAAAAGCCGTCGACACCGCCCGCTCCAGATTCAATCTTTCCGGCCAGTCGATTGAGTTCAATGACGATCTCTCGACCGTCAATTGTCGCAATCGCTGGCACTTGCTCCCCTTGATCGCGGCTTTGCCGCAATTGCGCGAGGTACCGATTCGGAATCTGGGCGCGGACTTCGGTCGATGCTGTGTCAAATAGATCGATGAGCAACGAGCCCATCTGCGCACGGTCACCGGGAGAGATATGTATAGCAGTAATACGACCGTCAAATGGCGCCAAAATTTTTGTTCGCTCCAGATTTTGAAGCGCGTGATCCCGAAGGGCTGACGCTCGCTTCAGGCGAGCGCGAAGCTGCGCGAGTCTAATCGGGTGATCGTCAATCGCGTTTTGTCGAACCGTGAGATTAAGCGTCTGGCGAGCAACCGCCTCGAGCGCTGTGTCCACGCTGGCTTGAGACCCGGATTGCGATTCGGCAAGTTGTTTGGCACGTTTGAGTTTGGTTTTTGCAAGCGTTAGAAGCTTTTCATCTTGCAAAAATAATTCCTGATCATTTTTGAAACGATTTTTTTCACCCTTGATTTGCGCCTCGATCTCAGCGAGTTCGGCCGCTCGCTGGGCCAGGGTTAATTTTGAGTCTGTGTCATCCAGTTGCAATAGCGTTTGACCTTTTTTGACAGCGTCTCCAACGCGTACCGAAGAGGTGAGGACGTCTGCGTTTAACGCCGAGCGAAGGTGCGATTCATGAGGTGACTCGATTCGACCGAATAAGCGAAGGTTGGGCCGCAAGTCTTCCAACGCTACTGAAACCGCTTCTACCGGCCAACTTCGTTCCGAGCGAGTAGCGGCTTCATCCTCGGGCCCTGACGATTGGAGTTCTAAAAAAATGAAAATGCCCGCGGCCAGAAGGACAAACGGAAAAACGAAGCGGATGACGCGGCCCATAGGGAATACGAGGATAGGGACAATCGCGTTATTGTAACGGTTACTGTGAAAGGCTAGTGGAGACTGTGCCCCGAGTTTGCTACGCCCCCCGTATTGCGGACGTAAAGGTTAATTGACCGATCGATGAGCGGTGTTGATCGTGGGTCTCAAAATAAGTGTCCAAAGATGATGTCGTTGTGAGTTGTTCAACCGTCTTGATAGCAGATTGAAGATTCTCTTCTGTTGCGAGCGCCCAGATCGAATCTCCACTTCTCCATTCAGAATCAATGACGCCCGCTGGATTAAAGTATGCGTCCCCTTGCATGACGATTTCAACGGCAGCTGTATTTTCAGGCGCTTCAAATCCCGCGTCGACGAGCAGTTGCGTGATTGTTGAGATATCGCATGTCCGTTCTTTTATCTCGCAGAGTGCGCTCGGAATTAAATGGTAGAACCAGAACCCTCTTTCTAACTGAAGGTGACTACAACTATTGATAACGATGGCACCACCGGGACGCAGAACTCGTGCAAGTTCTGCAAATACGGCTCGGTGTGCCTGCCAGTCGTTCGCGTTGCTGTCTGACAGGTGGTGCAACACTTGATTGATAATCACGCCATCCACCGCATTATCGGCGAGGGGTATGGTAGAAATTGCTGACTCATGGAAGCTAATTTTTTGCATCAAATCGGCCTGCCCAAACTTGTCCTGCGCGTGGCGCAACATATTTGCATTTATGTCCAGCGCTTCAATTTTTGCAACCTCTGACAGCAGGGCTTTACTGTATTGGCCGGTCCCGCAACCCGCATCAAGGAGGATCTGACGCTCTAGCGGCTGGCTTCCTCTCGCAAGACCGACTTTGATGAGCTCAATGCCCACGGCTTGACGTGTGCGGTCGTAGTCATCACTTGTGCGGGTATAGTTTTCGTAGCTGCTCATTTTTTGGGGCACGAGTTGAAAGGACTCAGTATAGTTATGACGTGTTCGAACCACCAGCCAAACACTTGGGAGAGTCGGCTAAATGTGCGGAAGATTTGATCGTCATCGTCCTGTTGTCGAGTTTGGCGATGTGATTGATGGATTGGATTTCAGCGACGGCGACCCGGCGGCGCCAAGTTATAATGTTGCGCCCTCGCAAAGGGCGACAGTCGCTTGCCGGACAGATTCCGGGGTCAGACTTCTTGATCTCACCTGGGGCTTAGTTCCATCATGGTTAAAACGTGAAGGGTTGTCGAAGCCGATTAATGCAAGAGCCGAGACCCTTTCCGATAAGCCTATGTTTCGTGATGCATTTCGCGGGACCCGCTGTCTCGTGCTCTGCGACGGTTACTATGAATGGCGGTCCGAAAAAACGGGTGGAAAGCAGGCTTATTACATTACAACAGTCGATAACGATCCTTTCGTTATGGCGGGTATCTGGGCCCAAAATACAAATTTTGATAGGACAACAATCGAGAGTTTCTGCGTGATTACAACCGAGGCTAATGACTCGTGTCGAGAGGTCCATCACAGAATGCCGTTAATCTTAAGCTGTGACAAACATAAAGAGTGGCTAAGTAATAGAAGACTCGACTCCGATACAGTAGCGGCGGTGCTCAAGCCTTCTTGTCAGGAAATGAAATTAAGACCGGTCAGCCGCTACGTTAATGCGCCGGCCAACAATGGCCCGCGGTGCATCGCGTCTTTACAGGATCAGGAAAACGTGTGATGAATGCCGTAATTGATAAGAAAAAGATTTCCATTCTTGGGGGAACGGGTTTTGTTGGGCGTGCACTTTGCAAACGCCTGCTTCAGGACGGCCATGATGTGTCAGTCATTACGCGCGGTTCTTCGCCACGAATTGGAAATGATCTTGCGGCGGTCAACCTAAAAGTCCTGACATCGTCGGCAAGCATCGACCGTGAGGCGGTGCTTGCCGGTCAAGATGTTCTGGTGAATTTAAGCGGCATCCTTCATGAATCTAGGCGGCAGAGTTTTCATGACGTCCATGTCGAGTGGCCTGCCTCCTGGACCTTAGCGGCGCATAAAGCAGGCCTTTCCCAAGTACTCCACATGAGCGCGCTTCGCGCGGACATGGAAAATCCACCAAGCGCGTATTTGCGCTCAAAAGCGGCTGGCGAGCGTGCTGTGATTGATCATGCGAGTGGCATGACAATCCAGATCTTCAGGCCTTCGATTATTTTTGGGGAGGGCGATAACTTTTTCGGGCAGTTTGCGAGCCTGTTGCGATGGGTTCCTGTGTTCCCGCTGGTATGTCCAAATTCAAGATTTGCACCAGTTTGGGTGGAAGACGTGGCGAGTGCTTTTGCGAACGCATTGGGACGTCCTGGAGTTGAAGGTCCGGCTGAAACCTACAACCTTTGCGGGCCCCGGTCGTATCGTTTCCGTGAGTTGATCGAATTTACAGCCGAGAAACTTGATAAACGCCGGCTGATCATTGGTGTGCCAGATTGGATCGCGCAACTGCAAGGACGAGCGATGGAATGCCTGCCTAATCCCCTATTTACACTGGATAATTTTTATTCATTACAGGCAGATAGCACTTGTGATTGTAATGATTTTGCCATTCTCGGTATTGAACCCGAGTCATTAGAGCGCGTGAATCTGTCGTTCTGATTTTGATGGGGAGGACAGCCCGCCTTGAAGTGACCCGCTGTTGGACGTGTTAAGACCGTTCTGCTTTTGGTTCGCGCTCGAGTAACGCGGTTACTGCTGCACTGGGATTATGACCTTCGAATAAGACCCGGTAAACCTGCTCACTAATCGGCATTTCGATATTAAGCGTTTGGCTTTTTCGATAAAGTTCACGAGCACTGTTAATACCCTCTGCTTCTTGGCCTACTTTTTTAACGGCTTGTGCCATCGTCTCTCCTTTACTAATAGCAAGGCCGACGCGTCGATTGCGAGATTGATCGTCAGTACAGGTCAGAATCAAATCGCCCAGGCCCGTGAGGCCAGAGAACGTTTCAGCTTGTCCGCCGAGCGCCTGACCGAGGCGGGCGAGTTCGGCTAGGCCCCGGGTGATCAGCGCGGCACGGGCATTGGCGCCGAAGCCAAGGCCATCGCTGATACCTGCTGCGATGGCGATGACATTTTTAAGTGCGCCTCCAAGCTGCACCCCCTGAATGTCAGAACTCGCATAGACGCGGGTTTTGCTATCTCGAAACCATGTCGCGATTTCGTTAGCGGCCTCAATATCAGGAGAGGCAACCGTTAGGGCGGTAGGTAATCCACGGGCTACTTCACCCGCAAAGCTTGGGCCTGAAACGACTGCCGGCGTGATCTGGTTTCCAAGTTCCTCGGTAACGACATCACTTAATAGTAGGGATGTTTTAGGTTCGAAGCCTTTGGTTCCCCAGCAAATATTTTGAGTAAGGCAGGTGCTTTTAAGCAGCGGCGAAAGCTTTTGGAGGACTTCCCGGAAGGCATGACTGGGTACTGCGAGAATGAATGAGTTGACGCCCTCAAAATCGTGAAGGTTGTCAGTCGGTGTTATTTTGGCCTCGAGGGGTATCCCCGGGAGATATTTTTCGTTGACGCGATCTCGCGCCATTGCAGTCGCGTGACTGGGGTCGGTGCTCCATAAAAAGACATCTTTTCCGGATCGCGCGGTTAGGCAGGCAAGCGCCGTCCCCCAGGAGCCTGCTCCGAGGACAGCAATTGATGAGTCACCCGGCATATGTTTAATTTAGGGTGTGTGGGTTGGGTATTCGTGATGTGAGTTGACTGTCCGGCTTAGTCTCTAGTCACTACTTTGCTGACCGGCTTGTTGTTCTTTATTCTGCAGGTACATTGCATCGAAATTAACGGGGCCAAGCAGAAACTGTGGAAAACCACCTTTTGCGGTCAGGCTGGCAATGGTTTCCCGGAGAAAAGGATACAGCACCGTAGGACATGCAGCTTCGAGCATCATATCGAGCATTTCCGGTGTGCTGCCCTGAACGGTAAATATACCCGCCTGCTGTGCCTCAACGAGAAATACGACATCTTCGCCTTGCTTGGCGGTCACCGTCACTTTTAGAACAACTTCATGAATATGCTTATCGGCCTCAATGATGTTGTGACTCGCTTTTAAGTCAACTTCGGTCTCGGGCCGGTATTCTTTCCAGGTAAACACGGCAGGACTCTGTGGCGACTCGAAAGAGACATCTTTCGTGTAAACCTGGTGCAAGTGAAATTTTGATTGGGGCGATTGCCCGGCAACATCATTCATAGCTTGATTCTCATTGGGATTTTCGTTCTACCGGGAGGTTCTCTTTTTCCCAAGCGGTTAAACCGCCGCTCAGGGTGAATACCTTTTTAAATTCATTCTTTCGCAATATCGCTGCCGCACGATTCGCGCGTTGACCACTACGGCATGACAAGACAATAGGTTTATCTTTAGTCCGAAATTTCTCGAGTTGCCCTAATTGGTCTTGAAGTTGTTTGAGCGGAATGTTGATTGCGTTCAGGATATGGCCACGTTCAAACTCCTCTGTTTCGCAGACATCCACGACCACAGCGTTTTCCTGACTAATTAACTGTGGCAATTGCAATGCGCTGACTTGATTCGCTCCGCCACCCCCGCGGCGAATGGAGTCGAAACCAATTAACAAAGAAATAACAACGAGAGCCGCAAAGAGATACCAGTTTTGGGCAATAAATTCGAGGTCCATAAGATTTAAAGAATGATCGAAGGGGGGGATAGTCTACATCACGCCGACGGAGACATCGTTAGCGAGGCTCATCGGTTGTACTTAATCGTGTGTGTTGCAAAAAGCTTCGCGCATCGTCTCCATGAGCGCAAGAATCTTATCGTCACCGATGCGATAAAATACTTTGTTTGCCTCTTTGCGTGACGCCAGGATGTTTTTTTCTCGAAGAATGGACAGATGTTGAGAGATGTTACTCTGAGACGTGCCCACGAGGTCAACGAGATCCTGGACACTCGTTTCATTTCCTTCAGCCAGAATGCAGAGAATTTTCAGTCGAAGCGGGTGGCCCATTGCTTTGAGCGAGCGTGATGCAACATATAAATCGGCTTCGCTCGCCAAAAACATCTGTTCATTTGCGTCGGCGTCTTCCGCACTGATGGTTGATCTGTTTTCTTGCACTGCCATAAAGGGCTACAGCGGGTTTGCGAATATTAGTCCAACATTATACGCTAATATGCGCGAATGCTCTTTCGCTGCTGTCGTTTAGGGAATAAAACACAAGCGCAGACTTTAATCACGGTTCCAGCATGGACCAGCGTTATACTTTTTACGTTCCCTCCGATCCCCTACGATCCTACAACGGCGTGTTATGAAAAATTTATTGTTCTCGAAATCTCGGCTTGCTCTGGTGTTGGTAGTTTTCCCGCTGATGATGCCCTGGCAGTCCAGTTTTGCATTCGACACCGCTAAGAGCGAAGCGCTGCCGCTTGAGGACCTGCGTCTTTTTGCGGAAATTTTCAATTTGATCAAGAGTGATTATGTGGAAGCCGTTGACGATGCAACCCTGCTGCAAAACGCCGTAAGGGGTATGTTGAATGGTCTTGACCCCCACTCAGCTTATCTCAATGCGTCTTCGTTCCATGAGGTAAATATCGATACCCGCGGCGAGTTTGGCGGCTTGGGTATTGAAGTCACTTTAGAGGGCGGGGTGATTCGGGTGATCTCACCGATGGATGGCACACCGGCAGACCGTGCCGGTATCAAAAGCGGCGATTTAATTATTCGTCTCGATGGCATGGTCGTCAAAGGTGAGTCACTGGATAAGGCGGTCGATAAAATGCGTGGCGCACCGGGTAGTGAAATTACGCTGACCATTTCGAGAGAAGGCGTGGATGCTCCATTTGATATCACGTTGAAACGGGCCATCATTCAGCTTCGTAGTGTTCGTGCAGAGATGTTGGAGTCAAATTACGGATATGCACGCATTAGTCAATTTCAGTCGGGTACGGGCGCTTCCCTGCGTCAGCAGATTGAAAAACTCCAGGAACAAAGTGGCGGCCAATTGTCAGGACTGGTTCTGGACCTCCGGAATAATCCGGGCGGCGTACTCAACGGCGCAGTTGAAGTCAGCGACTTGTTTCTGAAAGATGGTGTGATCGTTTCGACTAGAGGTCGTTCGGCAGACGCGATGTATAGTTTCGAAGCGACTGGACGAGATGTGCTCGATGGCGCACCCCTTGTCGTGCTTGTGAATCGGGGTTCTGCGTCGGCGTCAGAAATTGTCGCGGGCGCGCTTCAGGATCACCGCCGGGCATTGATCCTGGGCACCAAGACTTTTGGCAAGGGTTCAGTGCAGACTATTCTGCCAATGAATGATGGTGCAGCAGCCTTAAAACTCACCACGGCGCGTTATTACACCCCTAATAACCGCTCCATTCAGGCGACTGGAATCGAGCCCGATATTGTTAGTCGGCCTTTGAAATTAGCTGACGATTTACAAGCGGCGGGTATGCGTGAGTCTGATCTCGCGGGACATCTCGCGAATGAAAGTGAGATCGCAGAGGGGTCCAGGGACTCCGCCGAGTCTCCTGAGAAACAACTACAAGATCGTGATCTAGAAGTAGGTGAGGCGCTGAATATACTTAAGGGCATCACGTTTTCCAGACTTCAAGTTGACTGATTTTCAGTATCGCGCGCTACTCTAGTGGATCGCAGCGCCACGAGCTAACCGCGGTCTCCCGGGCGCCAGCGAATTGCCACAGCGAACCTTGGGTAAGCTTTTGGGTCGGTTCGTTTTTGTTCGGGTCAGATCGTGATTTTTTCCCAGACCATCGCACCGTTAACGCCGAACCTTCAGCGCAATCTGCCTCATTAAAAACCTGGCATCGATCAAACCCGATCTGTGCAATTCTGTGAACTTCAAGGTCGATCGGCATATTGTGGCATCCGGCTTCATCCCGATTGGGAACTAGCGATAGCTCGGAAAGCTGATCGAAATCATTGATCGAGTAAAAACGAATATGAGCATTTGTTGTTGGGGATGGTGGATTTCTCGCACAACTTCCGATAAACACTAATGCCAATAAAAGTATGATGCGGCTTGGAAGATTTCGAACAAAGGTCATGGGTTTAATATAATTCTGTTTTCAAGGATTTTAGGCGATTTAATCTGGAGTAATCCCGGACCGCATGATGGCTTCTTGAAAGTGAATTGAAAACGGATCAGGGCAGTGCTCACACGTATACTGGGCCCTGACCGTTAATGTTGAAAGCCAAGTTGGGATGAGATCAAGATATGTCAAAAAAAATAGTCCTCGTTGACGGATCGTCCTACCTCTATCGCGCGTTTCATGCGATGCCGAATCTTGCTAATTCCCAAGGAGACTCGACAGGTGCTGTCTATGGCATCGTCAATATGCTGAGACGCCTTATGCGTGAGCAAGACACTCCGCATTTTGTGGTTGTTTTTGACGCTCCCGGGAAGACGTTCCGTGATCGACTCTACAGCGAATATAAAGCTAATCGCCCGCCGATGCCCGATGAGTTGCGGTCGCAGATTGACCAAGTGCATGCCGTGATTGAAGCGATGGGCCTGCCGCTGCTTTCAATACCCGATGTAGAAGCCGATGATGTTATCGGAACACTTGCCAAAGCTGCGCCTTCAGCAGGTATGGACGCATTTATTGTGAGTGGCGACAAGGACCTTGCGCAACTGGTGGGTCCAGGCGTCGTGATGTGCGACAGCATGAAAAACGTTGTGTATGACGAGAAGGGCGTCGAAGAAAAGTTTGGCGTTCCGCCCGATCGAATTATTGATTTTTTGGCGTTAGTGGGTGATACATCCGACAACATACCCGGCGTACCGAAGGTGGGACCGAAGACTGCTTCCCGCTGGTTGATGGAGTATGGGTCACTAGATACTTTGGTTGCTAATGCCGACAGTATCAAAGGAAAGGTGGGGGAGAATCTAAGAGGCTCACTCGATCAGTTAGCGCTGTCGCGGCAGCTTGCAACGATTAAATGTGATGTCCCGCTTGAGAAAGAGCTGGAGGCGCTCGTTATTTCACCCGCGGATGAAGATACCTTGCGTCAGCTTTATGCGGAGCTTGAGTTTAAGACCTGGCTTTCCGAGCTGGGCGGTTTAAATGAGTCTGTTGAAGCGGAGCCCACTGAAGCGACCCGATACGAGACCGTTGTTGATATGTCGACACTCAATAAATGGGTAGAGAAGCTGACAAGAGCCCCATATTTCGCCTTTGATACCGAGACGACTTCGATTGACGCCATGCAGGCCCGTCTGGTGGGCGTCTCTTTTGCAGTTGAGGCCGGAGAAGGCGCTTATGTGCCTGTCGGCCATGACTATCTTGATGCACCAAAACAGCTGAGTAAAGAGCAAGTCTTAGATGCGCTGCGACCTTTGCTGGAAGATCCCAATCGGGCAAAGCTTGGACAGAACCTAAAATATGACTGTACCGTGCTTCATAACCATGGCGTGATGCTTACGGGTATCCGCTTCGATACGATGCTCGAGTCTTACGTTCTTGACAGTACCGGGTCGAGGCATGATCTCGATACGTTATCTTTAAAATATCTGGGTCATAAAACGATTCACTATGAAGACGTTGCCGGGAAAGGAAAGGGTCAGCTTAGTTTTAACGAAGTGCCAGTGGAGGTAGCGGCACCGTATGCAGCAGAAGATGCCGATATTACATTGCGTCTTCATGAGACGCTTTTTCCGCGACTGAAAAAAGAAGATGCCCAAACTGAATTGTTCGATCGGATCGAGATGCCGCTGGTACCGGTGTTATCAAAAATCGAAAGAACCGGCGTGCGTGTCGATGCTCAGATGCTGGCAGCACAAAGCAAAGAACTTGCCGAGCGGACCCAAGAGTTAGAAGCGAAAGCACACGCAGAAGCAGGCGGCGTATTCAACATTGCATCGCCAAAGCAGATCCAGGAGATTCTTTTTAATCGGTTAGGACTGCCTGTTATCTCAAAAACCCCAAAGGGCCAGCCCTCAACGGCAGAAAGTGTTCTCGCTGAGTTAGCAGAGCAGCATGAACTGCCCAAGTTGATCCTTGAGCATCGTGGCCTTAGCAAACTTCGGTCAACCTACACGGAAAAACTGCCCAGGCTGATCAACGCTTACTCGGGCAGGGTGCATACCTCTTATCACCAAGCCGCCGTTGCAACGGGACGATTGTCATCGAGTGATCCTAATCTTCAGAATATTCCGGTTCGAACAGCTGAGGGTCGTCGAATCAGAGAGGCATTCATACCCGCAGCGGGCTATCAGCTGGTGGCCGCAGATTATTCACAGATAGAACTTCGGATCATGGCGCATTTGTCTACTGATAATGGGTTGCTCAGTGCTTTTGAGAAGGGTGAAGACGTTCATCGGGCGACTGCCGCGGAAGTTTTTGGTGTCGAACTTGATTCAGTCTCTAAAGATCAACGCCGCAGCGCGAAGGCGATTAATTTCGGGCTGATTTATGGCATGTCGGCATTTGGTCTCGGTCGACAGCTTGGAATCGATCGAGGCAGGGCCCAGGATTATATTAATTTGTACTTTGAACGTTATCCCGGGGTCAGAACCTTCATGGATGCGACTCGAGAGCAAGTACGTGAAAAAAAATATGTTGAAACCGTTTTTGGTAGGCGCCTGTATCTACCTGATATCAGTTCGAGCAATCATGCGCGCCGTCAGGGCGCTGAGCGAGCGGCCATTAATGCGCCGATGCAGGGCACTGCAGCAGATCTTATTAAGCTTGCGATGCTCGCTGTCGATAACTGGCTTTCTACCGATGCAAGTGATTCGAGAATCATTATGCAGGTACATGACGAATTGGTTCTTGAGGTGCCAGAAAGTGATGTTTCCAGGGTAAGCGGGGAACTATCCAAATTGATGAGCGGTGTTGCAGAACTGGCCGTTCCTCTAAAAGTGGATGCCGGGATTGGCAATAATTGGGCTGAGGCTCATAGTTAGTCCGAGGGCGTAAACTCACGATCAGAAAGAAGATCAACGACCCGTTTTCGGGCATCGTCGACGCCTATGGCGTGAGGGACCGAAAACAACTGCATGGTGACCAGAGGCATTGACGCGAGTAATCGCTGAGCGGCGCGTAACGACTGTTGTTGTTTTGCACGGCCAAGTTTGTCGCACTTGGTTAACAGTATATGTACTCGAAGCGAAGCAGCTGCACACCAGTCGAGAAGCTCAAGATCTAATTTGGTGGGCTCGCGCCTCGAATCAATCGGTAAGACGAGAGCCTTCAGGCTGTTGCGCTCCTGCAGATAACGCTGAACGGTTTTCCCCCAATGCAACTGTAAAGACGCCGGCACTTTTGCGTAGCCGTAGCCTGGTAAATCAACCAGTCGAAAATATTCATCCAGCTCAAAAAAGATAATCTGCTGGGTTCTGCCCGGTGTCTTACTGGTTCGGGCGAGCGCTTTGCGCGCTGTAATGGCGTTAATGGCGCTTGATTTTCCGACGTTTGACCGACCGGCAAACGCGACCTCGGCGCCGGCGTCTTCTATCCAGTCTCGAGGATGATGCGCTGACAGAGAATACTCTGCTTTTCTAAGGAGTTTGGGTTCGCAGGTCATTGAAGTCACGGGTATAATTCCCCCTCGGGTTTTTCGCATTGCGCCAAAGGCGCACCGCTGGAAAACATCTTGAAATAAAACCGGACCAGCCGAAACATGGGTTTCGGCCAAACGTCCGAGTCGACCATGTCGTCGATTAATTTGTCGATATAAAGGAGCAGTTTAATGAATCGGCTGGTATCCATTTTTGCCGCTATTGTAATGATCTCGACGTCCCACGGTGTTTTCGCTGGAGATCCAGCGGCCGGGCAGATAAAAGCGCAGTCTTGCGTTGCATGTCATGGTGCCGATGGCAATAGTACAAATTCGGGGTTTCCGTCATTGGCCGGTCAGGTTCCGGGCTATATTGAAGGTCAGTTAGCGGCTTTTAAGTCGGGAAAGCGGGCGAACGCTATCATGATGGGAATGGCGCAGCCGCTAAGTCCCGAGGATATGGCGGATATTGATGCGTGGTATGCCTCGCAGACTATTACGCCCCGTAGCATCAGTGAGACCCAAATCGAAATTGCAACGCAGGGGGAAGCAATATATCGAGGCGGCCTGGCGGCGCTTTCGGTACCGGCGTGTATGGCATGTCATGGGCCGGCCGGACACGGTATTCCATCGAACTTTCCTCGGGTTGCTGGCCAGTGGCCAGAATATCTTGAGGCACAACTTCTCGCGTTTAAGTCCGGCGAGCGAGCTGGAAAAATTATGGGCCCCATTGCGCATCGACTGACGAATGATCAGATACATGCATTGGCGATTTATATGACGGCCTTACAGTAGTCGCCGCGGTTGACGTGTGATTGGCTGTATCCAGAACCCCATCAATGAGTCGCGATCTTAAATACAAAACGAACGGCTATGGCCACTGAAAAACTGTGGGGTGGAAGATTTGCGACTGACACAGACGCGTTGGTCGAAGCATTTACGGCGTCAGAACATATTGATCGACGTTTAGCGCGCTACGACATTATCGGTTCTCAGGCGCACGCGAGAATGTTGGCGGCGCAAGGCGTCATCTCAGAAGCTGAGCGCAACGCGATTCTGGATGGGCTTGATGCCATATTGACAGAGATTTCTGAAGACCGATTTGAGTGGAAGCCTGAGCTCGAAGATGTTCATATGAATATCGAGGCTCGTCTCACCGAGCTTGTTGGCGAGCCGGGTAAAAAACTGCACACCGCGCGATCGCGAAATGATCAAGTGGCGACTGATCTTAGACTGTTTACGCGCGACGCCATTGATCAGATTTCTGATGATTTAACAGCGGTCCAGCAGGCGTTACTGGAAGTTGCTGATCGTGAGGCTGAGTCCATCATGCCCGGGATGACGCACATGCAGACGGCTCAGCCGATTACCTGTGGTCACCACCTAATGGCATGGTATGCAATGTTGAATCGAGACTGGCAACGATTGTCAGAGTGTCGGTATCGAGTCAATATCTCGCCGCTGGGCTCTGCAGCGCTGGCAGGTACAGGATTTCCGATTGATCGTGAGATAAGCGCGCAGGCGATGGGATTTGACTCCGTGTCGCTTAACTCGCTGGATGGTGTTTCGGATAGAGACTTTGTGGTGGAATTTTGTAGTGCGATTGCACTAATGAATATCCATTTGTCGCGCATCGCAGAGGAACTGGTATTTTGGTCCTCGCAAAGTTTTGGGTATGTCGATCTCGGTGATGCTTTTTGTACCGGCTCCAGCATCATGCCGCAGAAAAAAAATCCTGACGTGGCAGAGTTGATTCGAGGCAAAAGCGGTCGTGCTGTGGGTAATCTCGTTTCAATGCTTGTTCTCATGAAAGGCCAACCGCTTGCTTATAACCGTGATAATCAGGAGGACAAGGAGCCGCTGTTTGACAGTTTTGATAACGCGCATGCCTGTCTCCAGGTGCTTGCGGGCATGGTCTCGAATATGAAATTTAATCATGAGAAGATGCGTGCAGCTGCGGCCATTGGGCATTCAACTGCTACAGATTTGGCAGACTATTTGGTCCATCGCGGCCTGGCTTTTCGAGATGCGCATGAAGTTGTTGGAGGTGCTGTTCGCCGGGCTGAATCGAAAGGCGTTGAATTGCATATGCTTTCTTTATCAGAACTGCAGTCCATATCTGATCTCATTTCCGATGATGTTTACGGGGTGCTTACACTCGAAGGTTCGGTGAATTCTCGAGACCATGTGGGTGGTACTGCTCCTTCCCAAGTGCGACAGGTGATTAATCGTGCCCAGGCAGAAATAGCGAGCCGGTGAGGCAATGCAAAATGAAAAAAACTAAACAGAAATTAAGATTTGGAAACCTGCTCAGCCGACTTGGCTTTGCGCTGCTGCTTATGTCGGCGTTAATCATCTCGGGCTGCGGGCAGAAAGGACCTTTGTATATCCCAGAGAGCCCCTCTGAACAACAGACGCAAGAAGACGAAAGTTGATCTGAGCGTGGATCACTTCGAATATCGTCAAAGCGAGTTGTTTGCCGAAGAGGTATCCCTTGCCTCAATTGCAGCGGAAGTGGGGACGCCTTGTTATGTCTATTCCCGCGCTACCCTTGAGCGGCATTTTCATGCATTTGATGCTCCTTTTAATGGCTTGGCTCATAGTATTTGCTATGCCGTAAAAGCAAATGGAAACATTGCTGTTTTGCAGGTTTTAGATCAAATGGGTGCTGGCTTCGATATCGTGTCCGGTGGGGAACTTGATCGAGTTATTGCAGCCGGCGGACATCCTGACCGGGTGGTATTTTCGGGCGTCGGCAAGTCAATTGAAGAAATCCGGCATGCGCTTAGACGTGGCGTGCGGACGCTTAGCGTGGAATCAGAGCCCGAACTGCAGCGTATAAACGAAATCGCAATATCGTTGAATCTTCAGGCGTCCGTTGCGATTCGTATTAATCCGGATGTTGACCCTCGCACGCATCCCTATATTGCAACCGGTCTTCGAGGAGATAAGTTTGGCGTTCCTTTTGAGGATGCGTTAGCGCTCTACCGGAAAGCAAGCACAATGAGCGGTATTTGCTTGACGGGCATCGCCTGCCACATCGGCTCTCAGTTGACTGAGGTCGAGCCTTTTTGTGATGCGTTACAACGCGTGCTCGACGTGGTGGAGGAGCTTCACAAGATCGGGATTCATTTGACGCACCTCGACCTGGGTGGGGGTCTGGGCATTCAATATGCCACTGAAAATCCGCCGTCACCGCAACAATACATTCAGGCGTTAGTTGATGTGCTTAAGACTCGAGAATGCAACATGCATGTGACTCTGGAGCCGGGACGGGCAATTGTTGGAAATGCTGGCGTGCTGTTGACCAAAGTCGAGTACATCAAAAAAGGGCCGGATAAAAATTTTGCCATCGTCGATGCGGCGATGAACGATTTAATACGGCCAGCGCTATATGAAGCGTGGCACGATGTCGTTGAGGTCAATAAGACGGCGAATCGAGATTCTCGAAAATGTGATGTGGTCGGACCAGTTTGTGAGTCGGGAGATTTTCTCGCGCGAGATCGAATGCTTGCGATCGGGCAGGACGACCTTGTGGCAGTGCGGTCGGCTGGCGCCTATGGATTTGTGATGAGCTCAAATTACAATGCCCGTCCGCGAGCTGCTGAAGTCATGGTGGATGGCGATGCGTTCCATGTGATTCGTGAGCGCGAGTCGACCGCATCTCTTTTTTCCGGCGAGCACCTTCTCAGGTAACATTTTTTTCATGATCGTTTTTGACTCAGCTCCTGCAGATCGTCGGTTTCTAGCGGGGGTCCTGTTTTTTTGTGCGTGCGCAAGCCTGGCCAGTTCGGCGTGGTGTATTCATATTGATGATGTCGTGAACAACGATGCCGTTGAGTACATTCGCGCAGCCGAACTTTTTGCCGCGAGAAATTGGTCAGCCGCGTTCAATGTTCATCAGTGGCCTTTTTTCTCAGCGTTAATGTGGATCACGTCAGCTGTATTAGACGTTGATTACGAGGTTGCTGGTTATATTCTCAACACCGTTTTTTTCACAGCCGCTCCAATTTTTTTCGTGCTTTCTGTGCACGCATTCGGTGGAACCTCGCGCCGGATTCTCACCATTGCTGCGCTAGTGGCGGTGCTCCATCCCTCTTTTAATGAGTATCGCGCCTATATTATTCGTGACGCGGGATATTTAGCGTTTTATCTCGTTGCGCTGTTTTGTTTTGCACGTCACTCAACCATGCCATCACGTGCAACGGTGTTCGGAGCGATTGTGGCATTGATACTGGCATCATTGTTCAGGATTGAGGGCGTTGTTTTTTTGTTGGCGACCCCTCTTCTTTTTGTCGCGACCCGCCAGAATACGAATGGCCATCTTTGGAAGCGTCTGAGTATCCTTTTGGTGTCAACAGTCCTTTTAGCTATTATTTTAGGGTGGTGGCTGATTGCCCCATCAATACAAAGCGCGTCTGAAAGCCTCCTGTCTAATCCGTTACATGTCGTCATGAGCGCTTGGGCGCATATCAGCGACATGGTGTCGCAAAAAATGACAGTGCTGCGCTCAGAGTTTCTCAGTCCTTATTCTGCAGAATATGCTTGGGTGCTATTTGTGTTCGCGGTTGGCATGCTGCTTTTATCCGCAACCTTTACGCAACTAACGATCCCATGGGCGCTATTTATTATTGGTGGACTTTGGGCCGGTCTTCGTTTCGAGCATAAATCTCAAAACCGGTTGTGGCTCAGCCTGGTGAGCATGCATCTTTCGATTTTGCTCGTGTTTACAGTGATCAAACTTTTTTTGGTTGCCCGATATCCCCTTGCGCTGACGATCACCGTACTTATGTTGGCACCGTTTGCTGTCAATCGAATGTTTTCAGTTTCGGCATGGCGACGTTTGAGTGGCCTTCGACGTGCCCTCATCACGCTCTTGATCGTTTGGGGTATCGGCGAGAGCGTTAGTGGTCTCGACAACGTCACTCGAGCAGGAGCGATCAAGGACGCTGGCCGTTGGCTGGCTACCCAAAGCAGTACTGCTGAATCAGTTGTAACCAACGACAGGCGTCTTGCTTACTACGCGGGGCGTCATCAGGATCTTGAATATGTTGAGTCAAGCGTGTCGAAAATTTTGCATGGTTTGCGTGGAGGCCTTTGGCCCGACGCCGTATACGTCGCGCTCCGGGTCAGTAGGAGCGATCAAACATCAGAAACTTGGATATTAGAGGCGCTAGGTGCCGCGCCGCTGAGGATCGTTGATTCAGGGATTGGCGATCGGGTAATGATCTATTACCGACCCTAGCGCATTGTCGATCAGTCAATGTCTCAATAACATCAACCCATGCTTCGCGCCCGCAAGAGATTGGGAGGGGGCAATTAAGCCCGCATCATTTCAGCGGTAAATTCTTGCATGTCATCGATCGATAGTCCCTCGAAGTACATCCGATACCAAAGTTCGAGATTGAGCAATATCCACAGTCGAAAGTTATGATCCACTTTTCCGCTGAGATGTTCTTCGATCAGTGACTGGATAGCATGATGCTCAAATATCCCCATCTCAACGAAGCGAGATTGTGAAAATAGATTTCTTAAAAAATGTTGTAGGTCGTTTCTGAGCCAGAGTGCAATGGGGAACCCAAATCCTTGCTTTTCCCGGTAGACGAGTTCGCGCGGCAAATAACGCGATGATACCGAGCGCAAGATGTGTTTGAGTTTCATTCCTTTAAGCTTCATGTGGCTCGGAATGGATGCCGCATATTCGACAAGACGATGATCGACCAGAGGTGATCGATTCTCAAGAGAATGGGCCATACACATCCTGTCTGCAATTACCAGCAGATGATCGGGCATCCGTGTTCGCAAATCGGTGTAGAGCATGCGGTCAACGAGTTCATTTACATTGCCGGCGTTGAAGTGAGTCAGTATTTTTTCCCGCGAATCTTCTGAATCAAAACTGTCTTGCGCATCAGCGGTGAACAACGCTCTTTTTGACTCATCGGTAAATCGGAGGAAGCTCATACTGTGGGCATAACGATCGCCCCGCTCACGCAATGACATTTCATTAAGCCATCGGGCTTTCTGCGCGATCGTTTTATACTGAAAGGTATCAGGAATAAGTCGAATTAATCGTTCGATCACCGTGCGGCGCAACCATGCAGGAAGCACGGCGTAGTAATCAGCCAATCGCTGTCCGGCAAATCGATCATAGCCCGCAAAACTCTCGTCTCCGCCATCTCCTGAGAGCGCAACTTTCACATGTTGACTGGCGAGTTGGGCAACGAGGTAAACACCGACTCCAAATGGATCCGATGGCTCATCCAGGTGATGAATCATCTTCGGGATTTGATGAATCATATTTGATTCCACAATCTCTTCATGAGCTTCCATGCCATATTGCCGGGCCACCATCTGTGCATAAGGCAACTCATTAAATGACTGCTCTTTTACGCCGATAGAGAAGACCGGAACTGGATCAGGTTGCAATGTTGCCATCATGGCAGATACGGTTCCGGAGTCGATACCGCCTGAAAGAAATGCACCGACCCGGACATCGCTCAACATATGGGAATCCACGGTGCTCAGTAGTGTTTGGTGTAATCCTTCTTCGATTTCTTTCTCGGAGCCTTTTTGTTTTTGCGTAAAGTCGATATCCCAGTATCGCTCAATACGAGAAACACCTTTTTCGAAAACAAGATAACTGCCTGCCGGCAACTTCATCACGTTTTTAAAGAACGAAAACTGGTCGGGCATAAACCGGAGTGACATGTAATGCCAGAGTCCCTCGAGTTCTATTTCCGGCTTGATGAGATTCGAGGACAGCAACGCTTTCACTTCAGATGCGAAAAATAACCGGTCTGATTCCTGAACAAAAAATAGCGGTTTTTGTCCCATATGATCTCGGGCCAATAACAATCGTTCTCGGGTTCGATCCCACAGTGCAAATGCGAACATCCCGCGTAGGTGCTTTACACAGTCGTCTCCAAGCTCCTCATACAGGTGCAAAATGACCTCGACATCGGTTCGTGTCCGGAAGTGGTGGCCTTTTTCGATTAGGTGTGTTCGTAGTTCAGGACTGTTGTAGATTTCTCCGTTACAGACCAATACCAAATTTTCATCCTCATTCAGGATTGGCTGGTGACCGGTTTCCAGGTCGATGATACTGAGACGGGTTTGTGCCAACACCATCGCACCTTGTTGATAATAGCCCTCATCATCGGGACCTCGGTGCTCGAGCGCGCGAGCCATCTGATTAATGCAATCCCGTTGTTGCGGGTCAGGGCTGAGGATTCCGGCAATTCCGCACATTAATTTTTAAAAGGTAAGTCCCTAGTTACGGTGCTGTAACGAGAGGTTAAAAGAAAGACTTAGATTCGACTAAGCGGTGCAACAACAGATTGTATCGGTTTCAAGGTCATTGAGACATAGAGTAATGCGTCGGACTTCGATACTCGATTTCTGGAAAACTCATGCGACCTGTCGCAATCTGTATAAATTAATGGGTTGCTCAGCGGGCTTTAAAGATTCGAAAGTAGTATGGGAAACGCGTGATTGACATCGGCGCGACCGCAATTGATCGAATTAGCATCAATTGATCGGCGGTATTCGTGGGATCAAGACGCAGTCGTCCACAGTTACCCGTACCCGCAGCCAGCAGTACGGCGTTTTCCCCCGCCTGGAATTTCACGGTGGTCGATGACTCCCCTCTGCGAGCAACAAAGCGTTTGTTCTCGCTCCAAAACAACTGCAAAACGCCATCCCCATCGCTTTTGAAGTTGATCGAAATGAGATTGTTCGAAAGAAAATGATCACAGAAGCTCTGAGAAAGCTCTATCTGGCTGTCCGAAGTAATCGTTTTGAGTTGCCATCCTTCGTCAGTGAATTCGATATCTAGATTTTTTGACCTGATGATCGATGCCGGATCATTTAAATCCAGTTCGATAAATGGGCCCAGGCCGAGCACTTGCGCGGGAGGATTATAGTAAGGAATAACAAAACGACGCACCGCATCAACGTGTACCAAGACAATGACGATACTTGTAAATAAAGCCAGCAAAGGCACTCTGACGCCAATTGCTGATGCGCCAAAAGTCATCGCGGGACGATAACGCGACCAGAAGCGGGTTTGCCTTATGTGGTTAACAGTGGAAAAAAACAGGATCAAAGGGCACGCCAGAATCGGTATCAGGTATTTACCTTGCACTTGGATTTCTTGAGCCCACTGATAATAGGCATAGATCAGGAATTGCGAGACGATGGCTAAAAAAAGAAGACCTTCAAAAATAAATTGACGATTTCGGGTTGACGGTCTCCCAGTGATAAAACAAAAGATCGCAATGCATGATCGAAAAGGAATAGACACCAGCGCGATCCCAATGACGATGGTGTATAGCAGATACTGAGGAAAACCTACCCGAAGGCGTAGCCAATCAAGATTTCCGATTGCAGAGATAAGTGTTTCATCTAGAAAATTTTTGTAATCACCCAAAACCAAGCCTAAAAAAGACACGCCTTCAGCAGCAAATCCTTTCAACTGAGAGGGGTCGAGGTTCATATGTTGCTGACTCAGTTGCGCACCGATCTGAAACAGCAACGGGTCGTGCCAGCCATAATGAAAAATATTAAAGCCGATCCACCAGCCACCTCCGAGTACAACGCCAAGTGTCATGAGACTCATCGATGAAACCCACTGACCCGGTTTCGGTCGAGCCAGCAGCAGTATCGCGATTCCGCCAAACGGTAAAAAAAGCCAGGCCGTAAATTTAGACAGAATTACCAATCCGATTGCGATTCCGGTAGTGAGTGCGAGCGTACGACTCCCCTGCCGGAGAACGAAATGGGAGAGACAGAAAACCAGTAAAGTCACTGAAAAAATGGCAGCGCTATCATCATTGAGATGGGAGGCAATGAAAGCGAACTGCGGCATTAGCCCGACCAACAAAGCGCCGATGAGTCCAATCGCGATTGATTGAAAATATCGGGTTAGCGTTAGGAAAATAAGCGCGACCGTTAGTGAGCACAGCACGGCAGAACCGGCTCTCATCAGAATATGTAAATCGATCCCGGTCCAGGACAGGGCCTTTGCTGTTATTGCCGACACGATATAAGGCAAGGGCGGACGCAGCGCTCTCGTCGATCCATATGTTGTTAAATTAAGTGTGGCCAGATCTTCCGGCAATACAGCGAGTCGGCCTTCTGAGAAGATAAATCGAGCGCCATCGAAATGAGCATCATAGTCCGGACCGGCACCATAGGGCAGCGCGAGAGCGGTCGCAAAATAATAGATCAGAAACACAAGGCCAATCGCGATCGTGCCTCGGTGAAAATTTTTAATGTCCGGGGTTTTGGTCAACTGAACTTCTCGGTGAGGTTCTCTTGATCGGGTCAGAGCAATTTTTAAACAGTAGATTGAAGGGGGTGACACCACATTTTAGTGCATGCCAAAACCCCACGATATTGCGCTGACGACGCTAGCATGAGACTCCGTTTTGTGCTCGTGTAGTGGTTGATCGCGATAGATGAGATAGGAGATGAAGCGAACATTTCGGCTGATTGATTTTCGATAAAACAGTTCAATGCTGTGCTCTGTGCCGTCAGGGACCAGACTGGTTCGGCGAGTATTAAAGTTGATCCCGCCAACCGACTGGTTCCAATAAGGCGTGCTGACTCGAGCGTCGCCATCAATTGTTTTCAATGGTTGTGACAGGGCAACTCCAAACGCGTCGCCTCTTGATAATAGATCGCGCCCAAGCAGGCCAAATCCCCAACTGTTGCTTTCGATTGTCGAGAAATCGCTGACCAGACTTGCAGAGTAGTCATCCGCCCAGGTCACACCGTGGGTGTACTGTCCCACCATTGACCAGTGGTTATTCAGGGCGATATCGCCGCGCGCGGCACCAAAGACGGTTTGTGCGCGAGAAACGCTAAGGGCGCCGTGAGAGGCGCCGCCGAGCAGGTTACCATCTTCTTCGAGGAAGCCAAGTTGCAGGCCGACCCGCAAACCTTTTCGTTTTAAGCCCAAATGGAAACTTGAACTCTCACTGTTAAGGCCGTGGCGGGTCTCGTCATCGACCGAAGAGAACGCAAGACCCGATTGCCAACCTGTTTCGGACCTAAATCCAACAGAACTGTGATACCCCAGGCTGCTGAACCCCATGACCGGGGCCGAAAAAGCATCGCTGCGAAAAAATCCGGTGGTCAAAGGAAGATTTTCGGACGCTTCCATATTATTAAAAAATGATGGCAGACGCTGATTGAAGCCAAACGCGTATTGGGCACCGTTTTGATCAAATGCGGTCAGTTGCATTTTTACCGCTTGATCGTTTTCCTGATCGTCAGTATACGGATCAAGATATGACGTTCTCTGATCAAACCGGTAACTTGCGGTTAGTTTAAAGTCACTGCGCTGAATCAGGGTCTCGTTAACCTGCTCAGTGTCTAATTCTTGGAGAACGGATTCGGCAGAGGGGCCTGGATTTCGAACGCTGATGCGTGTCTCCAGGTCCAATTCATATGTCCTACCATATTCATCCAAAACGAGGGTTTCATCGAGATCTGGATTATTCCGGATCAGGGCATAACCAACACCCCCGAGCACAAGCGCCGCGAGCGCGACACCCGCTCCACCGCTCGATCCACTTCCACCGCCTGAACTCCCGGAGTTGCCCTGACCGGGGTCATCGGATGAATCCCCTGAGCCATCTTCTTCCTCTTCTGCTTCTTCTTCCTCTTCTTCCTCAATGGGCGCTGTGATCACACCAATGGGCGCGAGGGCCGCTTCGATATTAAGTCCGCCAGCGCCAAAAATGCTGTCAACGCCCGGTGCGCCGAGATCGGTTGCCGATTTTTTTAGAATTTCGGCCACTTCAGTGGCGGTCAGACTGGGTGCGTACGACCAGATAAGTGCGGCCGCAGCTGCCACTTGGGGCGCAGCCATGGAGGTGCCGGTCACCGTATAGTAAAAGTCGTCGCCTTGGTTCCCAGCTGCGAGGACTCCTTCTCCGAGTGCGGTTAGATAGTTGCCTTCAACACCCAAGGCGCCATTACTAAAGGGCGACCGACCGCCATCACCATTATGCGAGCCCACAACAAGGGCAGCCCCTCCGAGCGCCGCGAACTGAGACGCGGGATTTACCGGACTCGCTAACCCTGCGTTACCGGAGGGGGCAATCAGTAGTTTGCCCGCGGCCACCGCATTATTGAATGCTACGAATTCATCGAGCGATGTTGATGATCCAACGTTTTCAAGGAGAATGATTTTGACATCGCTCCGGCTCGTCGCATAGTTAACACCTTGGCTGATCAGTCCCCCGTCCGTAAGGTTTTCCTCGTTTGTGATTTTGACGGGCACGATCCTCGCGTTGGGCGCGATTCCGCCAATGCCAACGCCATTCCAATTGCCAACGATGATTCCCGAAGACGCAGTACCATGTCCATAGGTAAGAGATTTTTCATCATCAAATGGATCATCGTCATCGTTGACGAAGTCATAGCCCGGCAGGATAGTGCCGGCCAGATCGACATGGTTTGATCGAACGCCGGAGTCAAGATTCGCGACCACAACACCGTTGCCAAGAAGCCCAGCGTCCCAGGCGGGTACAACGCTGATGCCCTGAAGATAAGGGTTGTCTAGAAATTCGCCTGAGTTCACATCAGGTGAACCCGCGCCTGCCGGCGCTATCCCCAGCGCTAATAACAGGCTTGTCGATGACGCTCTGAGAGTTTTACGTATCGCGATCATAGAAAGATAAATTCGGAAAATGGGTAACACCACAACATTTGTTTATTTTAACTTCAATCTTGCCGGCATTCGACTCGCACATTAAGTGAACAAGAACACCAATCAATCCTGGTTCAGGCCGGACGCGCGGAATGCTCGCGCCTGATGGCGAAGACCATACCCCCCAATATGCCTTGCGCAAGGCTAAAACTGTAGGCGAGCCACGCCAGTGCTAAAGCCTCAACGTCAGGCACGCCAAAAAGTGAGAATAAAAAAACAAAAACAGTTTCTCGCAAGCCGATACCGTTAATCGACACGGGCAGCATCATTATAAAAATGGCGACCGGGATGACAAAGAACATCGCTTCGATCGGGACATTGATATCGAGCGCTTTTGTCAAAAAAATAAAGTGTATCACCACATTTAACTGCAGTAGAAAAGAAAGTAATAAGGCTCGAACCACCGCGCCAGGCGAGTTTTTATAAGACTGGAGAGTGTTAAGCACTTTTCCGAGAAAGCCGGCGAGCTTGTGAATAGCGCCGGACGATTTAATCGCAAACGTTTCAATTTTGCCGGGAGGCGTATTCAAAACGATCCATACAAGAAGGCCCGCGCTAAAAATTGTGATGCCAACCCAAATTTCAATACCTGGAAATTGGGTTGAGATATGCGGGTCCATCAAGAGTGCGAGTAATGCGATTAAAAGCAGGGCCAAAACACCCAGGAACCTGTCCACCAACACAACTGATACAGCGCCTGACTTTGTGTTTCCCAAGCGCCACGAGTCATACATGCGAACAGCGTCGCCGCCGACGGTCGAGGGTAAAAAATTATTAAAAAAAATCGCAACCATAAATGACCGAACAAGATAAAGAACGGGAGCATCTCCGCCTTGTGCTCGTATCAGCATTCGCCATCGGAACGCCGTGATGAAGTAACCCACGAAGAAGAGGCTAAATGCGAAAAAAAGCAAAGCCACATGGGCGTCAGCAATGACTAACCATACTTGCTCGAGAGGAACATTATGCGTAATCCACAAGATGAGGCCCGTCGAGAAAAAAATCTTCAGGCACAGCAGCAACGCTTTTTTCTGTCGCATGACCGGTATTCAGTCAGGGTTTTGTTCGGACCGACGGTCTTTGATTTTTTGGGCAGGAACACCGGCAACAATTTCATATGCAGGGACATTTCGAACGATGACCGCACCGGTCGCCGCAATACTGCCTTCTCCCAAAGAGCCGCCATCAATAATCGAAACATTAGCGCCGAGCCAGGCGCCCGTGCCGACAAAACACCCCTGGGTTGGCTTTATGCCCTGCTGTGCAATTGGAATTTCTAAAGAATCGGTATGGTATTGGCCACCTCCCACTAAATAGCACCTTGGGCCGAGAACAGCATCTTTGCCAATCACCACCGGACAGTTTTGAACGGATTGAATAATCGTATACGCTCCGATGCCGACTCGGTCACCGATATTTATGGTTCCGTCTTTACAGGAGAGCATCGTGTTGTTCGCGAGGATCACCTCATCGCCGATTTGCAATGCAGCGCTATCCGTTGAATGTCGAGCATCCAATACGACGCCTTCACTAAGCACCGTGTTTTGGCCAATCCTGATGCGATTGGGATGACGAAGAATGATATTGGCGCCAAACATCACACCTTTGCCGCAAATTCCGAATAATCGAGGCCAAAAAATTTTTCTGAGTAGCAAACCGAAAGCCCCTGGAATTGGGGAGAGCCAACTACACCACTCAAAATAGATCATTGTTAAGAGGCCGCGCGATCCTACAATCACGGTCTGATAACGATGCAATAGGGACGAATCCTCGGTAATTGATTTTTGGGTTTTTAACGCCGAAGGTCGAGCTTTCATTGTTTAGTGTGATCCGATTCGCGAGCAGACAACTAGTGCTATCCCACAGCCGGCACCTCGATTTTTGGGCGGTATCGTCCCCGAGGCGTCTGGGTCGTGACAGCGGCATTAAGTGGAGAGTCTGAAAGTTCTTGTGGCGCAGAAGGTTGAGACGGCGCCAGTTTGGCGACTCGCTCTTTTTCAGAATGATTGTTAGTCGTTTCTTTCTGAACCGATGTTTTAGCTGTTGGTGAACTGGAGCGAGCTTTGGGTTTTCGATTAGGCTCGCGCTTTTTGTCCTTATTGCCCGTAGTGGAATTGGTGTTCTGTTTGGGTGATTCAAGAACCGCATCAGAGATTTCTTGTTTGATCAGTGAGTGCCCGATGTATTCCTCGATATCCATTAAAGAAAAGGCATGATCCTCGCACGCAAAACTAATGGCATTGCCGCTGGCCCCTGCACGCGCTGTACGACCTATGCGGTGAACATAATCTTCTGCGTCCTGGGGAAGGTCATAGTTAAAAACATGACTGACGCTTGGAATATGTAGTCCACGCGCCGCGACATCCGTGGCAACGAGTACGTTACGTTTGCCCTCCGTAAAGGCTTTTAAAAGCTGCTCACGTTTTTTCTGAGGCACGTCTCCTGATAGGACGGCGGTTGCGTAGCCCTGCTGTGTCAGGATCCGGCCCAACCGGTCACAAGTGACTCGCATATTGGCAAACACCAGGACTCGTTGACCTTCCGTTTGACGCATGAGTCCGAGCAAAAGGGGCAGTTTCTCGTTGTTTGCCGGGTAGTAGACCTCTTCGATCAGGTGGTCCGCAACCACCGTATTGGGCTCAATTTTTATTTCCTGGGGGTCGTTCATGTGCTCGTATCCGAGTTCATGAACGCGGTGGGATAAGGTTGCCGAGAACAGGAGGTTGAGCCGATCTTTTGGCGGCGGCATCCGTCTCAGGATGTAGCGGATATCTTTAATAAAACCGAGATCAAACATACGGTCTGCTTCATCAAGCACCAAGACCTGTGCGGCTTTAAGGTCGAAGACGTCCTGTTTATAGAAATCAATGAGCCTTCCAGGGGTGCCAATGAGTACGTCGACACCAGCGGCAAGCGTTTCTCGTTGTTGTTGATAGTCCGTGCCACCATACGCCAACCCCAGTTTGAGACCTGTACTCTTGCCGAGAACCTCAGCGTCCCGGTGAATCTGAATTGCCAGTTCTCGGGTGGGCGCAAGCACGAGGGATCTGATACTGATCGGGGTTGCCGACTCTGGTTTGGGATTTTTGAGCAGGTGATTGAATATAGCGAGGAGAAATGCTGCTGTTTTGCCAGTTCCCGTTTGGGCTTGTCCAGCGACATCCTGTCCGGTTAGTGCGATAGGTAGCGATTCTGCCTGTATCTTGGTGCAAAAATCGAAGCCGGCATCTGTAAGGCCGGAAAGGAGTCTTTCATCCAGCGCAAGATCGCTGAATCGAGTCTCGGTGAGATAACTGATATCTTCCATAATTTATATTTTCTGATTTTAGATGATCGTCTGCCGTCTCTTCGCGGGCGATCTTAGTGATAGTGTTGAAGTGTTTGCTTCGGCATTCCACCTCAAAAGGTGTTGTCGTAAGCGGAATTTTCGCGGGTAGGGGTCAGGCAGATGGGTATTTGAACTGATTGGAAAAACCCATAATAAATGGGCCCTTGATTCCTAATGCAAAAATAGGTAAAAATTAGCACTAGGTTGAGTGAACATGCCGCTTCAGCGAAGATGCGGTAAGATTTCTCCCTAGCGGAAACCGGACGTTATTGTATCACAGTGCTATCCGCCCGCCTTACACCCCCCTTTTTTTTAGATCCCGGTAGGGATATTAGTCAGGATTTATATAATGTCCGAAAATATTATTCATGTCAGCGACGAGTCTTTCGAGCAAGAAGTGCTCCAGTCCGATAAACCCGTCTTAATTGATTATTGGGCAGAGTGGTGCGGCCCCTGCAAAATGATCGCACCGGTACTTGAGGAAGTTGCCTCAGAATACTCGGACAAGATCCGTGTCGCCAAACTTAACATTGATGACAATCCGGCAACACCGCCGAAGTATGGAATTCGCGGGATTCCCACCTTGATGCTTTTTAAGAATGGCGAGGTCGAGGCGACCAAAGTAGGCGCTGTGTCAAAAGCGCAGCTGACCGCATTTCTCGATGAGAATATTTAAAGGCGCGAACCTGTTACTTACATATGGCGTGAGCATTGAAGTGGCAAGCATAAAACCACCTGCAATCGATTAACCCTTGAATTAAAAATTTGGCGAGGACGCCGACTCTAACCAATATCCCAATATCTACATCTATTCGTATTCCATCTAACCATCCGTTTCCGGGTCGGTTTTCAACAACACCCTTATACCCTACCGAGGCATTGCCGTTATGTCCCTGAGTCTTTCTGAGTTAAAACAAAAATCCCCGACTGAACTTGCCGAAGTTGCACGCTCGTTGAAGCTAGACAACGTTTCACGCTTGCGCAAACAGGATCAGATTTTCGCGATCCTGAAATCACAGGCAAAACGCGGTGAAAAAATAAAAGGAGAGGGCGTGGTCGAGATCTTGCAGGATGGCTTCGGATTCCTGCGCTCTTCCAGCAGCTCCTATCTAGCAGGTCCTGATGATGTTTATGTATCTCCTAGCCAGATCCGGCGATTTGGCCTTCGAACCGGAGATACGATTGCGGGCCTGGTTCGTCCGCCAAAAGACTCAGAGCGATATTTTGCGCTTTTGAAAGTCGAAAAGATTAATTTCCAGTCGCCTGACGAAGCCAAGAAAAAGATTCTGTTCGAGAATCTGACCCCTTTACACCCGGATGAACGAATGAGACTGGAGCAAGGCAATGGTTCGTCTGAAGATCTGACGGGAAGAACGATCGATATTGTGGCGCCGATTGGCAAAGGCCAGAGAGGGCTGTTGGTTTCTGCCCCAAAAACCGGAAAAACCGTGATGTTGCAGCAGATTGCTCACGCGATCACAGCCTCCGAGCCGGATTGTGAGCTGATTGTGTTGCTGATCGACGAGCGGCCGGAAGAAGTCACCGAAATGAAGCGAACGGTCCGGGGTGAGGTTGTTTCCTCGACTTTCGATGAGCCTGCGACGCGCCACGTGCAAGTGGCTGAGATGGTAATTGAAAAGGCCAAAAGATTGGTAGAGCACAAAAAAGACGTTGTAATTCTGCTGGATTCAATTACCCGACTGGCTCGCGCCTACAATACGGTGCAACCCGCTTCCGGAAAGGTTTTAACGGGTGGTGTGGATGCAAATGCACTGCAAAAACCCAAGCGCTTCTTCGGTGCGGCCCGAAACATAGAAGAGGGCGGGAGTCTGACAATACTGGCGACTGCCTTGATCGATACCGGATCGAAGATGGATGAGGTTATCTATGAGGAATTTAAAGGGACCGGCAATATGGAGATTCATCTAGACCGCCGAATTGCAGAAAAACGGGTTTATCCGTCGATTGTGATTAGTCGTTCGAGCACTCGCCGGGAAGAACTGCTTACCGATCCAGCCGAATTGCAGAAGATTTGGCTGCTCAGAAAGCTACTTCATCCGATGGATGATATCGAGGCAGTGGAATTTATGCTCGATAAGCTTCGCGCAACCAAAAGCAACGCAGAATTCTACAAATCTATGAATCGCTGATGCGGACTTGCGGGTGAGACGGGATTCGCCTATGATCCGTCCCCCCGCGGGCTTTAGCACCCGCACTTGGATCCAACCTGCTTAATTTATATATCATGAAGCCAGAAATTCATCCTGCTTACGACACGATTAAAGTGGTGTGTGCCTGCGGCAACAGTTTTGAAACCCGGTCGACTCTGGGCGAGGAACTTCACGTTGAGATCTGTTCTGCTTGCCACCCGTTTTATACAGGCCAGCAAAAGATCGTTGATACCGCCGGGCGCGTGGGTAAGTTCCAGAAAAAGTACGGCCGTTCGGCCTAGTTCACGCAACGCCAGTCAAATCTGGCGTAACGGGTCAGTCGCAAAGCGCTATTTATTGCGGGTGGCTATCCTGTGGTGTGCGTTTTTTTTCAGTTCGGACGTCGATGCCTTATCGAGCCGAGCTGTAGAGATCGGTCGGGTTGTAGACGGCGATACCGTCGTGCTTACCTCGGGCGAGGTCGTTCGTCTCGCCGGTATCAATACGCCCGAGCGGGAGACTGACCAAAAAGCTGCCGAGCCGTTGGCAGATGCTGCGTACGAGACACTTGTCGAAACGCTTTCCAAAGGCGATATTTTCCTTGAAGAAGCGCCCGATAAAAAAGACCGGCACGGGAGAACGCTTGCCTATCTTTTTCTTGAAGACGGCAGAAGTGTCCAGGAGATTCTCATCAGGGAAGGTCTGGCAAGTGTGGTTGCCATTGCTCCCAATGACCGCTATCTCGATCGTTTTGTATTGGCTGAAGATGTGGCACGAACGTCAGGCGCGGGTATTTGGTCAATCCCTTATTTTGATGTTGCT
>SHBR01000019.1 GCA_004212795.1 Candidatus Thioglobus sp.
AGGCATCTTGTAGAGACCATACTGTCGCGCAAATATCCTCATGTTCTGTCTCCAGACCATGAATCCCGCCAAGACCGGTCGAATCGACTCGCCCGCAAAATAAACTCACGAACTCTGTGCAGGCGCCAGGCGTCGAAAAATATCTAGCAATCGGCTCCAATTGCAATATTTTGCAGCCTGCCTCTTCCCGCGCCTCGCGACACACTACTTCTTCAACGGTCTCTCCCTCCTCAACGATTCCGGCAACACACTCAAGAAGCCAGGGTTGGGGCCAGCCGGCGGCCCAGGCACCAATACGAAATTGTTCGATAAGAATTACTTCTTGACGAATGGGATCAAAAGGAATGACGGCGCCAACGGACCCTCGATCCATAACTTCTCGACAAAGAATAGGCGTTTGATTGCCATCGTACTTTTCGTGACTGATCTGGTAGCGACGAATTTCTAGATAACCTTCACTGATTTTTTTGTCGCTATCAGTTGTGACGGTTTTCGGTGTTTTAATGTCTTGATCGTTTGGAGTCATCTTCAATGCTCGAGCTTAACAATTCAGTCTGGAAGCGCCGGAGCCCAGAATTTTTTCCATACAACTTGCAATCGCGAGTAATGACTCGTCATGATTATGTTTTGCCATAAGCTGTAGGCCAACGGGCATGCCGGCGTTATCGAAACCTATCGGAATTGTGATTGCACAAAGGCTTAGGTAGTTGGCGCCACATGTATTTCGGAGCATGCCCAGGTTTTTGGGTCGGTAAGTTTCGATTGTTTGAACATCTGAAATCTTCGGCGGGGTGATCGCCACGGTTGGGCTCACAATGACCTGACAATTCTCAAATCGGGCGTTTGCCGCTCGACTGAGACTGCGAAGTTCTCGTCTGCGTCGAAGATACTCAGACGCACTTATTGATCCACCTTCTTTAATTCGCGAAGACACCAATGGGTCAAGCGTATCGCGAGCACCCGGTGCTGTTGCTTCAAGCATTTCATCTATTTCAGCGGCAGCAACGCTGCCAATCTTTAGAAGCTCGATTGCTGGCGTGACCTCAGGCAGAGTTGCTTCGATAGCGTGAACACCGGCCTTAGACAACTGCTTAATGGCGTCATCAACAGTCTCACAAATACCGGGGTCACATCCCTCCCATAACGACCGCTCACCGATACCGATTACAAAATCAGACGGCTGGCATTGCGCGACTTGACGGGCAAGTCTTGGGCCAAAGCTTCGTTGATGAGGATCTATAGCTGAGAAGGCGACAACCGCATCCTCGACGGTTCGGGTCAGGATTCCGGTTGTGTCTAGTGTTGGACTTAACGGAAAAACGCCGGTGACGGGCCAGCGCCCGTAACTTGTTTTTAAGCCTACATTCCCAGTAACGCTCGCGGGAATTCGGACAGATCCGGCAGTGTCGGAGCCGAGTGCAACAAGTGCTGAACCTTCGCATAGACTTACGCCTGCGCCACTACTCGATCCCCCGGGCGCACGATGATGATGCTTGTCCCAAGGATTCTGGGGTGTGCCCCAGTGACTGTTAATACCCACCCCGCCAAAGGCGAACTCGACAGTATGTGTTTTTCCCGTAAAAACTGCATGTTGCTGCCGCAAGGTTTTTATAAGATCGCCTTCGTTTTGCCACGGACTTGGCATGGGTGCGGGAGATCCGGCAAATGTCTGGGTGCCATCAACGCCGTAAAGATCTTTGACAGAGATGGGGATACCCTGAAGGGTGCCGAAATCTTTAGCTTGGGCTAGTGCATCATCAGCCGCTTGGGCTTGGACAGTCGCTTTTTCAGGTGTCCACTCTCGATAGGCGCTCAGTTCTGGTCTTAAGTTATTAATGCAATCTTCTACCAACTCGACTGAAGTGAGAGAGCCATCACGTAACGCGTGATTAATTTTAGTGAGAGACCATTTTGAAGGTTGACTGTTCATATATTTAGAGTCGAGTGGAGTGCGTCTTTCAGAGTCTATGCGATTTCAGTCGAAATTTAACACTTGAGCCGGATGATCAATATGAGACGCAAACATCAGCAGATCTTTGCTGCGGATCGTTGTGGTTCGGGTGTTGATTAATGGATGAACATAGAGATTTTTGGTATTTACGAGGTTACTGTCGATAATAAATTTAACGGCACAACCGCTATCGTTGATGAGGGCAAGCGGTGAGACTGAACCGGGATGGACGCCTAGATATTCCATTAACCGCTGCTCAGATCCAAAAGAAAATCTTCCGGCCGAAAGCCTTCGGGCGAGCTCTTTTAAGTCAACTATTTGATCTTCATGACAACTCACCAACCACATTTGACCCTTTTTATTTTTTAGAAAAAGATTTTTAAGATCACCTTGCCCCTCAGGTGTTGCTCGAAGGGATTTACTGTCACTAACGGAAAACATAGGGGGGTGGTCGATGGTCGTGCAATCAATACCAAGTTCGATAAGCTTCTCCAGTATTTGACTGGAGTTCATTGGTGTTGAGCCATCGATCAAGCGATTTGCTTGAATTTGAATCTGGTTCATAGGAAGTTTCGCAGAAGACCCCGTTATAATGGCCGGCCAGATACTCGTATTAAGCGCCCATTCTGCCACACCGAAGACTGATTTCACTTATGCCTGAACCTACTCGACGAAAACAAAAGCGGAAAACGCCGGCACGCTCTAAATCGACTCCAGAGAAGATATTAAGACCCATTGAGTCAGTGGCGATCTCCGAATTTACAGAGCGCTCCTACCTCAATTACTCAATGTATGTGGTGCTTGATCGCGCGTTACCCAGCTTGGCGGATGGACTTAAGCCTGTGCAGCGTCGGATTGTTTATGCTATGTCGGAGCTCGGTCTCGCAGCAAGCTCAAAGTATAAAAAGTCAGCCAGGACCGTCGGGGACGTGCTTGGAAAATTCCACCCCCACGGAGATTCAGCATGTTACGAGGCCATGGTGTTAATGGCGCAGCCCTTCAGTTTCCGCTATCCGCTGGTAGATGGACAGGGCAACTGGGGGTCTCAAGATGACCCTAAATCCTTTGCCGCAATGCGATACACGGAGGCGCGACTGTCGGGATTTGCTGAGATGTTGCTTTCGGAACTGGGCCAGGGGACTGTCGAGTGGGGGCTTAATTTCGACGGTACCTTGCGTGAGCCGCGCCTCCTGCCCGCCCGATTACCTAATGTCTTGCTGAATGGGAGTTCAGGAATCGCAGTGGGAATGGCAACTGATATACCGCCGCACAACCTACGAGAGGTCGTCAGCGCGTGTATTCGATTGCTTGATCATTCAAGGACGAGCCTTGATGATTTGTGCGACCATGTGAAAGGTCCGGATTTCCCGACCGGCGGGGAAATCGTAACGCCGCAGGCAGAAATTCGTGAGATCTATCGGACGGGCTATGGCTCGATCCGTCAACGCGCCGTATGGGTAGATGAAAACGGCGATATTGCAATCACAGCGTTGCCGTATCAAGTCTCTGGTGAGCGGGTGATCGAACAAATCGCGAATCAGATGAATGCCAAAAAGTTACCCATGGTTGGGGATATCCGGGACGAGTCAGATCACGAAAATCCGATTCGAATTGTTATTGAACCCCGCTCAAATCGAGTAGATCGCGCGGTGTTAATGACCCATCTATTTGCGACCACTTCGCTAGAGCAAACCTATCGGGTCAACATGAATATGATTGGTCTTGATGGACGCCCTAAGGTTTTTGATCTTCGGGAAGCGCTAAAACAGTGGCTGGAATTTCGTCTTGAGACCGTTAAGCGCCGGCTATCGTATCGGTTGGATCGAGTGGTTAAACGACTGCATATTTTAGATGGGCTGCTCATTGCTTTTTTAAATATTGATGAAATTATAAAAATTATTCGCAAAGAGGATGAACCAAAGAGTGTTCTGATAAAGCGTTTTAAATTGAGCGAGACCCAAGCGGAGGCCATTCTTGAGCTTAAGCTGCGCCAGCTTGCCAGACTTGAAGAAATTAAGATTACGGGAGAGCAACAGGCATTATCTCGAGAGAAAGCGGAGCTGCAAAAAATACTTAAGTCTCGCGACCGATTAAAAACAGTTGTTAAAAAAGAACTCAACGCAGATGCGGAGGAATTTGGTGATGACCGGCGCTCTCCTTTAGTTGAACGAGAGGCAGCCCAAGCCCTGAGCGAGAGCGCTCTCATTCCTTCAGAGCCCATCACGGTTGTACTCTCTAAAAAAGGGTGGATTCGAGCCGCCAAGGGTCTGGAGGTTGATCCGCGTGAACTCGCTTATCGAGGAGATGACGGTTATCTACACTCCGGCCCCGGGAGAACCAACCAACCGTTGCTCTGCCTAGATTCGACGGGTCGTGTCTATGGGCTTCGTTCTCATGAACTGCCATCCGCGCGAAGCTTGGGCGAGCCTGTGGGTAAAACGCTTAAGCCGCCGCCAGGGGCCACTTTTTCTGGTGTAATGATCGGTGAGAATTCGAGCCAATTTTTACTTGCGTCCGATTCTGGTTATGGATTTGTGGCAACACTTGAAGATTTACTGACTCGAAACAAATCGGGCAAAGCCGTGCTTACTGTTCGAGCAGGAGGCGTGTTGCCACCCCAACGCATTTTTGAATATGAGGATGACTGGGTAGCGGCAATTACCGATACCGGCAGGCTCTTGATATTTGCGTTAGCAGAATTACCCCAACTTAACAGGGGCAAGGGCGTGAAGTTAATTAACATTCCGGCAGCACGTCATAAAGCGGGCGATGAAAAATTACAAAGCGTTGCGGTTTTTCGAGAGGGAGACTCTCTTCGACTTTTCGCGGGTAAGCAGCATATGAGGCTCAAGCCGAAAGATATTGACACATTTGTCGGGTCACGCGCGCAACGTGGGAGAGCACTGCCCCGCGGATATAAGCGAGCCACAGCGGTTGAGACAATACTCGCTTGATATTGGAGTAACAATTAAAGGGAATTGTTTTAACGTCAGCAAACAGGTTTTCAGCCCGAGGATCCGGGACTGAGGGTATCTGGATCAGGATGATTCTGACTCCGGAATCGCGCTTAAAAAGGTAGCGTTAATCCAGGCCTAAGGACAAGAATCCGTTGTCGATAAAGCGCCATAATATTTTCTAACGCGGTTTCGGTGTCCGCCTCAAAACGGAAAACGACAGTTGGCGTTGTATTGGAGGCTCGAGCCAGACCAAATCCATCTTCGAAGTCAACACGCAATCCATCAATTGCGCAAATATTTCCGCCCGGGAATGCTCCCGTATTAACAAGCTCAGCGATGAGTTGATAATGCTCGCCTTCATTCATCTCAAGTTTCAACTCTGGCGTATTAATCGTGTCCGGTATTTTGGAAAATAATTCACTTGCCGAGTCTTTTCCCTGAGAGATTATTTCGCACAGTCGAGCAGCGGCATAGAGGGCGTCGTCAAATCCATACCAGCGCTCTTTAAAAAAAAGATGGCCACTCATTTCGCCACCCATTGCGGCTTGAGTCTCCCGCAGTTTTGCCTTAATAAAAGAATGGCCGGTTTTCCACATGGTGGCCTTACCTCCGGCGTTTTCGATTGCCTCAGGGAGTAGTCTTGTACATTTCACATCGTAAATGATTTCTGCCCCTGGATTTCGAGAGATAATGTCCTGGGCAAACAAGATCATTTGTCGATCTGGCCAAATCACTTGGCCTGCATCTGTGATGACGCCAAGTCGATCCCCATCGCCGTCAAATGCAAGACCGAGGTCCGCGGTATGCTCATCAACGGCTGAGATGAGGTCTGCCAAATTTTCAGGTACGCTAGGGTCCGGGTGATGATTTGGGAAATTGCCATCGACTTCGGTAAAAAGCTCAATCACTTCACAGCCTAGGTCGCGCAACAATTGGGGAGCAAGTACACCGGCGACCCCGTTGCCGCAGTCTGTGACTACTCGAAGGGGGCGAGCTAATTTGATATCGTTAACGACTCGATTCTGGTAGGTCGGCACAATATCAAAAGAAGAGCCGGTGCCGACGCCATGCAGAAAATTTTGAGTCTCGATTCGGCGCCGCAAGTCCTGAATGCGATCAGCGGCAAGTGTGTGTGTGTCAACCATAACCTTCAGGCCATTGTAGTTTGGCGGATTATGGCTTCCGGTAACTGATACCGAAGAGCCTGCTTGAAGTTCATGGGTTGCGAAATAGGTGAGGGGCGTGGGCACCATCCCAATATCGATTGTATTGCAACCAGTGCCATGAATGCCTTGCCTTAGAGCGTTTGAGATGCTGGGGCCCGAAAGCCGGCCATCTCGACCGATCACCACTGAAGAGTCCCCAGCTGTGAGCGCTTCGCTACCGATTGCCCGGCCGATTTGCTCGACGATTTCGGTTGTCAATGAAACGTCTACGATGCCTCGGATGTCGTAGGCTTTGAAAATTTCAGGATAAGAAATAACCATGATAGCGTGAAGTTTAACTTTTAGAGTGATTAAAAGGGTTGCGGCTGTTTATTGGCTTCACTTCCGTATATTCAAAAGAAGCTATATTTTAATTTGAGAAAGTATAGAGAATTCGTCACCAAGGAGAGAGTATGGCATCAAACCTAATCGATATGGATCCAGAAGCGGTCCGAAAAATGGACGCTCATGTCGTGCATCCATGGGAATCTTTCGGTGACACATCGAATAACAAGACGATTATTGGCGCGGGGCATGGAGCATACGTTTACGATGCAGAAGGTAATCGTCTTTTAGATGGTCCGGGAGGTATGTGGTGCGTTAATGCTGGACACGGCTGTAAAGAGATAGTTACGGCCATGAATGAGCAAGCAATGAGACTCTCTTATACGAGTCCTTGGAGTCATCCTACCGAACCGGCAGCCCGACTTGCTGAGCGCTTAGCCTCAGTCGCGCCGGGCGACCTTAATAATGTTTTTTACGCGACGGGCGGATCAACCGCCGTGGACTCTGCGCTACGATTCGTTATGTTTTATAACAACGTTCTCGGCCGAGATCAGAAAAAGCACATCATCTCGCGGGAAGATGCCTATCACGGGAGCACGTTTTTATCAGCTGCTGTATCAGGCAAATCCCGAGATAAGAATTGGCTAGATACTCGCCTTGATACGGTGCACTTCATTTCGTCGCCTAATCCCTATCGTCGACCTGACGGGATGACAGTTGATCAGTTTCGAGAAATGTTAGTCCGTGAACTCGAGGAAAAAATCCTGGAGGTTGGAGCGGATAAGGTGGCCGCATTTATCGCAGAACCCATTTTAGCCTCCGGTGGTGTAATTGTGCCGCCGGATGGATATCATGCTGCATGTCTCGAAGTTTGTCGTCGTCATAACGTTATTTATATTTCTGACGAAGTCGTTACCGGTTTTGGTCGCCTGGGGCATTGGTATGCCTCTGAGCCTGTCTTTGACATTACACCCGATATCATTATCTCTGCCAAAGGGTTGACCTCGGGATATGTGCCTTTAGCGGCAATGATCATATCGGACCAACTCATTGATGAAGTGAGTCAGAGTGTGGAGGGGGGCGCGGTGTTCTCGAACGGGTTTACCTATTCGGGTCATCCGGTAGCGTGCGCCGCTGCACTTGCCAATATGGATCTATTTGAATCCGACGGTTTGCTGGAAAATGCACGGGCGCTTGGTCCCTATATGCAGAGTCAACTTCAAAGCCTAGCCGATTTGCCGATTGTTGGTGACATTCGAGGTCACGGATTGATGGGCTGTCTTGAATGCGTTGTGAGTAAAGAAAGTAAACAGCCGCTAGAGTTAGATTATGCTGTGGGTAATCGGATTGATAAATACTGTCAGCAGTTAGGATTGCTTGTCCGCCCACTCATTAATATGTGTGTAATGTCGCCTCCGCTATGCATTACCGCAGAGCAGATTGATGATATGGTTAAAATTCTGCGCGAGGGTATCTCTCGAACGATGGACGATCTAGAGAGAGAAGGGGTTGGGCGTTTCAGCTAATATCATCTACCTTAGCGTGGGTTGATCGGCGTGTCTGATGCGTTAATCATCGGGTTCACTACTTTTTTCGCCACTATCGGACCAATAGACATTGCTGTTGTCTATGCAGCGATGTCCAGGGAGATGCCTTCAAGTCAGCGTTGGCGCACCGCACTCAGGGCGGTAGCGTTGGCATCCTGCCTTTTGTATATTTTTGCGTTTTTTGGCCAGGTGCTTCTAGACCGATTGGGAATTTCTCTTCCCGCGCTTCGGACGGCTGGGGGTATCTTGCTTTTTCTGGTGGGCCTCGATATGGTTTTTGCACGACATTCGGGCGTGTCATCGACGACGCGGGATGAAGATCATGAGGCGCGTGCGCGCAAAGATATTGCTGTTTTTCCGCTAGCCACCCCCCTAATCGCAGGTCCGGGGGCGATTGGTGCTGTTATTTTGTTGATGGCGAATACTGACGGTGACTTAATAAAGCAACTGGCTATCGTGTCCAGTCTCACGCTGGTCCTTTTAATGACTTTAGCCCTAATGCTAGTTTCTAGTGCCGTACAACGTCTTCTTGGCGTTACGGGAATGAATGTGGTCAGTCGAATTTTTGGATTACTGTTGACAGCGCTTGCCGTGCAGTTTGTGTTCGATGGAATCAGAGGTTCTGGCCTCCTTATGACCTAGCAGCGTCCAATTTAGGGTTATTGATCTCTGCATATTCCTGACAAGCTTGCCAATCATCAGAAAATGTCAGCCTAACTCGTTCCAGATCCTGCGGGGGAATAAGGGGTGCGTCCCCCAAAAAACGTTCCGGGATCAATCGGGCCACACCTAAGATGGCGTAACAGGTCCACAGTTTTAATCGCCGTTGAATACGATTGAATCCAGCATGTGAATGCGCTTTTGGCACTTCAGAAAATAGATACCGCCCAACTATCTTTGAAAACTTCAGCTGTTTGTCACTCCAGGACCCGTGCACAACTGAAAGATCAATCTGCTCGCGCTGATAAGTTGCTCCCGTGAAACTACACAACTGGTCAATCAAGTTGAAAGGGTTGTCTTGTAAAGTTTCATGAAAAAGGACTAAAGGCTTTGAGTTAAATCGATTTTCAATCTTCTGAATCATCGCAAAAAAAGACATTTTCTTTTTGTCCCAGATCAGTGGCGACTCACTGTCAAGGTCAACATATTTATCAAAAGGAAGGCTACCGCCATTTTTAACATATCGCCGATAGTGTGATGCGATCCAGCGATCATGCCGGCGAAGTACGAGAATGACTTTTGCGTCTGACTTGAAGGAAGCGAACTCTTCAAGACGCTGATCAAGTCGGAAAGCGGCTTCACGAGAGACTAGATAACGGGCATCATGCGATTTTTCAACTATTGATCGATAACGTCGATATCGATCGCGATGGACATAGCGAATGCCGTTAAGCGCCGGGAAGATTCGATTTTGTAGGTAAGTCGATGCGGCTTTTCCCAATCCGACGTGATAGTAGATTTGATATTCTCGTGAATGACGTGACACGACTTGAATTTTGCCCCTGCTAGTCCACGCGCTCGCTCTTAGCCCTTTGAGCAAGATAATTAATAAGGTCAATGATTTCATTATGACCGCCAGCAAGAGAAACGGTTGTACGATATTTTCCATCGATAATAATCGTCGGGACACCATCCGCTTCGTATCGTCCTGACATTTGCGTTGCATTGGCGAGCATTGAATCAACGCCAAAGGAATTAAAAGTATCCATAATCAATTGAGGGTCAACCCCTTGCTCTTGAGCCCAAGAGGCCACCTGCTCAACATTTTTCATTCGCTTGCGATCCTTATGAATCGCGTCAAAATAGGCCTCGTGCAGTTCATCAATAAGGCCCAAGGCAACGAAGGTATAGAAAACCCTCGCATCAAACTCCCAAGAGCGATTGAGCACAGCAGGCAATTGGACAAACTCAACGAATTCGGGTTTGTTTTTGAGCCATTTTTTCAGGTAAGGTTCTAACGCATAGCAATGTGGACAGCCATACCAAAAAATTTCCAAAACTTCGATCTGGTCACCTGTTCTGACAGGCTGTTCTACAAGTAATGGAAAAAAATTAACATCCTCTTTGAATTCCTGAGCGCTGCTGGGCAGGGTGAATGCTAAAAAGATACTGAGGGCGCTAAATAGGTTTTTCATGTCTTCATCCTTCGAAAAGTGTCATTCAGGTGAGATCGTTCTGCAGAAGATTTTTAAGTCCGCCAAAATTACCGTTTGTCATCATTACAACTTGGTCCCCGATTCGGACTTCTTTCACAACTGCGTCGCGTATAGCGTCGACTGAATCCAGAACGATAAGTTTAGTCTTGGGTGAGTGAAGCGCAAGCGTTGCGGGGTCCCAGCTCAAATCTGGTCGACGAAATATGACAGCAATATCGCAATGAACAAGCGCCTTTGAGAGTAAATCCTGCTGACTGCCAAGCTTCATCGTGTTTGATCGGGGCTCAATTACTGCTATGACGCGTTTTCCTGGCGCGGCTGCCTGTATTGATTTAAGCGTGCTTTTGATGGCGGTAGGGTGATGCGCAAAGTCGTCAAACAGCGCGATGGAACCCTGAGAATTGAGTCGCTCAAGACGTCGCTTTGGGAGTTCAAAATCACTTAGGCATCTACAGGCTTCTAGGGGATTGACGCCGGCTTGAGAACAACTGGCGATCGCGCCAAGTGCATTCGCCATATTATGTGCGCCAAATAGAGACCAGGTGACACGGCCTAACAAACGACCGGATTGGAAAACATCGAATTTACTCGCATCTTCAGTAACTGCCTGAGCAAACCATTCGCAACTCTCGTCTTGGCAGCTGAATTCAACAACCTTCGACCAACATCCTTGCGCCAGAACATCCCTGAGGTTGAGCTCATCGCTATTGATAACAACAATACCATTGGATGGAACGCTTCGTAATAAGTGAGAAAATTGTTTTTTGATGTCTTCGAGTGAGGAAAAAATATCAGCATGATCAAATTCAAGATTGCCAATCAACAAAACATCGGGTCGGTAGTGCAGAAACTTAGAGCGTTTATCAAAAAATGCAGTATCGTATTCATCGGCTTCAATCACGAACCAGTCACTTTCTCCTAGTCGGGCCGAGACCGGAAAATTGCCAGGGATGCCGCCAATCAAAAACCCGGGCGAGGCACCACAACAGTCCATGATGAAAGCGGCCATGCTACTTGCGGTCGTCTTACCGTGTGTGCCGGCGACAGCAAGTACTCTTCGGGTAGGGATCAGCGATTCGCGTAACCAGCTTGAGCCTGAAGTGTAAGGGATCCTGTTTTCAAGAATGTGCTCGATTAGAGGATTTCCTCTGGACAACGCGTTTCCGATAATACACATGGCGGTATTGGGAAGCAGAGAATCTGGCTCGTATCCTCCAGTGACTGCTATCCTTTCGTTCGAAAGTAGCGTGCTCATAGGCGGATAAATAGCCTGATCTGAACCGTGAACATCGAGGCCACGCTCTCGCGCTAGAAGAGCTAATCCGGTCATGAACGTGCCGCCAATCCCGGCAATGTGAACACGCATGTTCAACCCGATGCATTACCGCTGAGGTTCATAATGACAAACATCACTGCAGACTGGCAGCCAATAATGAGAATAAACGCTACGCCGTTTTTTGTTTCCATGGTCTGACGCAGGATTGATGTCATTACAGCGAGCGACCAGATCGCAATTCCTGCTGTAATAATCAAAGGGGTGGTTAGCGCCATTTCGATATTGGGATCGTCAGGGAGCAATTTTTCATGCCAACTAAAAAAAGGTAGCGCGATAAGTTGCAGAAGCGTTGTTGCGCCAAACATGCCAGTCAACGCTTGTATTGAGCGTTCTCCCATGCCACGGATTTTGAGGATCAGGCTAATTAGAACTGCAAAGAGTAGAACTTGACCAATTGAGAGAAGGATACCGCTGAAAACGCCCATATTAGGGATTGCATTTACAGAATTGCTAATAATGGCTGCCAAACCTGCAACGAATAGCAGTACTTCAGAGCGTGGCACGTCATGTGCTTGACCCTGAAAAAGACAAAGTCGAACAAACAATTGAAGAATTTGAATCATTGGAATTCAGATCAGTTTGTGGATGGGCGATGATATCATCAGGCGGTAAATTTTTTAGGCATTTCTAGTATCCCTAGAGATCAAGGAGATCCGTTGCGCACCGTTAAGAAACAAACTTATATCAATGATCAGAGCGCTGTTGAAGGCTTTGTCAATGAGGCAACCGGTTCCTCATGGATGGCAGTGGATACCGAGTTCGAAAGAGTGCGCACATTCTACCCAAAGCTTTGCCTAATCCAGATTGCGATTCCCCGGCAATCTGTTTGTATTGATCCGTTAGTGGATCTGGATTTGACCTCCATGTGCCGGCTCTTTGAGGATCCAGGCATCTTGAAAATTTTTCATTCGGCCCGGCAGGATCTTGAAGTGCTCCAGCACTCACAAGGCATTTCCCTCACCAACATTTTTGATACCCAGGTCGCAGCCGCTTTAACGGGTTATGGCGATCAGATCGGATACGGCCATTTAGTGAACGAGGTATGCGATGTCCAGCTCTCCAAGGCTTTTACCCGTACGCCTTGGGGCCGTCGACCATTAACAGACGATGAAATTCTTTACGCAATGGACGATGTTGAGTACCTGGATGATCTTTATACGCACCTGTTGGAAATGCTTGAGAAGACATCTCGCACCACATGGCTGACAGAGGAATGCTCTGCTCTTGTTTCCCGAGATCTTTCGGGTAATGACCCAGTCGCGATAGAAAAAGTCGTTAAGGCCTGTCGTAAGTTTGATCGAACCACTCAAAGTGTTGCCCATGCCCTTGCGCGATGGCGGGAAGCGCGCGCACGCCGGAAAGATCGGCCTCGAGAATGGCTTTTGGGAACAAGTGTAATTGTTTCGCTCGCACAGATACGTCCCAAGACGCTAAATGCCCTGGACGGTATTCCAGATCTTGAACCCGGAACGATCAAGCATCAGGGGGAGCAGATTCTCAAAGCAATTCGCGAAGGAGAAAACGCTGCACCATCATTTAAACCTTTTAGTCTGTCTCCACAGCAAGACTCCGAGACGAAGGCATTGGGCAACCAGCTATGGAAGCATCTCGGTGAATTGTGTGAAGCGGCTTCGATTCCAACCTCACTTGTTGCGCGGCGGGACGATATCCGTGCGCTGGCCGGCGGCCGTCTTGACCTGCGATTAATGTCTGGTTGGCGTAAAGAATTTGCCGGCGAACTGCTGTCTAAAATGGCATTCGGCACTAATTAGCCAGCTCTTGGTACAATATTTGTAACTTAGAGCAGTTGATGGAGTCAAAGTATGCCCGGATTACGAACAATACTAGTACCGTTTAATAATACTCAACCGACGACGCCGGCCATCGACGCGGCTAAAAAACTAGCAGCGGAAAATGGCGCTTACATTGAGGGTGCTTTTTGTCGGCAAGTGTTACCCATAATCGCTGGCGAAGGAATTACGCTACCGGGAGACTATCTGGCTGAGTTTGAAGAGGAAGGTCGACAACAGGCCTCGCTGGCGCATCAGAAATTTGATGAATTAGTAAAATCTCACAATATTCCGATGAGTGACATCGAAGGAGAAGGGCTTCGGGCCGGATGGACAGAAATGATCGGTACCGGCCCCGAGGGTATCGGTGAGTATGCGAGAGCTTTTGGGATTAGCGTGCTCCATCGTGACCTTGAAAGTGCTAACGTCGATTGGAAAAGCACGGCAGAGGCATTGTTGTTCGAAAGTGGCCGCCCTCTTTTATTAGTTAGCAACGATGTTCCAGAAACTATTGGCAGAAGAATTCTTGTCGCCTGGAATGGCAGTACTGAAACTGCCAGAGCTCTGAGTGCGGCAAGACCCCTGTTAGGTGCATGTGAGGCATTACGAGTCCTGGCGGTTGAGGGCGGAATGACTTCCGGACCTGATGTTGACCTGATTACATCGCATCTTAGGGCGAGCGGCTTTAAGGCTGAAGCTGTAAAACGTGATGCTTCTGGCTCAACTGTTGGCCAGACTATTGTTGCTGAAGCTGAGGAATTTAACGCCGATTTGATCATAAAAGGCGCATTCACTCACAGTCGACTTCGTCAGTTGGTCTTTGGAGGTCCGACGAGTGAAATTTTTAACCACGCAAAGTGCCCTGTCATTCTTTGTCATTAAGGTTTCATCAGCGCTGCGATAGCATAACGTTAGCGTTTTCTTGGATTTCGGACATACCAGCACCAACTTGATCAAGTTTTTTGTCCCGCCAGGTGACAACGTTCGACGAAGCGTATTGTCCATACGAAAACGCTATAATTTCCGATTAGATTATTTCTTAATATTTCGCGAGTTTGATGAATTGAGCCAAGTTGTTGTGCTGTGGTCGGCAACACCCCCGGATTTCGCAGCCAGAACGGATTATTAGCCGGAAACCAGAGCCTAATTCTCAATCACAACGAGTTCATCTCAGAATCTGGAGCATTGTTCATGAAGAAACCGGTAAGAGTTGCGGTCACGGGCGCCGCTGGGCAAATTAGTTATGCCATGCTTTTTAGAATTGCAGCGGGGGATATGTTGGGTCCCGATCAGCCCATTATTCTTCAGTTGTTGGAGATTCCGCCTGCGATGGATGCCCTCAAAGGGGTCGTCATGGAGCTCGACGACTGCGCTTTTCCGCTTCTTCAATCTGTTGAATGCTTGGATGATCCTGTAGCGGCGTTTGAAGATATCAATTTTGCAATGTTGGTCGGCGCTCGCCCAAGAGGCCCCGGTATGGAGAGAAAAGACCTTTTGGCAGAAAATGCAAAAATATTCTCAGTCCAGGGTCAAGCGCTTAACAATAGCGCTAGCCGTGATGTTCGAGTTCTGGTTGTGGGAAATCCTGCAAACACCAACGCTTTGATCGCCTCGGCGAATGCGCCAGACATTGATCCAGGGCAATTCACCGCAATGACTCGTCTTGATCATAATAGGGCGATTAGCCAGTTAGCAGAAAAAACTGATAGTGCAACAACAGATATCTCGAGGATAACGATTTGGGGAAATCACTCCGCAACCCAATATCCTGATATTCATCACACTATTGTTGCAGGCAAGAATGCGATCGACCTTGTTGATCAGGAGTGGATGGTTAAAGATTTTATTCCAACCGTCCAGCAAAGAGGAGCAGCGATCATCAATGCCCGAGGCGCGTCGAGTGCCGCATCTGCAGCGTCTGCTGCGATCGATCACATGCATACTTGGGTTAATGGAACACCAGAAGGGGATTGGGTGAGTATGGCGATTCCTTCAACGGGAGATTATGGGATCGAATCTGGATTGATTTATTCCTTTCCCGTGCGTTGCGCGGGCGGGAAGTATTCGATTGTTACGGGGTTGGATATAAATGAGCTTAGTGAAGAGCGGATGCACGCAACGGAGCAGGAATTACGCGAGGAGCGTGATGGTGTCAAAAGTTTACTAGGTTAATTTACCGTACCTCCAATTCATTGAGAGCTTCAATATGATTCGTATAGCAATAGCAGGCGCTGCTGGTCGAATGGGCCGAGCGCTTTTGTCTGCTGGACACGCAGACGATCGCGTATTGGTCGCGCATGTATTTGAGCGTCCCGATCATGAGTCAGTTGGCCGTTCTGCCTCTGCTTTAACGGACATTCAATCGTCTCAACTCAGTGTTAGTGAGGGGATTGCGGGCGCTCCCTTTGATGTGCTGATTGACTTTACATCTCCTGAATCAACACTGATTAATCTTGACTACTGTGCGGCTAACGGCATCAAGGCGGTTATTGGAACCACTGGTTTCAGTGTTCAGCAGCAGGAACATATCCGCCGTGTTGCTGAAAAGATTGCCATCGTTTGGGCGCCAAATATGAGTGTGGGCGTGAATATCACCTTAAAACTTCTTGAAGTTGCCGCTAAAGCTTTCGGCAATGATGCAGATATTGAAGTGATTGAGGCCCATCATCGTCATAAAGTTGATGCACCATCAGGCACGGCTCTAAAAATGGGCGAAGTGGTCGCTAAAGCGCTGGGTAGAAACCTATCTGACCATGGGGTTTTTGCGCGCGAGGGCGCTGTTGGGCCACGAGCGGATCGCGAGATCGGCTTCTCAACGATTCGCGCGGCTGACGTTGTCGGCGAGCACAGCGTTTGGTTTGCAGGGTCAGGCGAGCGCGTGGAGATTGTGCATAAAGCGACAAGTCGCGAGATTTATGCTTTGGGCGCAATTCGAAGCACGGTCTGGGTGGCGGACCAGGATGTCGGTTTGTTCGACATGCAAGATGTGCTGGGTATAAAAGATGTCACTGGCTGATTGATGTTTTGGGCTGGAATCGATAGAATGCTGTTCTTGCAATGAGGCATCAAAAAAATTTTTTGAAAAGGAGAATCTCGCCGGAGATCCTCCTTTTTTTATGCCCGATTAATCGAGGGATAACGTGATACCCGCGATTCTGGTACTGGAGGACGGTACTGTATTTCGCGGGCAGTCAATTGGGGCTCTGGCCGAAACAGTTGGCGAAGTGGTTTTTAATACCTCGATGACAGGATATCAGGAGATCGTTTCTGATCCCTCTTACGCGCAGCAAATAGTCACTCTAACTTGTCCGCACGTTGGTAATGTGGGCGCAAATGACGAAGATATCGAAGCTAAGCACGCTTTTGCCTGCGGTCTTGTTGTGAGAGACCTGCCAAATCTTCTCAGTAATTTTCGTGCCACCGAACCGTTAACCGATTATCTGACAAGACAAGGCGTGGTGGGAATTAGCGATATAGATACGCGTAAATTAACCCGGCTGCTCCGCCAAAAGGGAGCTCAAAACGGTTGTATTCAAGCTGGAAAAATTGACGAAGTGCGGGCGCTTTCAGTTGCGCGTGAATTTGCCGGCTTGAAGGGGATGGATCTTGCCAAAACCGTGACCACAAAAACGTCATACCAATGGAACCAAGGCAGTTGGCAACTTGGCAAGAGTTTTCAACAAACACCACAACAGAAATTTCGCGTAGTCGCTTACGATTTTGGGGTTAAGCGGAATATTTTAAGATTGCTCGCGGATCGCGGTTGTGCTGTAGAAGTTGTGCCTGCCGAGACGTCTGCGGTCGATGTTTTGTCCCGAAACCCGGATGGTATTTTTCTGTCGAATGGACCAGGAGATCCGGAGCCTTGCACTTACGCGGTGGAGGCCATTAGGGAGATTCTTTCTCGCAAGATTCCAACCTTTGGTATTTGCCTGGGCCATCAACTGTTAGCACTTGCTGCCGGCGGACGAACGCTAAAAATGAAATTCGGCCATCATGGTGCTAATCATCCGGTGGTTGATTTATCGACGAGTCGAGTGATGATTACCAGCCAGAATCATGGCTTCGCAGTCGATCCAGATTCGCTCCCCGAAAATGTATCAGTTACACATCGTTCACTTTTTGATGATTCGATTCAGGGTATTTCACTGAATGATTCGCCTGCGTTTTCTTTTCAGGGGCATCCCGAAGCGAGCCCAGGCCCGCAAGACATTACTGGATTATTTGATCAGTTTGTCGGCTTGATGGACAAGGGGAATCGAAATGCCTAAGCGATTAGACATTCAATCGGTTTTAGTGATTGGCGCAGGTCCTATTGTTATCGGGCAGGCGTGTGAGTTCGATTACTCAGGGGTCCAGGCTTGCAAGGCGCTCCGAGAAGAGGGCTACCGGGTTATCCTAGTCAACTCTAATCCAGCAACCATCATGACAGATCCAGAGTTTGCTGATGCAACTTATATAGAGCCAATTACCTGGGAGACTGTGGCTCAAATCATTGAGAAAGAGCGCCCGGACGTGCTGCTACCTACCATGGGCGGCCAGACCGGCCTTAATTGTTCGTTAGATCTTGTGCGACATGGTGTTCTCGAAAAATTTGGCGTCGAAATGATTGGCGCAACCCGAGATGCAATTGATAAAGCAGAGGATCGGGATCGTTTCCGGGTAGCGATGAAGGCAATTGGTCTTGATGTCGCGAAAGGAGATCTGGCCCATTCGATGGACGATGCGATGACGGTTCTTGAACAGATCGGTTTTCCTGCGATTATTCGACCGTCTTTCACCCTTGGGGGTAGCGGTGGGGGGATCGCCTACAACGCGGAAGAATATCAGGCAATTTGCGCTCGAGGACTTGATGCATCGCCGACTTCGGAACTCCTGATCGAGGAAAGTATTGTCGGCTGGAAAGAGTATGAAATGGAGGTCGTTCGAGATAGTCGAGACAACTGCATTATTATTTGTTCGATCGAGAATTTTGATGCGATGGGTGTTCACACCGGCGACTCGATCACGGTGGCTCCTGCGCTAACCCTTTCAGATAAAGAATACCAGTTGATGCGAAACGCGAGCATTGCGGTGTTGCGTGAGATTGGTGTTGATACGGGCGGGTCAAATGTCCAGTTTGCGATTGATCCGGCCACTGGGCGGATGATTGTTATTGAGATGAATCCACGAGTGTCCCGATCCTCCGCATTGGCCTCAAAGGCAACGGGTTTCCCGATTGCGAAGATCGCTGCAAAGTTGGCAGTAGGTTATACGCTTGATGAGCTAGATAACGATATTACGGGCGGCGCGACGCCCGCGTCATTTGAGCCGTCAATTGACTATGTCGTTACAAAAATCCCGCGGTTTGATTTTGAGAAATTTCCTCAGGCAGATTCAACGCTAACCACCCAAATGAAGTCAGTGGGTGAGGTTATGGCGATTGGTCGCACGTTCAAAGAATCATTCCAAAAAGCGCTTCGTAGTCTTGAGATTGGTAGTTTTGGACTGGATCCCATTTGGGACGAGCAGGAAGATCAGGCCGGCATTCATGACATGGCCAGTTATCTTCGAGTTCCCGGGGCTCGCCGGGCGTGGTTTATTGGAGACGCTTTTCGACAAGGATTCAGCTTGGAAGAGGTCCAAAAGCTGACCGGTATCGACCCTTGGTTTCTTGCTCAAATTGAAGAACTTATTCAAACAGAAAAGCGCATCGAAAATTTAAGCCTTGAGGACATTGATCAGGAAATGTTCCGAGCCTTTAAGCGGGATGGATTCTCGGACGTTCGGCTCGCCGCGTTACTGAACGTGGGTGAAATAGAACTCAGATCAAAACGTCATGAGTTGGGGGTGCGTCCTGTTTATAAACGCGTTGATTCGTGCGCTGGCGAATTTGAAACGCCGACGGCCTATCTTTACTCGAGTTACGAAATTGAGTGCGAGGCTTTGCCCGAACAATCGTCAAAAATTATTGTCTTGGGTGGCGGCCCAAACCGAATTGGCCAGGGAATCGAGTTTGACTACTGCTGCGTCCATGCGTCGCTGGCTTTGCAGGCTGACTCTTACCAAACAATAATGGTTAACTGTAACCCTGAGACAGTATCCACAGACTACGATACGTCCGACCGACTTTATTTTGAACCGCTCACTCTGGAAGACGTGTTGGAGATTTGTGCTGTCGAGATGCCAACAGGGGTTATTGTGCAGTACGGTGGACAAACGCCGCTTAAACTCTCTCGAGGATTGGAAGCGGCGGGTGTTCCTATTTTGGGCACCTCTCCCGACTCAATTCATCAAGCGGAAGATCGAGAGCACTTTCAGAACTTGATAGAGAGTCTAGGACTACTCCAGCCTCCTAACCGGACGGCGAGCACTGAACAGCAGGCGCTTGAAAGGGCTGAAGAGATCGGTTATCCGTTGGTCGTAAGACCTTCTTATGTGCTTGGCGGACGCGCTATGGAGATCGTTCACGGCAAAGAAGAGCTTGAGCGTTACTTGCGCGATGCTTTTAGAGTATCTAACGAGTCCCCGATTTTGCTCGATCGCTTTCTTAATGATGCGGTTGAGGTTGATGTTGACGCCGTGTGCGACGGTACCGATGTAGTGATTGGTGGCATCATGGAGCATATTGAGGAGGCTGGCGTCCATTCAGGTGATTCGGCTTGTGTGCTGCCACCATTCGCATTAAGCGACGAAACGCAGCAAGAATTAACGCGTCAGACGCGCGAGATGGCTCTGGCATTAAATGTAAACGGCCTGATGAATGTACAGTTTGCGGTTAAGGGGGAAGAGATTTACGTCCTTGAGGTTAATCCGCGAGCTTCTCGAACGGTCCCTTTTGTGTCAAAAGCAACCACAAGACCGCTCGCAAAGATAGGCGCTCGGGTGATGGCGGGTCAGTCACTTTCACAGCAAGGTGTCCATGGAGAGATTCGTCCCTCTTATTATTCGGTTAAGGAAGCGGTATTTCCTTTTATAAAATTCCCCGGAGTGGATCCAATTTTAGGGCCTGAAATGAAGAGCACCGGTGAAGTGATGGGAATTGGCATGACATTTGGGGAAGCGTATCGAAAGGCCCAACTTGCGGCCGGTACACTGATTCCGGCTAGTGGAAAGGCGTTGATCAGTGTTCGAACGCCGGATCAGGTCGCCGTGGTCGACATCGCGCGGTATCTGAGCGAGAATGGATTTGATCTGGAAGCAACCGAAGGAACAGCGATGGCACTCGAACAAGCTGGACTACGGGCTTCTGTCGTTAATAAAGTTAGTGAAGGTCGCCCACACGTGGTCGACAGTATCAAGAATGGTGAGTACGATTTAATTGTGAACACAACGGCTACAAGACACAGTCGACTTGACTCAGAGACCATCAGGCAGCAGGCGCTGACCCATAAGGTCGCCTATTTCACTACGTTGGCGGGAGCACGCGCAGCTTGTGAGGCGCACCAAGCAGGCGATAATCCAAGTATCAATAGACTCCAGTCCCTTCATCAAACGGTCGAATTATGAGAGTACTACTGACGCCTGATGGTGCTGAGCGACTCCAGGATGAATTAGCCCGACTAAAAAAGCAGGATAGACCTGCCGTTATTCAGGCTATCGCTGAAGCTCGCGCGCACGGGGATTTATCCGAGAATGCGGAATATCATGCCGCGCGAGAGCAGCAGGGTTTCATCGAAGGTCGAATAGCCGAGTTGGACTCGAAGCTATCGGTCGCAGAAGTTATTAATCCCGCACAGTTAAATGCCAACGGAAAAGTTGTTTTTGGTGCGTGGGTTGATCTCTGGGAAGAAGAGGGCGATCGAGAGGTAACCTATCGAATCGTAGGCGAATTGGAAGCTAATATTGATAACGGACTGGTCTCGCATAGCTCCCCAATTGCGAAAGCGCTTATTGGAAAGACAGAAGGCGTTGAGATTGAGTTTCAAGCCCCGAGCGGTTTGCGTCGCTATGAGGTCTTAGCGGTTCGTTACAACGCGGGCAAGTCGTAACACATTCAGTTTTCCTTGCTGCCGGCGACGCCTTAAATTTTAGCCTTTGGGGGTTTTTTCTCGACGGATTCATCCGTCGCTTCCTCTGCAACATTTTTGACAAGGGTTTCGGATTGTTCTGTTTTTTCATCAGCGTCGGCACTTTCCCCCCAACGGCCGAGCCAGAACGCGAACGGTTTTTCTTCACCTTTTTTGACTTCTAGCGTGTTCAGAATATCAGGACCCTGATCATATCCGTCATCGACCTCTGCTCGTGGATCTAGATCACCAACGGCCCTTGGCGTTTCAGCGGCAGGCACATAAGGTTCTTTTTCAACAACCGGAGCCCACTGACGAATCCTCATTCGAGACAGAATCATCAGCACCAAGAGTCCTGCGGCCAGAATAATAAACATGAACATCCCTGATGGACCAATCATTCGCATGGAATAGGAAGATGCAAGGGGTCCCAATACTGCACCGATTCCATAAACCAACACAAATCCCCCGCTGGCGGCCACGATATCTCCAGGCTCGAGATAATCGTTCGCATAGGCAATACTGAGCGGGTATAAAGTTGAGCTCAATCCGAAAAAGAGAGCGACGGTTGTGATGAGCGTCCAACCCGGAAGCAGATCTCCGAGAACAAGCATGAGTGCGGGGCCAGTCAGTCCCATCGTAACTGCGAGCAGTATGAAGCGTCGATCAAAGCGATCAGAAAGTCGCCCGATCGGAATCTGAAGGAGCATGCCGCCAACAAGGCCAGCGGTCATAAAGCCGGAAATCTGTTCAATATTGAGTCCTACTTCTCGCCCATATACAGGGCCAAGCCCCCACCAGCTCGACGTAATCAGGCCGGCGACGAAACAGGCGCCGAACGCCGTCGGAGAAACGGTGTAAAGCTTGCGAATATTTAGAAAGGGCTTTTCTACCGGATCTGGATGGGTTGCGCGGGTGAGCGCTACCGGAACGAGTGAAAGGGTTAGAACGACGCCGACAAGCAAAAATAGCTCGTAACTTCCCGGGTCACCAAATTTTATCGTCTGCTGCCCAAACGCAGAAGCGATATACCCAATCATGATGTACAAGGAAAGCAAAATCCCCCGAGAATTATTTGTCGCCCTGTTATTGAGCCAGCTTTCAACGACAACAAATAAACCAGCAGCAGCAGCGCCCATTACTGCGCGCAGTCCGACCCAAGCCCATGCATTTGAGGTAATTAATACCAATAAAACCGAGGCCGCAGCCACGGCAGAAAAAGCTGAGAAGGCCCGAATATGGCCAATCCGATTAATCAGGGGTCCCGAGCGGAAAGTACCAATCGCAAATCCCAAAAAATAACCTGATGCGATAAAGCCAATCATTTCATTTGAGTAATTCTCGATGTCTGCGCGAAGGGCGAGTAGAGTCGAGGTCATGCTGTTCCCAAACATGAGCAGCGATACTGAGATCATCAGTGCGGAGAGTGTCCGGAGAATAGAAAGTGCGAATCTCACAGTAGAAATCTAAAAAGCTCTTTTATGGCTCGCGGAGTCTACGCCTTTCAAGACGGCATGAGAAGCAAAAAATAAAAAAACGACAAAAATTTTCAGAAAATTTCTACTGAAGTTTTACTTGCCTCCTCACGGGAAATGCTTTCGCTCAAATTCTCCCCAGCAGCTGGCGAACTTCGTACAGGGAGGCACTTCCTCGGTTAATATTCCATCGCCCCTAAAATACTTTACTCGTTTAGACAAACGCTTATGTTCCTGATCAGACTCGACTCCGTAAGCCTCGCTTTTGGCGCCCGAATCATCCTGAGAGAGGCAGATTTTTCAATTGAGCCGGGAGAGCGGGTTTGCCTGATTGGCCGAAATGGTGCCGGGAAAACCTCCTTGCTCAGACTGGTTACTGGGGAGCAGGACCCGGATGATGGTGAGGTCCAGAGTATCGGAGAGATCTGTATTAGCGAACTCACACAAGTCTTACCGGAAGATGAGGGTCGCGCTGTGGGTGAATTCGTGTCGGAAGGCTTGTCGGACATTATTACGTTGACCGATCAGTATCGGATTCAATCAGAGTCGGTCGCGGACGCCAATGGACTTAAGGCGCTCCAGGAACTGCAGACCCATATCGAGGCCCATGGTGGTTGGCATCCCCAGCAGCAGGTGCAGGCTATTTGTACCGAAATGGAGCTTGATGCTGAACAGCCGATGGCAGCGCTGTCAGGGGGTTGGCGCCGTCGCGCGGCATTGGCCCGAGCCCTTGTTGCCAAGCCCGACTTACTGTTGTTGGATGAGCCAACCAACCATCTAGATTTTGCAACGATTGCCTGGCTTGAGAATCGTATTTCTGCATTTTCGGGAGCAGTGCTTTTTATTACACATGACCGGGCGTTTCTACAGCGTCTTGCTACTCGAATTGTAGAGATTGATCGGGGAAAGCTTAAAAGCTGGCCGGGGGATTACAAAGATTTTTTGAGGCGTAGAGAAGATGCTCTCAAAGCAGAGCGCGAAGCGAATAGTGAGTTTGATCGGAAACTGGGAGAAGAAGAGGCCTGGATTCGTCAAGGAATCAAGGCGCGTCGCACGCGTAATGAGGGGAGAGTCCGCGCGCTTGAAAGCATGCGTGAAGAACGTGCTCAGCGGGTTAATCCCGATGAACGTGCACGAGTTCATATTGAAGAAGCTGAAAATTCAGGTCGTAAGGTACTTGATATTAAAAATATTGCCTTTGGCTACGATCAACATATGCTGGTCCAGAATTTCTCGTTACGGGTTCAGCGCGGAGATCGGATTGGTCTTGTCGGCAATAATGGGGTGGGAAAGAGTACGCTTTTAAAATTGATGCTGGGAGAGATAGAGCCGAGCGCGGGCACGATCAAGCGAGGCGTGAATGTACATTTGGGCTACTTCGATCAGCACCGGCGGACACTTGATCTTGACCAAACGGTCGCTCAAATCGTTGGCGATGGGAGAGAATATGTCACTTTAAATGGAAAGCCCCGCCATGTTGTAGGATATCTTCGAGGATTCTTGTTTACCGCTAAGCGGGCGCTAACCCCGATTAAATCGCTGTCGGGGGGTGAACGTAACAGAGTTATTCTTGCGAGACTGTTTACACAGGCTGCGAATCTACTGATTCTCGATGAGCCCACGAATGATTTAGATGTTGAAACGCTTGAAGTGCTGGAGGAGCGCCTTCAGGAATATTCCGGCACGCTGATTGTTGTAAGTCATGACCGAGCATTCTTGGATAACACAGTGTCGAGTATTTTGACGTTTGAATCAGATGGCGAGATTCATCCATATATTGGCAATTACACTGATTGGACGAGACGAGGTCGGTCACTCGCGACTGGTGAATCAGCGACCAATAAAGGATCCGTGGCGCAATCGGAAATCGAGAAGATTCGGGAAGTAGGATCAGGTCGGAAGCTTTCGTATATACTGCAACGCGAACTCGACAGTTTGCCTCAGGTCATTGATGCCGCCGAGAAGAAGATTGAAACCCTCAGGGCGCAAACCCTTGAGCCGAATTTTTATGAGCAGGCATACTCCAACACTCAGCCAATTCTTGATCAACTGACCGCTTTGGAAGCGGAGCTTGAGCGACACATTTCGCGCTGGACCGAGCTTGAAGACAAGGTTGAAAAAATGCGCGACCTCAGTAGTTGAACGCTATATTTCCGTGTTAAATGAAAAAGCCCATTAATTGGTTTTGGTCTCAACCGGTATTATTAGTCACGCTCACGACACTTTTTTGGGCGGGCAATACAGTGGCAGGAAAGGCGGCTGTGGGAGAAGTGTCCCCCGCGTTGCTGACTTTCTCGCGGTGGGGTTTGCTGATGATCGTATTGCCGCTTTTTTATGCGCGACAAATGCGTTCGACTTGGCCAGTTTTGCGGCAAAAACGGTTATATATTCTCGCGATGGGAGCGCTAGGGCTCGCTGCATTCAATCTTTTGTTTTATGTTTCCGCGCATTATACGACCGCTGTCAACATTGGAATCCTTCAGGGCGCCATCCCGATCATCGTGCTGATTGGAGCCTTTTTTCTTCATGGCGCTCGTGTATCGGGTATTCAGATCATCGGCGTCATTATTGGGCTTATCGGCGTAGTGACGGTAGCACTTCGAGGAGTGCCTCTGCAGTTATCAGACTTCTCGCTGAACCATGGAGACCTCATGATGGCCGGTGCGTGTGTTTTATATGCAGGATATACATTGGGATTAAAAACGAGGCCCACGGTCTCCGGTATTGTTCTTTTTACCTATTTCGCTATTGCGGGCGCGTTTCTATCGGCGCCTTTTGCCATTTATGAATGGTGGAATGGATCGATTATTTGGCCAACAGCGACCGGGTGGGTCGTAATTGCCTATGTCACGATCTTTCCCTCTTTCTTGGCCCAAATATTTTTTCTTCGAAGCGTTGACTTGATTGGCCCTGGCAGAAGTGGTGTCTTTGTCAATCTTACTCCGATCTTCTCCGCGCTTTTGGCGGTCTTATTGTTAGGTGAATTGTTTCAGCTCTATCATGGGGTATCACTCACGCTCGTGATCATTGGTCTTTGGTTAGCTCGAGACCTCTCTGTGGGGCAACTCGCTAAAAAAGGCTCGACGCCGTGAGTGAGGGTCATAAGTCCTCAGGAAATTACGTCCGCGGTCTGTTGATGGTGGCGGGATCCGCGTTATGTCTCAGCACCTCAGGGGTAGGTCTGCGGATAATTGAAAGCGCCGACGGTTGGCAGATCTTGTTTTATCGATCATTGAGTATGGTCGCACTTCTGGCGTGTGTTCTCGTTGTGCGGGAAAACCGGAATATTTTCGGGCGGGTAAAAAATCTTGGTTTCGAGGATGCCCTTCTTGCCATCGTACTGGGAACGGGTTTTGTGGCGTACGTATTTGCATTGCTCAACACGACGGTTGCAAATGCGCTTTTTGTATTTAGTGCGGCCCCTTTTTTTGCGGCAACGCTCGGATGGGTGGTGCTGCGTGAGCGAGTGCCACTGCGGACCTGGATCGCGATACTGGTGGCAATGTCCGGACTTGGCGTAATGGTCGGGGCAGGACTTATGGGTGGTCGGGCATTCGGAAACTTAATTGCCTTATGGCTGCCGGTCTCTTACGCGATCTCGGTCGTCTTGGTTCGTCGCTCGAAACAGCCAGACATGCTGCTTGCACTGTTGCTTGCGGCAATTATTGCCACCTTGATCACACTCGTTTTTATTGATGATTTCTCAATCAGCCGACGCGACCTGGGCGCTTCAATATATCTCGGTGTTTTTCAGGTTGGCGTGGGATTTATACTGTTAATGCTGGGCGCAAGATTTGTCCCGGCAGCTCAGGTGGGGTTACTAGCGCTCATCGAGCCTGTGCTGGGACCCATCTGGGCGTGGCTGACTGTTACTGAAATACCCTCGAACGCCACTTTACTTGGCGGTTTTATTATTCTGACAGCAGTTGGGATAGATGCCGCGATTGCGGCTTATCGGGCAAAAAAGCCCAGCCTCCGCGATTGATCACTTAAGAGATCGCTTGATACGCTGCCGCCATCATGTCGGTGCGCATGCTGCTAAGCGTCCCCAGATGTTGGGTCATTACAACGCCAGTAAAACGCTCATTCCGGTCGGCCCAGAAAAAAGTTGATGCCGCGCCGCCCCATCCTCCTTCGCCGAGGCCTGTGAGTGAAATGGCCTGCCCCAGGTCAATCATGACTCGGCCGAATAGGTTAAATCCATAACCGGGCGCTGGAAACGGGCCAAGCCAATAAGGTAGCTGTCCGGCGGGTAACCGATTGGCCCACATAAGATCCATCATTTTTCTTGAGACGAGTGGAACACCCATTGCCGAATGACCAGTCAGACAGAACTGGGCAAATTGCATATAGTCTTTGGTGGTCGAGAAAAGCCCGTGACCGCCACGAGCAAAAGTTTCAGGTCGATCCCAGGGGTATTGATTAGCGACGTCAATTTTTCTTAATTCGGAGGTCGCTTCTGGCGCATTAAGAATTTCATCGAGCGACCGACCATACATGGGTAGTAGGCGGTGACGTTCCGATTGGGAAATAAAGTATTGTGTGTCAGGCATATCAAGCGTGTCGAAAATCTCATGCTGTAACAGCGCGCCGAGGGGTTTTCCGGAAACAACTTCGAGAACTCGTGCAAGAATATCGGTAGCGATGCTGTAGTGCCAACGTTCGTTAGGCTGATTCGCGAGGGGCAGTTGGGCAGCCCGGTTCACAAAATCTTCAAGAGAGCATTCGCCATCGCTCATTAGCCCATCCTGTCGATATAACGAAGAGACCGGGCATTCAGGGAAAAAGTTGTAGGTAAAACCAGCTCGATGGGTAAAAAGCTGTTCGATGATGATTGGATGGGCCTGTTCTGTAGTGTGATCAAGACGCAGGACTTCCAGTTTGCGAAATTCGGGGAGAATATCGGCCAGGGCGGTCGAAAGCTGGAGTTCACCGCGTTCGATCAGAATGACACCCATCAACGCAACGATCGGCTTTGTCATCGAATAAATGCGATAGATCGGGTTCTGCGGATACTGCCAGTCGAGATCGGGTCGGGTCACGCTGCCTTCATCAAAAAGATCGCCATCTTTTTTTATTTGCCATTCAATACTGGCAAACTGATTGGTATCAATGTTGCGTTGCGCGATCGTTTTTAGCAACTGTAACTTTGAGTTGGCTTGGAGAGCGAGCATCTTAGCGTTCATTTTTCAGGCCAAAGAATCATTTGAGTGCATCGAAAAAGTGCCATTTTCCGATCGTCTTTTTCAGAGAGCACCTCAACATCCCAGGTTTGGGTAGAACGCCCAAGGTGGACGGGGTCGGCATAAGCAATAATGCCGCCTCCGTCTGTGGTCGCGATGAAGTTGGTTTTTGTTTCGAGGGTTGCGAAGCCGGATGCGCCATCGGGAAGCGTTTTTAAGCAACCAAATCCGGCGCATGAGTCGGCTAGTGCAAACACTGTGCCGGCATGAACTCGCCCGGGCCAGGAAAAATGATGATTCTCAAGTTGGATCTGGCCCACCACGCTACCATCTTCTGAAAATGAAAATTTCATCCCAAGGTGATCGAACAGGAATCCGCCGTGCGGTTCAAGATCACGAGGCTTTGGACGTTTTAATGAGTTCATGATTCGGCCGATCAAAATTTTTTTGATGACTTAGTTATTTCTTTTTTTGCGAAATATCGGGGGACGGCTCAGCCTTATTTGCTTTCCAGCCTTCAATTGCCGCAAATTTCCAGTACATTTTCCCGCGGCCTCGCGGAGGCGAACTTGTTACCCCCTCTTTGTCGCTACTGACAGGGGAGGATGCCTTTTTTTTCCCGGGCTCAGATAATTTGGAGTTGGTCATGATAACGGATTGCCCCGTGGTTTCTCGATTATTCATTGGATTTGAGGCGCTCTAGGATTTGGTTGAGCCCGTCATGTAATGACTGATCGATCCCACATGATTGGCGAAATGTAAAGAACTGCTCGTTTAACCCGCCTGGGGTTTGACAGGCGTCGCTCATTAGCGAAAGAGACTCAGCTGATTCTTTTGTCGCAAGGAAAGCCAGGGACTCGTATAAAGCGGAGGCGTAGCGTGCCGACGCCGCTGGGTCGAGACCGTGAAGTTGCATCCAGTTGCTGACGCTTGCGATTTGGGCAAAAAAATCGGACATGAGGGCGCTGGCCGCACCAAAAAGATTGTACTGATCTTCGTCATTGATGCTGACAACAACCCCGATTTTATTTGCAAAGGTCTCGAATGCCTGATCACTCGGGCAAATTGCCAAAGGCCCTTTTCCGAATTCGATCGGGGGCATGGGAATAGCCCTAATGACATGTTCACATGGATATACATATCGTTTTAAGTCGTTAAGGCCCACTCCTGCCACTAGGCTGATGACTTTTTGTGTTGTTTTGAACGATAACGCTTGCAACACCATTTCAACCTGATCGGGAAGAACGCCAACAAATACCCAGTCGCTTTGGTCGACCACCTCGGCATTGGTTTCACAGATCGTTATATTTGAATACGCTTCGCTCAGTCGTTTTGAGCGATCAAAAGATCGTTTCGATACCACGATCTGATCCGTATAGCCCGCAACGTCGCATAGCCCGCGAATCATTGCTTCGCTAATTACTCCAGTTCCGATAAAACCAATTGTCATAATAAAATTCCAGGCAAAGAGAGTGAACAATAGCCGAAGCCCCCGATTCTTGCCAGACCGGGTGTAAGTGATTGCGAGATACGGTTACTCAGTTTTGCTATCCAGTCCACTAAGGAAATCTAGAAGGAGTGTATTGAATCGCTCGGGTTTTTCTATGTTAATGAGATGGCCTGCCCCCTCGATGTACTCAAATCTCGAGCGCGGAATTCGATTTGCCATTGACCGGCCGTAGTCCGCCGGACACAGTTTATCGAATTCACTAAAAATCAACATCGTTGGGATGGCCACACTCTCGAGCGCGAGTTCAAGTTCAAAAGCGGTTGCTGCTCTAAGTGTTTTTAGAAAACTTTCTTTATGAAGGGTCGCCATGCTGTTTTCAATTATCTTGCGTTGACGGGGTGTGGCAAGAGGCCCAACGATTGTTTTTGCCGCCGCAGGCGCCATTTCGGCAGGGCTTTTGCCTTCGTTAACGAGAGGCGTTTCTCGTACACTGAGATACTGGGCGAGAGCATCATCGCTTAATACGCCACGCCAATGCGTAAATGTTGCCGCGAGAACCATCGAGGCAACTCGTTGTGGGTAAAGGCGGTAAAAATGCTGGACAATCTGGCCTCCCATGGAAAGGCCGCAGAGATGAGCTTGGTCGGTTTCAAAATAATCGAGTAAGCGAGCGAGATCATGGCAAAAATCTTCAAAGTTCAGTTCATGACTGTAGTCATCGCTTGCGCCGTATCCGCGGGCATCCCAAGCGGCCACTCGGTAATAGGGCGATAAGAATTTAATCTGGTGGGCCCAGTTAGTTCGATTTCCGCCAATGCCATGCAGAAAAACGACTAGCGGCCCGGTGCCGTCATAATCGAGCGCGATAGCCGGGGTGCCAGAAATTTTAATGGTCTTGATAGGGTCCTCGAAAAATTAAGTATAAATATGATTAATAGTTTATGAAACGTTAGCTCTTGGGTTTCCGGCAATAATTAATCAGTTCTGCGCTTAACCGAGACTTGCAGATAGTGGTGAAGTGATAATGCTCGATAGTGACTACAGATTTTAAGGCGTGGGCTTGGCGATTAGTAATTTTCCGGGAATCCCCTCGCCGGTGAGGTAAGGAATATCTCGCAGCGATTCAACTTGAAAGCCGTTTTCCTGACTGCTTTTTTCAAGAAGGGCGCTCCAGCCGATATCGTGCCAGCCTTTTCCGTTCACAGTCGCTATCAACACCCCGTCCGGCTTCAGCCCTGCAAAAAGTTTGGGTAGATCGAACGGTTGTCGAGATCCGTGTGAGAATACACCGACACACAGAATGGCGTCATATTTAGGATCTAGCGAGATCGAAGTTGATAGATCAGCTTCCCCTAATTGCCGGTAAACTCCTTTTTCGGCTGCCTTGAGAATCATCTCGGGGGATAAATCTAGTCCGTCAATCTGCTTATATCCGGCGCTGTATAACAGTTCTCCAACCAGACCCGTACCGCATCCCATGTCCAGAATCTCGATTTCGCGCGAGGGAAAATAGTCGAGTAAGCACTCGACAGCGGCGTCTGGCGCTCGATAGCCAAAATCTTCGGTCAGCTCGCGGTCATAAGTCGATGCCCACTGCCGATAGACTTCTCGAGATTTTTCGCTAGTGGCTTCGTGATAATTACGCGCGAGCCTGGGATTGATTGTCTTTTTGGACATGAGATTTTGGCTTCTGTTGAATATTGAGTTTAGATTCAACCTTGATATCGATTTTATCCAAGACGATAGCCAAATGTTGGGGTTTTTATTATGCTGTTAGAATATACCGCTTACCTCGATTTACTTTCGTAGATTCTGGGTGATTCAGTATTACGCTCGATCAAAGCCCGGTTTATTTCTGTTGCTAGACCTCTCGCTTGAGGTTCTCGAATTTTAAGAATGTTTGGAAGACCAATCGGAAAACTGTTTTAACTTATCTATGGAGTTGCTTGCCCCAGTGCCTGAAGAGAAATTTTTGACGATTGATGATTTTATTGCTGCAGTTGATGTCAGTAAGCAGGCATATGATGCTGACGAAAGCATAGAAAACGCAAAAGCATATATCGAAAGTCTTGAGGGCCTGGTCCCTGAACTGATGAGAGCCTGGATTCAAGCCGAATCGGGCATGGATGAAACAATTACGACCCATTAATGAGGTTGAGCGATTTGGTGTTATCGCGAGACGAGTTTCTGGAGGTTTTTGTTATAGCCTGAATGGTTATGGTATTTTTCACTCCCGACGTGTATAGTCGCGCCTCCTCTAAAAAAGAGGAATCACGTTTCTGACCTCCCCGATGTGCGTCGCACATTCATTGTGTCCTGGTTAGCAGCGTGCAACGGTTTGTAATCTAAGCTGTAAGACCGTTGCCTGGCTAAGCCAGATGATATAAGCCTGAATCTATATTTTTCAGGTCTCCCTTTTTACTACTACGACGCTTAACGTCAGGAACAACTCGTGGAATTCGAACAACTTAAACTCGACCCCAGAATACTCGCAGCAATAAAGCAAACCGGCTTTCATCAAGCCACGCGCATTCAGCAAGAAGCAATCCCAATCGTTTTGTCTGGGAAAGATCTAATGGCCTCTGCCCAGACCGGCACGGGTAAGACTGCCGCATTTGTTTTGCCCGCTCTACAGCATCTTTTGCGCCCATCAAAAATGCGTGGCCAAGGGCCGCGCGTATTAGTCTTGACACCAACACGAGAACTGGCGACGCAGGTTAATGAAAACATAAGGCAATTCAGTCGCGGACTGAAGATGACGTCTGGCTCTATTGTGGGCGGGGTCGCTTATGGCCCTCAGCTTAGAATGCTGAGAGGACGCCTTGATCTGCTAGTAGCCACGCCAGGCCGCTTGATGGATCACATGGAACAAGGCAAGGTGGATTTTTCCAGACTTGAGATGCTGGTGCTCGACGAAGCAGACAGAATGCTAGACATGGGATTTATCGATGCCGTAAAAGAAATTGCATCCGCGATGCCTACAAAACGACAGACGCTTTTATTCTCCGCCACGCTTGAGGGGGCCGTTCTTAAAATTGCAAACCGCCTCTTGAAAACCCCGGAGAGCGTTTCCCTGGCCGCAAACAACGAGCGGCATAAATCAATAGAACAATGCATGCATCATGTTGATAGCAAGGCCCACAAACAAAAAGTTCTGGAACATTTGCTATCCAATGGCGAGTCTTCAAAATCGCTGATTTTTACCGCGACAAAACGTGGCGCTGATCAGTTATCAAAAATTTTGCGAGATAAGGGGCATAAGAGCGGTGCTTTACATGGTGATATGAGTCAGAACAAGCGTCGACAGACAGTGGAAAATCTACGCAAGGGTCGACTGAATACGCTGGTGGCCACTGATGTTGCGGCGCGCGGACTCGATATTAAAGATATTAGTCATGTTATTAACTTTGACCTGCCGATGGTGGCCGAAGACTATATTCATCGAATTGGTCGCACCGGTCGCGCAGGCGCAACAGGTCAGGCGATTTCCTTGGTGGGAAGTGCAGACTGGAAAAAGTTGTCCCAGATTGAAAAGCTGACCAGTCGTAAGATAAAGCGTGAAACGATCGATGGGCTTGAGCCAACGTCTTCGGAGCCAAACAATCCTGGAGCGAGAAAGCCGAATCAAAAACCGCGTCGGCGTTTTGGAAAGTCCACTAAGCCATCAACCGCCCGAAAACCTGGCCATTGGCGAAAAGCAGAGTCAAAAGGAAAGCGATCTAAAGTGGCACGAGTTAAAAAAGCGGCGTAGCGTTAGCGGCAATAAAGTTCTTAAGTAAAATACGACTTTTATTTTTTAATAAACGGGAAAAAATTTTATGAACAGTTTAATCAAGATAGCAATCATTGCCGCAATATTGATCGGGGCGTACTGGTATTTTTCTCCGCTGCAAAACTGCAAAAGAGCGTGGGATGAAAATGTAGCGGGCGATAAGGGTGTTGAAATCGTCTGCGGCGAGCATAAATGGTAGGTCCTCGTGACGTCATAAGCGGAACGCGCTGGCTGCCAAATCTAGGCTAAGGCGTAGCGTTATATGGTTTTAAAATGGCCCCTCCGGGGCCATTTTTATTGGGCACGACGAGCTTTTTTTGAGGGCAGATTAGCTTTGATTTAAATTTGATATGGCGCGCCCGGAGAGATTCGAACTCCCGACCACCTGGTTCGAAGCCAGGTACTCTATCCAGCTGAGCTACGGGCGCGTGTATTTGAAATGACTTTTTTTATAAAGTCCAAATTTTTGCCTATGTGTTCATTTTAACTCAGGATTGACTCGGTAGAGTAGGGTCTTCTTGCAGAAAGATATCAGGAAAGTATTTATTGTTTTTGAATACCTAAAAAAATAGAGAGGAGATCTTGATCTGCTGATTAAGGTCTCAAGCATAATCTGTCAATCACCGTAGCGGTATTCTTGAATGCGAGTGCCATGAGGACTTGCAATCGAACAAAACTGAGAAAAATAAATGGTAAAACAACTTTTAATGAATGCTGTTAGCAACCTGACGGCCGCCTTTTTTCTTCAAAAATATGGACAAAATGCAAGAGATCAAGATTGTGAAAAGCCTTTAAATTGCTTGGCAAGTACTGTCGGATAACTTGGGGGATCGTGATAAACCGGTCCAAAACCAATCTAGACGGGAATAAGTATGCGATTGATAATGGACGAAATTAGATTTTAAAAATTTGAGGATAACAAGATGCCAAGAAAAACCCTTAAACCTGCGAGCCTCGAGTTTCAACCAAGACCAAGCTATCCGTATTCTCCTGGCACGGCAGGTGGGGGTTTTATTTTTACGGCGGGACAGGTCGC
>SHBR01000002.1 GCA_004212795.1 Candidatus Thioglobus sp.
AAGTCAATCCGCAGCGTTGTCACTTTTTAAGTATTCATTTATGGAACGTTTACAGGAAATGCACGCATTTGGCGGGCGACAGCAAGTCTATCGGCACCGAAGCGAGAGCACAAAATGCGAGATGGAATTTGCGATTTTTGACCCTGATCCCGAAAACACCGAACCGAAGCCCGCTTTACTTTATCTTTCGGGCCTGACCTGTACCTGGGCCAACGTCGCCGAAAAAGCCGGCGCGCAACGATATGCATCAGAACACGGACTAATCCTCGTCATGCCGGATACCTCTCCTCGCGGTCTTCAACTGCCGGGAGAAGACGATGATTATGATTTTGGTTCAGGTGCGGGCTTTTATATTAATGCCACTCGTTCGCCCTGGGATCAAAACTATCAAATGTTTGATTACGTCACTGAAGAGCTTCCCAAACTAATGACGCAGGTGCTTGGATGTGATTCAAAGCGTTTGGGCATAACCGGCCATTCGATGGGGGGTCACGGCGCACTCATCAGCGCGCTCAAGCGTCCTGATGTTTTTCGGTCATGTTCTGCATTTGCGCCAATCAGTAATCCCATCAATTGCCCGTGGGGTCAGAAAGCATTTACCGGGTATCTCGGTACTGACCAGGCCCTCTGGCGGGAGTGGGATGCTTGTGAGCTCGCCACCTCTTCGAAATTTTCAGGTCCTATCCTTGTTGATCAGGGCGAGGCTGATAATTTTCTTGAGGAACAACTAAAGCCTGACGCACTAGCGACCGCCTTCAATAAGGCTGGCCTTAGCCTGATCGTCCGCAAACAGCCAAACTACGATCATAGCTATTACTTTATTAGTTCATTTATCGGTGAGCATGTTGCCCATCATGCGCGGGAACTGCGTTGACCGTAATCTTCGTTTGATCGGCATAACTGTGGCAGCCACGCCTTGAAACGCGTTGTTCTCCTGGGTGGCGCTTTCACGCTCGCGGGATCGTTTCTTTTTTCAATGCAAGACGCGCTAGTGAAATGGCTTTCCGATGATTTTTCGCTATTTCAATTGCTGCTGATACGAAGTGTCGTAATGGTTCCCGTGTTTGCCCTTATTTGCGTCAGCAGATGGGGCGCTGTGGGGCTAGTCACCCAAAAACCCGGCGCGCATTTATTACGGGCGCTGTTCAATCTTACGGCGTTTCTCAGTTATTACTACGCGATCACCCGAATGCCGCTTGTTGATGCAATATCAATCGCCTCTGCTTATCCAATTATCCTGGCTGTTTTATCCGGCATGGTCCTCTCAGAGGCGCCTAATGGTCGACAGATTCTTGCGGTCATTGCGGGTTTTATTGGTGTTCTTTTTATTATCCAACCGACAGGTGCCGATGTGGACTGGATCGGCGCCGGCGCAGCACTTTTTGGATGCGTCAGTTTTGCCGGACTCGGCCTTTACACGAGACATCTTTCAAAAACCGAATCCTCAGAACTCATGTTGCTCACTGGCGCCCTTTCTATTTTAATTGTCAGCCTGATCAGCGCGCCCTGGACCTGGATAACGCCAGATCTAAATAATCTTTTACTAATGCTGGGACTGTCTGTTGTCGCATTACTCGGTCAATACGCCATCACCAACGGCTTTCGCTACGCCCCAGTTTATCTGGTTGGCGCACTGGAATACACCACACTCGTCTGGGCCGCGCTTTGGGGTTTCTTATTTTTTATGGAGATACCCGCAACCCACGTGTTAATCGGCGCCGGGGTTGTCGTATTAAGTGGGCTAGCCGTTGTACTGGCCGAGCGACAACGCCAATAGACGATTCAGCAACCCAGTTGCTCGGCAAGGTCAATAAAGTCCTGAGCAACGATTTCATACTCCCCCTCCGCGAAAAGATCGGTCTCCTGGTTGGGGCCGTGTTCGAAAGGTCGAGCGACGAAGGCAGTTTTAAAGCCAACCTCAAGCGCTGCCTCAAGGTCATTGTTGTGGGCTGCAACCAGCATGCATTGCGATGGCTCGAATCCTAACGCTGCTGCAGAACCCAAATAAGCCTGTGGTTGAGGCTTATAGGCTCTTGCTACTTCTGCGCCAAGAATTGCGTCCCAAGGTAATCCTGCATGACGAGCCATATTCTTTATCAAGTCAATATTACCGTTTGAAAGTGTTCCGATCTGATATCCACGCTTCAGTTTCTGTAAACCCGGCACCACATCCGGCCAAGGATCGAGTCGATGCCAGGCAAGGTTAAGATTTGCAATCTCGGTCTCGCTTGCATTCGTTAACGAGAACTCCATCAACGTCTGATCAAGATTCTCTCGGTGCAATTGATCAAGCGGTACAAATGCAATACTGCCCGAACGGACTCTCTCCATGGCAGGCTGGTAGAGTGCGCGCCAACGATCTGCAAACGCTTCACCGTCCACCACTGAATCACAACGCTTGGCAAAGCTAACCACCTCTTGTGATATCGAGCTTCGCCAGTCCACCACAGTGCCAAAGACATCGAAGAGAACCGCACGTATGCCGTGTATTGATTGCTTGAGAGTCATTGTTTCTTTTAAAGGACTGGTGTACCGTTAGCGGCGTATTATGTTGAGCGTTTTCAGTTGAGAAAATATTTCATCAAGTGATCTGAAAGATTAATTAAATTACAGTTTTATGTCTATAAAAAAGCCGGAAGGCGTTGAGAGTTATAACGCAACAATCGAGCGTATCGACCACATTGCGGACGGTCTTTCGATCTTTTTTATAAAACCGGATGAAGTGATTCCGGGCAGACTCCCTGGTCATTACGTCAGTATTGGCCTCGTGGATCCAGTCGCGAATAAGTTAATTCGAAGACCGTACTCATTATCCCAGTCGATTACACCCGCTCATGACCCATCGCTTCTCGAGCTCCTGATTATTCGTGTCCCCGAGGGTGAATTTACCCCCCTTCTATTTGAGCAAAAAGAGGGTGATCGAATCTACGTGCGTCCCAAAATGGTCGGCACCTATCTACTGCCAGATCTCGATTCCGAAATGACAATGATCTTGCTGTCGACGGGCACCGGCGTTGCACCCCACATGACCATGCTAGAGCGCTGTATTCAAAATTGTAAACAAGTCGTCATGATGGAGTGTGTTCGGTACCAATCTGAACTTGCTTATGCATCTCAGATTGAAGCGCTAGCAACCCGTCACGGCCATCTTTGCTATATCCCGCTCGTCACTCGGGAAGGCGGTGATAAACGTTATATACAGGATTACTTCCGCAACAACACGCTGAGTGATGAATTTGGTGTTTGTATAACTGCTGAACATACTCATGTATTTGCCTGTGGCAATCCAGCAATGATTGGTATTCCAAAAGAGGATCGGAAAACCGGGGCATTACACTTTGAAACCGAAAGTGGTCTGGTTGAGATTCTGGTCCAAAAATATGGTCTTTCGATCCATAAACCCAGATCGCCCGGTCAAGTTCATTACGAGAAATACTGGTAACCTACTTCAAAATTAGCGCCTTCAAAATAATAAAAAGCCCTAGCAAACCAAGCACAAAATAAAACGCTCTTTCAAAAACCAGGTCTGAAAGTTGTTGCTGGATCCGTCGACCAACTGCCATTCCGATAAGGCCCGCCGCCACGCCAATCACTGCTACGACACTCGTCTCTTTCGGAAAAGCACCTTGCCATCCAAACACACTTGCCACCGTCAAGTTTGCGAGCACGAGATAAATACCCATTGCCTGAATCATCATTGAACGATCCAGTCTTAGAGACTTAAGATAAATGGTCATCGGAAACACAAGCACCCCGGTCAGACCCGTGAAAACACCGGTACTCATCCCCATGAGGGGCGAGAGCCATCGCTCTCTTTGGCCGGGCGGCTTACAACGCCAGGTCACCAGTCCACTGATGCTATAAACGATGATCACACCGCCCAGTAAAGCCATCGGCCACCGGGGGTGAATCTGGAGCAGCATTATTGCCGACATCGCAGTAAATACTACGCCAGAAACATAAAGCGTCCACAACCGACGCCAAGAGATCCCAAAATTTCCACCCGCAAGTGCTTGCCAAAAATTGGTCACCACAGCCGGTATCACCATCAATCCAATCGCATCGACCAGTCCATAAAAGGGCGTCAACAGGGTAATTGACACGAGCGGCAGTCCAAACCCGACCGTACCTTTGACTGCCCCTCCCAGAAAAAAAATAGCGGCAGTAATGAGATAGATTTGAATAGAGTCCATTGATTATTCGCGAAGCGTCAAAAGGGGTCTAAGCTCATCATCTTGATCGGGTTAAAAAATATCGCTAACAACCTTCGCTTTATGTTTCTGATCTGAGAAAATACCGTCTACTCTACTTGCGTTGTGATCCATCCGATAGGCCCGCACTTTACATGCTCATCCGAATTTTCGAGGTCATGATTCCCGTCATTGCGGTGGCGGGACTTGGCTTTCTTTACAGTTTAAAACGACGCACCGATATCGCGAGCATCAATACGCTCTCCGTGAACGTCTTTTTACCTGCTTTGGTTTTTAGTGTGATGTCAGGTCAGGACTTTGATCTCGGTCAATATCCAGAACTTGCTATTGCGGCGATCGCGATATTTCTGGGTTCGGGTCTGCTCGCTTGGCCGGTTGCGATCGCACTTAAATATGATGCGCGAACATTTTTACCTCCAATGATGTTTAACAATTGCGGCAATCTTGGACTTCCGCTCGCAATACTTGCCTTTGGCCATGAAGGTCTTGCGCCCGCTGTCGTACTACTCATCGTTACCAACTTAATGTATTTTTCGGTCGGAATATACATCGTCGACAAAAAAGTCAACTGGCGTAATGTTTTGTTTTCGCCCACCATCATTGCGTCAATCGCTGGACTTCTGGTCAGCCTGCTAAAAATCTCTATCCCTGGTGTAATCGCCACTCCAATTGAGATGCTGGGGGATGCATTAATTCCCGTCATGCTGTTTACACTCGGCATTCGACTTGTGGATGTGAAACTCAGTGACTGGAAAATCGGCTTAATGGGTGCCGTAATCTGTCCACTGACCGGAGTCATTATCGCGCTTATTATCCAGCCCATACTCCAGCTACCACCAGAACAGTTCCGTCCCCTATTGCTTTATAGTGCACTTCCGCCTGCCGTATTGGTTTATCTGGTTGCCGAGCAATACGATCAAGAGCCAATGAAAGTGGCTGCCATGGTGGGATTCGGTAATATCGCAGCCATAGCGATCCTGCCGATGATGCTGCCTTTCGTCCTCGTTTAAATCAGCATTCCTGGCCGTCAACATAATTTAGCTGGAGCTCATTTGTGCAGCCAGATACACTGAAAAATAATCTTCGTGGCGGTCTTCTAAATTGGGGCAAAATCTGGAACTTCTCTATTTTGATCCTATTGGGGATTTCCTGGGGTTTTTCATTTTCACTTGCCCGAATGTCGACCGAGGGCGATTTCCATCCGCTCGCCATAAACTACTGGATGTGTATCACCAGTACGATCTGTCTTGGATTTTTCTGCTTAATCACCCGTAAACGGGTACCGATTACAAAGCAATACTTACGCCTGTATGTCATATGCGGATTACTCGGCTCTGTTATCCCGGGTACGCTTTATTTTTATGCGGCCTCTGAAGTCAGCGCTGGGGTGCTATCGATTACGGTGGCGACTGTACCGCTAACAACATTCGTTGGGGCGATTATTTTAAGAATCGAAACGCCATCATTTGGTCGGATTCTGGGCGTTGTGCTCGGAATCATTTCTATCGCATTTCTAGTTATGCCGAGCACTAGCCTACCAAAACCGTCCGCTGCGTTTTGGGTTGTAATCATGGTGCTTGCAGCGGGATGCTACGCCTTAGAGAATCTTGTTATTGCAATAAAAATGCCGAAAAATGGTGATGTTTTTGCAGTGGTCACAGGCGTGCTTACGTGCGCCACCATTATGCTGACTCCGATCATTTGGGGGGCTGATGCATTTTCGATGCTGCCATGGCCCCTGACCCGACCGGGCTGGGCCATTATTGCGATGGGCGCTATCACCGCGGGAGCCTATGCCGGATTTTTTTACCTGGTGATGCGGACCGGACCGGTCTTTGCCAGTCAATGCGCCTACCTCGTTACCCTCGCTGGCGTTTTGTGGGGAATCATAATTTACGACGAGTCCCACTCGATCTGGGTTTGGTTTTCGCTTGCGATCATGATGGGGGCTTTGGCACTGGTTCAACCCCGAGAGGAGAACTCTACTCACTCAAGCGGAAGTTAATTTTAGCTTTCACCAACATACTCACCCATGTCCGCGAATCAAAATGAGTATCCACAATCCAGCGATGACAACGACGCCATAAATAAAAATACTAGCGGCAACCGCTCTCGTTCGGCGCCATCGACGACGAGCCTGCAACTTTTGTAATCGAAAATTTTCAGTTGGCACAACCAACGGCACGAAATCATTCTCAATCAAGGGTGTCGAATCATCCGCCGCTGAACCCAAGCGAATGTACACCCCATCTGAGAGTTCATAACAGGCGTCAAACTCGGCCAAAACCTGGCCAATCAAGTCGGTAGATAAATTAGGAACTGCCAGTTTAAGGCGATGACTGACTTGTTTGCGATAAACCGACCAGTTGGGATGAACCGAGACATAGAGTCGATCGGGCGCCTGTTCCAGCTCACGCCCGATTAGACCAACAGCAACTCGAATATCAATCTCTGAGCGATCAGAACGTCTAAACACCCATGCGACTAATAAAAGCCCGCCCGCAAGAAGCCACCACCCGTAAGCGAGCACCGCTGAGCCAATCGCTGGCCACCACTCAATCATATTGCGCGTGCGAGAAATATAAAGAAAATTTTAAAAACCTTTTCTCGGTCACTGATCAATTGGCTAGGTTCGAAATTCCGGCTCTTCTTTGTCAAGAATTGCCAGAATCTCACTTAAATGTCGATCATCTTGTGAAGGATAGGCCTCAATCTGACTTGCCGTTTTTTCAGCAATCTCATCTGACAACACACGAAGTGGTTGGCCGGTCTGGAGCGCTTGTACATAGGTCCGCGCAGCACGCTCAAAATAATAGAGTCGGTTAAAAGCATCTCCCACGCTATCACCTATTGTCATGACACCATGATTCCCCATGATCATCGTTTTATGCGCCGGATTAGCCAGTAGTTGTGCGCAACGCTCCCCTTCATCAGAGAGCGCGAGACCGCCATAGTGCTCGTCAATAACATAACGATTAAAAAATACCGCTGAATTCTGATCAATTGGCGGTAATCGACTATCCTTTAAGCTGGCAAGCACGGTGCCATACTCTGGATGCGCATGCATTACGCAGCGTGCATGCCGGCAATGACGATGAATTCCCCCATGGAGACCCCAAGCGGTTGGATCAGGCGCGTCTGGCCTGTCCATCGTATGAGGGTCATTTGCGTCAATCAGCACAAGATCACTCGCCTTAACCTGGGAAAAATGAACCTGATTAGGGTTAATAAGGAACTTGGTGCCATCTTCATTTACCGCGAGCGAAAAATGATTCGCGACTGCTTCGTGCAAATCCATTCTCGCAGCCCATCTAAAAGAAGCTGCGAGCTCAACTCGTTGCTGTGTATAGTTATCGTCGTCACTGACTATCCGCAATTGACTGGTCATCACTGTGTCCCTGTTAAAAAATTTCTATCACTCTGGATCGGGTTGCTGCCATCCCTTCCCTGCACCGCACCGCAAACAGCGTTGGCTAAGGAATACCTCGTTCCAATCTGCATCAGCCACCATGTAATCCAACATGACCCTGAGCGCTTTCGAGGTACTACGAAAACCGTAGGTTTCTTTCGCATACTCGAGCATATCCACTGTATCTTGATGCAGCTCAACTTCGAGGCTGATCTTCTGTCCCATCGGCATGTTTGATCTCCTAATATTTAAGGACTTTGATGGCGCATGGTAGCACCCGTCGCAGGCGCGGTTAAGTCCTCTAGAAAACGTTGTTTGAAATGTTTGATCATATCAGTGGTGTCAGCGATGATACACTCCCGATCGATTGACTTAACGTCCAGGAGCTTTATTTTGCAACTCACTCACGTTGATTTTGAGCATCACGGCGATATCGCAGTTATCTGTTTAAACAATCCAGATTCTGGAAATACGCTGTCAAAAAGAATGGCGCTGGACCTATTTTCTGCTGCACAAACGGCCGAAAAAGATAATTCGATCCGAGCGGTTGTTTTTAGTGCGAGGGGGCCTATGTTTAGCTTTGGTGGCAACCTAAAGGAGTTCAAAACCTCTGGCACGAATCCTCAGGCCCTGATAGATACCGCAGATCGCTGGCACGACGCACAGAATAGCTTCCTCAATATGCCTAAACCGGTCATTGTCGGCGTCAACGGAATGGCAGCGGGTGGTGGTGTTCCAATGACGCTGGTTGGAGATATCGTGCTTGTCGACGAAACCGCCCGTTATCGCCTTGCGTATACCGCAGCGGGATTAAGTCCTGATGGTGGTTCGACCTGGTTGCTTCCAAGGTTAATCGGCATACGGCGCACGCAGGAACTCCTCTTTGAGAACAGGGAACTGTCCGCATCTGAAGCCGTCGAATGGGGGCTTGCAACACGGACCGTTCCTAAAGATACCGCGCTAGATGCTGCAATCGAACTTGCGCATAAGTTATCAAAAGGACCAACACAGGCTTTTGCATCAACACGACGCCTACTCAATACAAGTCTTAATAATGATTTTTTAAACCAAACCAAACTTGAGACCCGGGAGATTAGCGCCAATATGACCGGGGCTGATGGACAGGAAGGGCTGGATGCGTTTATTAACAAGCGCCTGCCTGTCTTTACCGGTAAGCGCTAGAGCGCCGCCTGCTTTTCAAAATACTTAGAGTGATTACTTGACCCTGGCCTCCAGTCATCGCGTCGGTGTCTTGTTTGTCTTGTTGGCAGGAATTTTGTGGAGCACTTCCGGCATTCTTTATCGTTTGCTTCAAGACGCCACACCTTGGCATGTGCTTTTTTATCGATCACTGGCACTTCTCGGCGCGCTCTTAATATGGTTTGTCTGGCGCTATCGGGGCGCCCTGCCAGCAAAGCTTATCGATGCCGGCGTCCCTGCATTAGTTGGGGGGCTATGTCTTGGCACGGCGTTTGCCGGATACATTCTGGCACTTGAATACACGACGGTTGCCAACGCAATGTTTTTACTTGCCAGCGCCCCTTTTTTTGCGGCGCTAGCCGGCAGATTTCTGCTCGGCGAGCGAATTAAACCTTATATCTGGGTTGGCATGCTTGTCACTGCTGTTGGCATCGCGATCATGGCAGGCGATGAATTATCTCTTGGCAAGGGTCTTGGCGAAGGATTTGCCTTGATAGCGGCACTGAGTTTTGCTGGATTAACGGTTTCGCTTCGGGCCCGCCCGCAAACGGACAAACTGATCACGATCTTTTTCGCGACGATGGTTGCAGCTATTTTTGGTTTTACTGGACTCATTGTCGACGAGTTACCCTTCTCGCTGAAAACGATCGATATTCTAAACTGCCTGACAATGGGGTGGTTTCAGATCGGACTTGGATTCGTACTCTTCACGGCCGGCGCGAAACACTTGCAGGCTGTCGAGTTAACTCTTTTATCGCTAACCGAAGTAATCGCTGGGCCTATCATTGTTTGGATCGGGATCGGCGAGATACCATCGACCGCTTCATTGACGGGCGGTGCACTAATTCTGACTGCGATCATCCTAATGGCTCTGATGGCCGCTAAGACGGATCGACACGCTGTCGCAATTTAAATCTCTAATTTATTTTGCGGCGCCTTGTTGTCAGGAACGCATCTTATCAAAGGCTTTTATTTCAGGATCAACAGGCGTGGAAGGAATCCTCCTACTCGCATACACATTCGCCTGAGGCTTAAACCAGTGCGCAGCATCGATAAGACCCACGCGCACACCCAAACGGGTCGGCGCACGACTGTTCTGATGAAATACCGGCGAACCGCATTCGCGACAAAAATGTCGGGTCATCGTGCTACCGCTATCGCTCAAATGCTCATAGCTCCCCATTTCGCCGGAAATTGAAATGGTTGATGCATCAACAAAAGCAAAAGAAGCGTAAACCCCGCCGCCTGACTTTCGACAGTCATCACAATGGCAATTAGCCTGAAACATGGGTTCCGCCGAACACTCAAAAGAAACAGCACCGCAAAGACAGCCTCCCTTAAACCCTTCACTCATAAGATTTCCTCAATCGCAGCAGATAAATAGATCGCGTCTAAAGATTGGCGCATCCCGCAACAACATTCAAGTCCGGCAGTCGAGTCTCGATCCCAAAAAAATAGACGAACGAACTTTTAGGTGACATTGTTGACAATGGGCCATTGCTTTTATTATATTAGTTTTTAATTATTTACTTATTTTTTAAGACCGCGCCTGCTCTATTGCCGACGTGGTCAACGCAGCGAGATAGCGAAACGTCATCTAACGGGTCTTGGCCTTACGGACTGTTGGAACATCGGTGCTTATGAAAAGCTAAAGGCATGTTCACTCACTCATGTATCGAAAATTTCAAAAAAATATTTAGCTTGCACACGCTTTGGGGTAATGAAAAATATGATATTTCGCCAATTATTTGATTCGAGTTCTTCAACATACACGTACCTGGTCGCGGACGACAATTCTCGAGAAGCAGTTATCATAGACCCCGTGTTTGAGCAGGCGATCCGAGACCTGGCTTTAATCCGCGAGCTTGGTCTTACATTACGTTATGCGGTGGACACCCACTGTCACGCTGACCATGTGACCGGTGCCTGGATACTAAAAGAAAAAACAGGCTGTCAAATTTTAGCCTCAAAAAGAATTGGTGCAGCAAATGTCGATATTGAACTGGCTCATGGTGATCAAATAAGGTTTGGCGAGCAATATCTGGAGGTTCGTGCAACCCCTGGACACACCGATGGCTGTTTAACTTATATCACCGACAATCAGTCACACGCATTTACAGGCGACGCACTTTTAATCCGCGGCTGCGGGCGATCCGATTTTCAGCAGGGTAATGCCAGCACATTATTTGACTCCATTAACGATCAAATCTTATCGCTCCCTGCCTCGTGTTTAATTTATCCTGGCCATGATTACAACGGCAGGACGGTAAGCTCTGTCGAAGAAGAGAAGCAATATAACGCCCGAATAGGCGGGAATGCGAGCCGCACAGATTTTGTAGGTTACATGAGCGCAATGCGACTGCCTCACCCAAAACATATTGACGTTGCGTTACCAGCGAACATGGCGAGCGGAAAACCTGAGTTAATGCCGGCAGAGCCTGACTGGGCGCCCGTAAAAATAACCTTCGCGGGAGTTATGGAGGTTGAATCAACGTGGGTCGCAGAACATTTACCTGATGTTTATCTTCTTGATGTTCGAGAGGCCGAAGAGCGTATCCCGGGCGAAAAAACAAATGCCAACGCAAGTATCCCACTAGGACAGTTGCAAGACCGTGTGAGCGAAGTTCCCTCAGAGAAACCAATAATGGCCATTTGTCGATCAGGTCGCCGCTCTGCGATGGCAGTCAATATTCTGCGTCAGGCAGGCTACGAGAAAGTCGCTAGCGTCGCGGGCGGCATCCTAAGGTGGAAAGACGAAGGCCTGCCAACCGGTAAATAAGATAACTTGAGTGTCTCCGAACTGATTAAACGACAGAAAGTTTTCTCAATCACTATCCTGTAGGATTACAGATTCCCAGCCTGAATCAAGCTCACCTTGATTAAATTATTCGCAAGCCTGAAATGAATGCTTCGCCTCGAAAAAGAACTGTCTCTTGGGCGCTATATGATTGGGCGAATTCGGCATTCGCAACCACGGTCATGGCTGGTTTCTTCCCGATTTTTTTTAAGCAGTACTGGAGTCAAGACGCTGTAATCACCGAAAGTACATTTTATCTTGGCATTGGTAATTCGCTCGCCAGTCTTGTTATTGTGATCCTCGCGCCTGTTTTGGGTGCGATGGCCGATACCGGTGGGTTGCGCAAACGAATGCTCGCTGGATTTGCGAGTCTTGGTATTCTGGCAACAGGCGCCTTGTATTTGGTTCAGGCCGGCATGTGGCCCTTCGCGATCCTTCTTTATGCCATTGCGGTCGTTGGTTTTTCGGGTGCAAACACATTCTACGATGCGCTTCTGGTGATCGTTGCACCCCCTAACAAGCGCCATCGCGTTTCTGCGTTTGGCTTTGCCTTGGGATATCTAGGTGGCGGAATTCTTTTTCTTGTAAATGTCCTAATGACGCTAAAGCCTCACATTTTTGGGTTAGCCGATGCCGCGGAAGGAGTGCGATGGTCTTTTATTAGTGTCGCTGTGTGGTGGACACTCTTCTCGATTCCGCTTTTTTTATATGTCGAAGAACCCTTGCCGAAGACAGGACGACGCCATGTTAACTTTCAACTGACCTTCGCGGCACTTGCCACGACTGCAAAAAGCATCTCGCAATATCGAAATGTATGGATGTTCTTGCTGGCCTATTGGCTTTATATCGACGGCGTGGACACCATCGTACGGATGTCGGTCGATTTTGGACTATCCATCGGTCTTTCATCTGATAACCTGATCACCGCGCTACTGCTGGTTCAATTTATTGGATTTCCGGCCGCACTTGTTTTCGGACGCCTTGGGGAACGCTACGGCGCTCAGCGCGGAATCTGGATTTGTATCTGGATTTATATTGGCGTCACTATTTATGCTTTTTTTATGGAAACCGCCCTCCAGATGTACATCCTCGCGGCGGTAATCGGATTAGTACAGGGCGGCATCCAGGCGCTTAGTCGATCGATGTTTAGTCGCCTCATTCCGGCAGAAAAAAATGCGGAATTTTTTGGTTTTTATAACGTTGTTGGGAAAGCCGCCGCTGTTTTTGGGCCCGTCATGATGGGCACTATTGCCCATTTGTCAGGAAACCCTCGCCTCGGAATTCTTTCGATCGCGTTACTGTTTTTTGCCGGCATATTTTTTTTCCGATTGGTAAAAGATCCCTACTAATACGGAAAATGCTAGGACCATTGTTTTCGGCTAATCAGAATTGATTTCAACAGAGCGGGACGATCTGTCATGATGCCATCGACACCCATATCCAATAGTTGATGCATTTCCGATGCGTCGTTGATGGTCCAAACATGAACAGGGATACCGTGCGCTTTCATGGTTTGGATAAAACGACGGTCAATAACGCTAATGCCATTCCATTTCACTGGTACCTGCGCACAATTTGCGCTTAACGACCCCAATCGAACGCCGAGGCTTTTTAATCTTGCTCTTGCCGCTTCATAGGTTGCCATGGACGTACACACTTCCGGTAGCGCAGACCGGATCTGGCGCAATCGCCGGTCTGAAAATGAGCCGACGCAGACACGATTTTCGGCAGACGTTCGCTTAATAATCTCAATCAACGGTTGCACAGCCGCATCTGATTTTGGGTCGATATTAAAACGGATATCTGGAAAATCAGCGAGCAGTTCTTCCATTAAAGGAATTGGCTCACAATTATCGACACGGGCACAGGCCACGTCAGCGTAATTAAGATTCTGAATGCGTCCTTTTTGATTGGTCACCCGATCAAGTCGATCGTCGTGAAACGCAATGAGTACACCATCTCGCGTGCAGTGAACATCCGTCTCAAGATATTTAAATCCAAGATCAACGGCGCTCTGGAAAGCTGCGGCTGTATTTTCAGGTGCTGCCTCACTATTTCCCCGGTGAGCGAACGCCAGAATATTTTGGTTATCAAGGAATAAAGATTTTTTCATTATTTTTTGTTTAGAAAAACCAACTTAATTCTTGGAAAATTACGCTAGTCTTCATGAATAGATTAAGATTATCATTGTCTCCTACAACCTGATCCACAGTACACTTCGACCGTATGACCCACCCCCTCGTACTCGTGCCAACATTTAACGAGCGTGGCAACCTTGAGTCGTTTATTGCCGCGGTCAGATCAGCATTACCTTCTGCTGACATTCTCGTGATTGATGATAATTCTCCCGATGGCACCGGAGCTCTAGCCGATGATCTCGCTGCAGTCGATCCACAGATAAAGGTAATGCATCGAAGTTCCAAAGCGGGTCTCGGACGGGCTTACTTAGCGGGCTTCGCTTGGGCTCTGGAGCGTGACTATAGTCACGTTTTTGAGATAGATGCCGATTTCAGCCACAGCCCTGCCGATTTGCCGCGCTTGCTTGCAGCCACTCAGACTGCAGACATTGCGCTTGGATGCCGGTGGATTAAAGGAGGTGGGGTCACGGGATGGCCTCTGTCTCGACTGTTCATCTCGCGTGGCGGTAATCTTTATGCAAAAACAATTCTCGGCGTATCGCTGAATGACCTCACGGGTGGTTTTAAGTGTTTTAAGCGAATTGCACTTCAATCCCTCGACCTCAATCAAATTAAATCAGTCGGCTACGGATTTCAAATCGAGACCACATGGCGTGCGTTGCAAGCGGGGCTAAGAGTTGTTGAAGTACCCATACATTTCACCGACCGAACCATTGGAGAGTCCAAAATGTCCGGGCAAACCTTCCGAGAAGCGCTAACAATGGTTTGGCGTTTGCGCTTTGGAAAATAAGTATTTCTAATTATTTTCGATGCCCAGAAATTAAAAACAAACAGTAGCTATACAGCCACAACCCAACGGCGGAAAGACCCACAATATCCCGCGATACCCACCCTGACGGCAATGCGTAAGCCGCGGCCTTGACGCCCAAAAATACCGAGAGCACAAGCAAAATTGCACTTTTGATCCAGGAATTTTTTTCAAGCGCGTCGTGCCACGAATAAAGTAGCAGCCCGAAAAATGCAATAAAGTGGGCTTTTGACGACTGGGGACCAATCAACACAAACGCGGTATAGAAAAGTACGCCGAGCACGAATACCGAATCCCCTCGAATTCGGGTCGCAAGCATCAGCAGTAATCCAAATAACGCACATAACCCTAAAAGTACGAAATTAGACGGCACTGCTTTTCCGAAGTGAGTGGCCAGAATTCTGTAAAGTGACTGATTTCCCGCGCTACCGCGATCTTGCCACCATCGCACCTGATCAGGTGATGCCGAAAGCGTCATGTGGTAGTGCTCTTTCAGATAACTCCAGAATCCGGGATCTCGGGCCTCTGCGGTGAATTGACCCTGCGGAATCTCGCCACGCTTTGGCATAACTGATCCTGGCACTATAAATTCAGAATCCGTCCAGCTATCCGTAAACGCATATTTTGAAAGGTCAGGCATCAATATAAAACCAACAGTCAGCACAAGAAAAACTGCAACAGCCGACCACCGCTTTTTAAAAACCGGCAATAAAATCATAAACAGCGGGTTCGCCTTAAGTCCCGCCGCTAGCGCCATCACGCTGGTCCCTATCATTGGAAAACGTGCGAACAGTGCGATTCCAAAACTCACCAAAGCAAAAATAATGATATCGGTTTGCTGGTTGTTAAAGACATCCAGAATCGAGCGAAACGAGAAAAATAAGGCAACAACCAGCGCCGCCGTTTTTACCGGACTATTACCCACAATTCTGCGCTGACAAACCGCGATCGCACTGATTAAGAGCACAACATTGAGAATAAAAAATATTATCTTGCCTGCAGAGTATCCCAACGGATAAAGCGGCAAGAGTAAAAACGAAGCAAAGGTGGGATAAGTGAACACATTTTGCTCGTAGACATGAATCTTTAGGCCATGAATGAAACGAAATGTGGAAGCCCAATACACATCAAAATCACCGTCATGAATCATGAACCGGTAGAAAAGCACGCCTACTGCAGTAAATAATAGTCCCCAAAGCAGCCAACGGCCTTTTGGGGTACTGAACCAGTTTGTCGGGGAAAAACGAGGCATATCGGTAGTTTAAATGAGATGCGGGCTTGTTACCTTCAATTAGTTATTTCAACCCTAATCAGCCACAGCGAAAAATACTCCAGATTCGCAGATCCGAAAACCATAATCCAAAATCCAATTGGCGTATCCAGTTGGGCAAAGCGCTAACCTCGAGCTCAAGGCTTATGCATTGAGTCCTTAAGTCCATCGGCGCGTACACCGATGGCACGAAAACATAAACAGGCAGATCACTTTCATTCACGGTCTGGTTAAGCTCATCCGCTGAATTGATATGCAAAAACTGTGCCTTCGAAGATCTGAAAAAACTCACCATTCCACGACCGTCATGATACGGATTCTTGTGATAGGTCAGTAACTTGGACGAGTGGTGCAGGCTATTGTTATAAATCCATTTATGGATCACGGCTTCTTGATTTGCGGGCGCAAAAGTCGTGAATAACAGTGCCATCGTGTTGACAATGCAAAAATAAAAAACGGCGTATTTCACGATTTTTTTGTTTCTTAAGTGTTGGTAGTTGGCCCATGGCTGACACAACAGGCTCTGGGCCCCGACAATCCCGATAATGAGTAACGGATAAATAATGGGAAACAAAAAGCGGGTTTCTTTATGTCCAACCAACGAATGACCGACGAGAAAAAAAACACTTACCCAAGTCAAAATATGTTTTGGTTTCCTTAACCAGGCCACCACAACCATCAACATCAAAAAAAGACTAGCCGGAGGAACTAGCAGAAAAAAGATCTTCTCGATAAAGTACCACCATGGATCCAGTCCATAGCCGGCAGCTCTGCCTTCAATCAAATTTGCCGCCAAGTAGTTAATGGGGGTTATGACCCACTCTTCGTAAAACCAATAATCAATCAAGATATTCAGGGTCAGGCCGAGCGCAACCCCAAACATCATGCCGCTAAGCACCCTGATGCCAGGTCGGGCAATAAAAAGAACCCACAGCCCGAGCCCTAGAATCGCAAATGCGACGGGAAAGCGAAGATAAAACAAGATTGCAAGACTAAGTCCGGAGAAAATCGCCCAGCCGATTCGGCGCTGCCCCTCCATCTCGCAAGTGCGGTGTACGAGCACAATACTAATCGCCAAAAAGGCAGCAGCCCAGGTTTCAGAGGCAAATCGCGCATTCAAGACAGGAAGTAGCCAAAAAAACCCTGTAAGCATAATCAATGAATGCTGCGCCCATCTCTCTGTGAGCCAGCGAAAGGCATAAAAACACAACGACCAAGAGCTCGCCAAACCCAGTACCGCCGACATTAGACGTAAAAAAAATGCAGTTTGAAATGGATCACCATTGCCAACTGATTCATGCACAACGAAGGCAAGCGCGGGCTGCAAAGCCGGCCTGATTTGTTCAAAGAACTCCCACGGCAGGGTCAAATTTGATTCATTACCCACCTTGAAATTAGCAAACTCTAGGATTTGATAATCAGAATCCGGGTGAGTGCGCCCCTCGCTAAAAATACTGGCCGAAAGATGTAAAGCAAAACTTAGGCAAAAAACCGTGACGATTACAGACGGTTTAATCAATATTTCTTTGGGTAATATCCTGGCGCAAAAAAGACGATCAATTACAGACATCATCATTATTATTCCGGATGGTTGAGCGGCCGGTCACTCGTCTAAAGGCTGACGCGAGCGGCTTAACGCCGGAAGGGTGTTATCGAAAAACACTCGAGCACAATTTTCATCGATTCATTCAAGGGGTACTTGGTTTGTTGCGTAATTTTCCAGCAACATAGTCGATCTGGGGAATATGAAGTAAGCGTTGGATTTTTCGCATTAAATGGAGCTCATGATCATCAAGACGTCCATCGGCATAAACCACTCGCCACATTTTCTCCATCAGGTTCACACGTTCTGTTTCAGACCAGTTCTGATTAATTAGCGTGGTGAAACCATGCAGGCCTGTTGCTTCTTTCGCTTGACCTTCCGCAAGGGTTATCAAAGTCATCGCATCGGACTGATCAAGATTAAACTGCTCGATAATGAGGTCTTTGATCGTCTGACGTTCAACATCATCGAGCTGATAATCTGACATTGCAGCCTCAAAAAGCAATGCAGCAGCTGCAACCCGAGCAGCGGTTTCTTTCTCCTCATCACCCTCTTTTGTTTCGATTCGTGCGCTAAAAAATTTTTGTATTGCTTCAATCATGTCTTAAAGTGTTTGAATCCCCAGTTTTTTATACTATTGCACCGCACATGTTTCACTCTGACGATCTTTTTGACTGTCGTAACTTAAAAAACACACCATTTTTTGACCCGCGTTTTCAAGATGATACTCCGTCACCAACACCACGCGCTCTAGCGCCTCATAAGGCGGCTCCCCAGGGTAACTTTCACGCCGCTCTGAATGAAAAACAATTTCCCAACCTTGCTGCGTGAGTGAGAAAACCGTCGGTTCGTTAGCCTCGGCAAAGTCCGAAAAAAAAATTATGCCAAAAAGAGTTACGCCACAAACCAGGAATGCGCTTAATCTCGGCGAACCAACGGTTAACATCGTTAAAATTTTCATTGCTCAGCGTGTTCCAAAGATCCGGTCTCCGGCATCACCCAAGCCCGGAAGAATATAGCCATGCTCGTTCAGCTGACGATCAAGCGCAGCTGTCGTAATCGGCACCTCGGGATGAGAATCATGAAACGACCTGACCCCCTCTGGCGCTGCCAGCAGACAAGCGACTTTTAGCCGTCTCGGACTATCATCTTTCAAGCGCGTTACAGCAGCCGTAAGGGAATTAGCGGTCGCCAACATGGGATCGACAATAATGACCTGGCGCTCACTGATATCGTCGGGTACCTTGTAGTAATACTCGATAGCCTCCAGTGTTTCTGGATCACGATAAAGGCCAATGTGTCCCACTCTCGCAGAAGGAAGAAGATCTAACATGCCATCAAGCAAACCATTACCAGCCCGAAGAATTGAAACTAGACATATTTTCTTGCCTGACAGAATGGGTGCGGAAATAGTTTCAAGCGGTGTTTCGATCTCGATTTCCTCCAAAGGCAAGTCGCGGGTTACTTCATAAGCCAGAATGACGGCAATTTCACGAATAAGTTGTCGAAAGCGTATTGCTGGGCATCTCTTATCGCGCATGAGCGTGAGTTTGTGCTGCACAAGCGGATGATCGATTACAGAACAGGATTTTGACATGAGCGAAATTTGTGGATTACTCAACTGTTAGCGACATAACGTAAGCTACTAAATTGACTTTGTAAGGATAATTGTGAATTTTAAGGCAGTCTATCAATGAAAAACACCGTTCCGTTGCCTCGAATTGTAGTGACCGGCAGTGAATCGACTGGGAAAACCTATTTAACGCGACGCCTCTCACAATTTTTTGACTGCACTTACTCGGAGGAATCTGCCCGGCTATATGTCGAAAAACACCCCCGGCAGTTACAGGCATCCGATGTCGTCCCGATCGCGCTTTCTCAAATAAGTCTGCAAGAAAAAGCAATTCATAGTGCCAAAAATTTAATCCTGCATGACACCGACCTCTTCTCAACTGTTGTCTACTCGAAATACTACTACCAAGCGTCACCTGATTGGATTTCGGAAAAAGCACGATTACTAGCTTCTGATCTCTACCTGCTTTGCGACATTGATCTCCCTTGGCAGCCAGAGCCACTTTTTCGAGATCAGGGTTCGGTCGAGGCGCGGCGTCAGGTGCACACAAATTTTTTAGATCTTATGATTAAAGAGCAGCTCAATATGAGGATTATCAAAGGCAGTGGCGAGAAAAGAACAAAAATGGCAATTAATATTGTTGAGCGTTTCATTTCAAAAAATAAAAGCGCCCGTCAATGAATTGACAACACTGCCTCGGACAACTAGATTTCAGGGGCTATCCAACGGGGTGTCCGGCATGACCGGGCTGAGAATCACCCGCTGAACCTGAACCGGATCATGCCGGCGGAGGAATCTGGATAGTGGCCAAAATGGTCCCTCCGCCTTCGATCTGAAGGACTTGAGATGAAAACGCCGAAATTACTCACCGCACTAATTTATTGGATTTTTTTGATTACTGCAGGTAGTGCTTATGCAGAGACGCCAACCCTGACTGTGTTTACCTACTCATCATTCACTTCTGAGTGGGGGCCGGGACCCCTTATCAAGAAAGCGTACGAAACACGATGTCAGTGCAATCTTAAGTTTGTGGGTCTCGAGGATGGCGCCGCATTACTTTCTCGACTAAAGCTTGAAGGTAATCGAACCTCGGCTGATGTCGTCCTTGGCCTGGATACCAGTCTCATCGCTGAAGCACAGGCCACTGAACTGCTCGCGCCACATGGCCTCAACACTGACGCCATTGATCTAGCGGTCAAGTGGTCTGATCCCTACTTTCTTCCTTATGATTTTGGATATTTTGGATTTGTTTACGACAGCGAAAAAATTCAAACACCGCCAAAGACTTTGAAAGATCTCATGCTCAATCCGGACTCACCGTTGGTCATTATCCAGGATCCGCGCACCAGCACGCCTGGACTGGGGCTCATCCTCTGGGCACGAAAAGTATTCGGCGACGAAGACATCGACGCGTGGGAAAAATTTGCTGCAAAAATTGTTACGGTTACAAAAGGATGGTCAGAGGCCTATGGTCTTTTCCTGAAAGGTGAGGCTCCAATGGTTTTGAGTTACACCACTTCTCCCGCCTATCACCGTCATATTGAAAACTCCGAGCGTTATCGAGTTGCTATGTTTGATGACGGTCACTATCAACAAGTGGAAGTCGTCGCCCGGCTTGCAAGCTCAAAAAATCCAACGCTTGCCCAAGATTTTTTGAGCTTTATGCTTTCTGATGACGTTCAGAAGATACTGCCGACAACAAACTGGATGCTACCTGCCGTCAAGACCGGTCAACCACTCCCTGAAGCGTTCAAAGAAAGCGAAATACCAAAAGTGGTTCTGGATTTCACTCCTGAAGAAGTGAGCGCAAACCGGAAAAACTGGATCAAGCGCTGGCTCGGCGCAGTCGCAAAATAAACCAAATTAAAACCATGCGAGTTCTAAGTGGTATTTGGTCAGGAATTGCGGTTATCGTTTTTCTTCTAATCGTCATCGGGGGTTCAATCACCCTTACCGCAATAACTTCAACGTCAGTAAGCCTTAGCTCGGCGCTGGCCGACCCTTACCTGATTGGCGTCATCCGCTTTACGATCGGACAAGCGGTGCTATCAACAGTCATCAGCGTGGGCTTAGCGCTTATTGTTACGCGAGCGCTCGCAAGGCGCTCAAAATTTCCGGGGCGGAGACTGCTGATCTCATTAATGGGATTACCCGTCGTGATGCCTGTCATTGTTGCAATTTTTGGGATTACCGCGGTTTTTGGTAAAAGCGGTCTCCTGAACCAGCTGTTATTGTTATTCGGCGTGCAACAGTCTTTTACAGTTTATGGACTGACCGGCATCCTTCTGGCACATACGTTTTTTAATCTCCCTCTCACAATTCGATTGCTTCTGCCTGCTTGGGAAAGTATTCCACGCGAAAACTGGCGGCTTGCGAGCATGCTGGGGATGTCCAGTCGACAGCTTTTCCGACTTCTGGAATGGCCGTCTATTAGTGATCGCCTTCCTGGAATTTGTCTTATTGTTTTTCTTTTATGCTTTACAAGTTTTGCCGTGGTCCTGACGCTTGGTGGTGGTCCCGCTGCAACCACTATTGAAGTTGCAATTTATCAGGCGCTCCGATACGACTTTGAACTCAGCCAGGCAGCCCTGCTCGCGCTTCTTCAGCTCTCACTGTGCACCGTTGCCGCGCTTGGGTTGCTCAAATGGTTTCGGGTATTTGCAACGACTTCCGGTCGTAAAGTCGATGCCAAAGATCGTCCGGACATCCACTCTACTACTGGAAAAGCCATAGATGTCTTTTGTATCGGTGTTTGTGCCATTTTCTTACTATTGCCGATCGCAATGATTTTTTATTCAGGCGTTCGTGGCCCTGTCTACAAAGTCATCAGTGACCCCAACTTGTGGCTAGCATCGGGTCGGAGCTTAATCATCGCGATCTTGGCGACGGCAATCTCAATGCTACTGGCAATGGGTCTCATCAAGAGTGTCCGGTTTCTCAGAGAAAAGACAAAACAGCAAAAAGGCGCTGAACTTGCCCTGACAATCGGCTCAATGACAGTTGCAATTCCACCTATGGTTATCGGAACCGGTTTTTTTCTTATAGCCCTTAGAACTCATACGCTAGCGCATGCAACCCTTATCATGATTGCCCTGGTAAACGCGATTATGGTGTTACCTTATCTACTTCGAAGCATCTCACCACCCTATATTCAGGCCGGCGAGCAGTATTACAAATTGTGTCGACATCTTGGACTCTCGGGCCTACAACGATTTCGCCTCATTGACTGGCCCATTATCCGTAAACCAACTGCATTCGCCGTAGGGCTCGGAGGCGCACTCTCTTTTGGCGATATGGGTGTTGCCGCACTTTTCGACACCGACGGTCAAGTCACGCTTCCCGTTATGCTTTATCACCAACTTGGGGCGTACCAATTTAATGAGGCCTCTGTTACCGCGGTTTTTCTTTTACTACTATGTGTTTCTTTCTTTTGGGCAATTAACCAAATTATCAGCCGATGAGCTTTCTACGAATCAAAAATCTCTGTTTGAAGTTTGGAGACTGGACACTTGATGTTTCCATCGAACTCGCCGCAGGACGTTGCCTGGGTATCATTGGGCCAAGCGGCGCGGGCAAGTCAACACTACTCTCTTTAATCGCCGGATTTGAGACCCCCTATTCTGGAGATATTTTTATCGATGCTCAACCCATCAACGATCTCGAGCCATCCCATCGACCTGTCACCTTTATGTTTCAGGAAAATAATTTATTCAATCATCTGACGCTCTACGAAAACATTGCACTCGGTTGCCACCCCGGACTTAAATTAAGTCCAATCGACCGAGACCAAATCGAGATCGCTTTGTCCGCAACAGAGCTTTCCTCAATTGCGAATCGAAAACCGTCAGACGTCTCAGGTGGAGAACGACAGCGTGCCGCGTTGGCTCGGTGTCTATGTCAAAAACAACCTCTTCTGCTTCTGGATGAACCGTTTGCAAACCTAGACCCTCGGCTACGAAGTCAAATGCATCAACTCGTAAATGTTTTACGAAGACAGCATGGACTCACCGTATTGGTTATCAGTCATATGCCTCTTGAGATCGCCCAAATCGCTGACGAACTACTCTTTATGCAGGATGGCAAAATAAAAGAGCGCGGAAATCCTGATCAGCTCCTCGAAAATCCCACCCATCCTCAACTCATTAATTACTTAGAATTCACAACGAACCGGTAGTATCTAAAAAAAACAAAAAGAGGCTACTTCTATGCTGATTCGTGCCCTCGGTTTTACACTTTTGGCTTCACTTTATTTTTCGCCGGTCAACGGCGACACTGAATGCGCAATGAACCTTGATTTTTCAAAACGTTTTCTCGCAAGCGATGATTCCGTCCGGTTATGCGACTCTTACTCCAATAAGGTGTTGCTCATCGTCAATACCGCGAGCTACTGTGGGTTTACCTCACAATTTGAAGGACTAGAAGCGCTTCAAGAAAAGTACAGTGGCCAGGGTTTTTCCGTGCTGGGGTTCCCATCTAATGATTTTTTCCAGGATCCACGCTCGGAAGAAAAAATACGTGAGTTTTGCGACCTCACCTATGCGGTGAAATTTCCGATGTTCGAGAAAACGAAAGTCGCCAAACGTCATGCAGAACCCTTTTATGAGGCGCTTGGAACAGAAGCAGGTCAGTTTCCAAAATGGAACTTCCACAAATATTTGCTCGACCGAGAAGGTCGTGTCGTAGGCAGTTTTGGCCCAACCGTAGCGCCGAACAACGGCGAGCTGGTCGACAAAATCGAAGCACTCCTATAAGGGCGAGCCGTCCTTTTTAGGGCTCACCGCTGAATTTCACGACTTGGCTTTTTGTCGCAACTCCCTGGTCTATTTCGTTTGAGGGTCAAGAGGGGCCTGGTCGCTTAACCCCAGCGCTTCTTCCTTTCGATGGCACGCTCTTAATATCGCGGCTTGACCTCGGGGAGGTCCAATGACCTGTGGTCCCACGGGCAAGCAGGCCTTGGTGAATCCTGCCGGTAAGCTGGGCGCAGGACACGATGTCATCATGATCGCGGAAGTAATCGCGTTGCAACCGATGTATGTTTTGGTGGGCTGACCCGCGATGAACTCAACGTAGCGCTGGTCTGATTGGGCTATTTGTTAACCCTGAACAACTCAACGCTCTTCTCGATAATAAAACTTCATATCGCTAATCCAGATTGTTAAACCAATATAGACAATACGGGCATATCGTTGCATATTTTGGATCTTGCATAGCGTAACTTTCTAAAATAATCTACAAATTGACCAGAAGCAACGCAAGCCTTTTAAAGGCGTCATCTATCTTATCCAAATAACCTGTCCACCAGGGCTTTAATGTCAAACATGAAAAAAGGGTGCCGAGTCGTATTTACAGACCTTGATGGCACGCTTCTCGGTTCTGACCAAAAGCTAAGCAACAGAAATCGCCAGACGCTAGAAGATTTAGGTCAACAGAATATTGCTCGAGTCGTAATCACCGGGCGATCGTTGTTGTCATGCGATCGCGTCATCAATGAAAATTTCCCGATCGACTTTCTTGTGACGTCATCCGGCGCAGGTATTTTTTCTCATCAACCACGCGAATTGATTCACCATTTTGGCCTTGCCGTTCCGGAAATCAAAACAGCAATTGATGTGTTGAAAAATTTGAAAATGGACTTCATGGTTCATGATCCCGTTCCCGATAATCATCAGTTTTACTGGTATCGATTTGGCTCAAAAAATCCTGATTTTGATCGCAGACTTGCGCTTTATTCGAGTCATCACCAAAAGCTCACTGATCTCACGCAGTTAAAGGAAGGTAGCGCACAACTTTTATCAATCGAAACTTCAAAAAATGCATCAGCACGGCTTCAGGAACTCCGCGACAAGCTACCGGCATACAGCGTGTTACGGGCGACTTCCCCGCTTGACCATGCCTCGACCTGGTATGAGATTTTCCCGCCTAACGTAAGCAAATCCCAAGCGGCTCAATGGATTTGTAACGCGTTTGGCGTCGACTCAGCCACCGCACTGGCAATTGGGAATGACTTTAACGATATTGACATGCTCCGATGGGCGCCTTTCGCACGCGTGGTTTCCAACGCGCCATCACCCCTTACCGAAGAGTTTTTATCAGTCGCTGACCATGATAAGAATGGATTTAGCGAAGCCGTCTCATACTGGCTGGGACAAACCAACAAATGACAACTTCCCATTCATAATCACCAAAGCAGTTCGCCATTAATAAAGGCGGCCGAAAGAGAAGTTTCAGGCCTCTTAAAGAAATCCTCAGCAGGTGAATGCTCGATTAATCGTCCGTTGTGGAGGAACATGACATCGACCGCGACTCGACGCACCTGACCGAGATCGTGAGAGACCATCATGATACGAACCTGATCTTCGTCCATCTCTCGAATAATCTGCTCAACCTGCGCCGTTGCAGCGGGATCGAGATTGGCTGTTGGTTCATCGAGAAAAAGTACGCGGGGCTTAAGTGCCCATGCTCTTGCGAGCGCTAAGCGCTGCTGCTCTCCACCTGACAGCACCCTCGCATTCCTGTTCGAAATATTCTGGAGACCTGTTTTCTGAAGTACGTTCTCGGTACGATCCACTCGCTCATGTTTTGGGATATTGCGCGCTTTTAGAGCATGCTCAATGTTTCCACGGACTGAGCGTCGAAGCAGTATCGGTCGTTGAAAAACCATCGCTTGCGCAGCACGTTGCTGTTCAACACTGCCACCCGCCCATTCAATTGATCCCGCTGATGGCGTCAACAGTCCGTGACATAACCGCAATAACAGACTCTTACCTGCGCCGTTGGGACCAACGATCCCTGTGGGCGCGCCCGGCTGCAGCTGAAAAGAAACGTCATCCAGCAACACTTTGCTGTCTGTCTCAAATCGCAACGAATCTACTTGTAACGGCAGAATTTGAAGTGAGGATGGGGAAGGCACGTTTTTATTTTTTAATCAGGAAACGAAGGATGGCACAAACATCACATACTTATTCAATTCTGAACATGGCAAACCCGCTCACGACGACAGGTAAACGCTCAATTTGGGCGCAAAACTTCCCGTTCGCGGCCAATCTGAGTGCCGACGCCTTGGTCCGTAAGGGTTTCAAGCAAGGTGGCATGTGGAACACGCCCATCCGAGATGGTTGCCGTTCGAACGCCTCCCGCAACCGCATCAACAGCGCATTTAACTTTAGGCAGCATGCCGCCAGAGATTGTTCCCGCTTCAATTAACGCTTTCACTCGACTCTCTGATAGTCCTGTAAGTAACTCGCCGCTCTTATCCAGAACGCCTGGAGTATTTGTCAGAAGAATCAACTTCTCTGCACCTAAAGTAACCGCAAGACGGCCTGCGACAGTATCAGCATTTATGTTGTAAGCCTTTCCATCGACTCCCACACCAATCGGGGCGATCACCGGTATAAAGTCTTCTTGATCCAGCACATCGACAACCAGAGGATTGATTGACTCTATCTCACCGACAAAACCCAATTCCACAATATCGTCATCATTGGTTGACCCGTTTTTGTGGAAGACCATTTTGCGAGCGCGAATCATGTCGCCATCTTTCCCTGACAATCCAACTGCTTTTCCGCCATGCGCATTAATAAGCGCCACGATACTTTTATTGACCAGTCCACCCAAAACCATCTCAACCACATCGATGGTTTCGCTATCAGTCACTCGCAAACCATCAATAAATTCGCTCTTTTTTCCAATACGATCGAGCAGTAGACCAATCTGAGGTCCCCCACCGTGAACAATAACGGGGTTCATACCGACCAGCTTCATCAAAACGACATCACGGGCGAATTCTTTTTTTAGAGTTTCGTCAACCATCGCATTACCACCATACTTAATGACAATTGTTTTGCCATGAAAATGTTGGATATAAGGCATCGCCTCAGCAAGAAGTTCTGCCACGATTGCTGGATTGCTAACTTGACTCATCTTTAAATCTTTGACCCTGTTACTCGACAGCGCAAGTATACCGCTCGTTTATCACTCTTCTTCGAAAACCATGTTGAGGCAGTTCTTTTTAAAAATACCGCCTGAACGTAAAAAGGGCTGCAAAAGCAGCCCTTTCTTTCCTGTCAAACTCCGGATTCAGGCAATTTTGATGTCCACCTTGCGAGGCTTGGCTTCAGCAACTTTAGGTAGCCAAAGATTGAGAACGCCATCTTCATATCGAGCCTCGATGTTTGATTCATCAATCCCTGAGCCGAGTTTCAATGATCTCGAAAACTTGCCGAAAAATTGCTCTTTCAATATTGACCGGCCTGTTTTGTCATCACTCTGTCGAGGTTTTCTTTCTGCAACAATTTTTAATATGCCATCAGTGACGGTGACTTCCAGTCCTTCTCTACCCACTCCAGGGAGCTCTGCCTGAACAAGGAACGCGCTTTCGTTTTCACTGACATCAATGGATGGCCGCTTAGTCGCCGCGGCATGATACAGGTTAGCAGACTGAGGCCACCCGCCCATCAAATTTTCATAACTTCCTAAAACATCCCAACCGCGACCTCTCTCAAATGACCTTACTACGTTATTCATAATATTCTCCATTTTCTTTGGGACAGCAGGCTTATCTCTGAATCCCGGCTCTTTCTAAAATGGTGACAATCGAATATTTTTCAATAGCAAATCCAAATAATTTTTGTTCGACACAACAGGATACGAATAAGTTAAGTGACCCATGAGTCGGACTTTTATTCGTTTTGAATCAGGAATTTCTTATCGGTTCAGATCTTTGTTTTGCCTAACCACAGCGCTCATAAAACAGCAGAACTCTCGCTTTGTTATCAGGCTGCGCCCCCGTCAACACCTCTCTGAAAACGAGAATCAATGCCTTCAAAAAAATACATTCCAAACCCCATCGCCAACACAAAAATAAGTACTGAGTCATAGCCCGTAACCAATGCGACCAGAGCAGGTCCAGGGCAAAAACCGACGAGGCCCCAGCCCAGACCAAATAATAAAGATCCAAAAACAAGGGGCGGATCGATGTCGCGACGCGTTGGCAACGAAAAAGACTCAGCAAGTATGGGTTTGGATCGTTTGAGAATAAAGCCGTATCCCGTCAAATAAGTCATGGATGCTCCAAGCATGACAAAAATGAGACTGGGATCCCATTCACCCACAACGTTTAGAAACGAAACAATTTTCTCCGGTTGCGTCATTCCTGATATACCAAGGCCCAATGCAAAGAGGACGCCTGATAAAAATATCATCAACAGGCCCATTAGATTTCACCCCCGAATATGAGGTCAATTGATACAGCTGCAGCGATACCGCTTGATAAAAAAACCACGACCGCAATCATTGATCGTTGCGAGAGCCGGCCAATTCCGCAAACCCCATGCCCGCTTGTACAGCCACTTCCTATCCGGGTTCCAATGCCAACAAGCAACCCCGCGAGCATCACCGCTGGGGGGGAACTTTTCAGCGTGAAATTAAGGGTTTCGGGAAATGTTCCGAGAAGAAGAACACCGCCCGTGACTAGGCCAGCTAAAAAAGCAAACCGCCAGAGCGTATCGTGCTTTTTAAATGACAGAAACCCACCCAGTATTCCGCTAACGCCGGCAACTCGGCCGTTAAAGAACAGTAACGATAAAGCTGCCAACCCCAATAAAAAACCTCCGAATAATGGCTTAATCAGTGTAAATTCCATAAAGAGTCCTATTTTTTAGTATTAAACAATATTATAATTTACTAATTATACAGGTTTGTTCGCACGCAAGCGCGCGTTGGAGAAAATACCTGATTCAGAACTTAAAGTCGCAATCCCCGATAAACCAAATCGAAGTGAGTAATGACAGCTAACACCCCGATAGCCGATAATGAATTTGATGTCGTGATCGCAGGTGCCGGTATTATTGGCACGTCAATTGCCTTCGCTCTCTCCCAGCGCTCGTACCGCGTACTCGTTGTCGATCCACTCGCCGGTGCAGGTCAAGGGGCAACGAGCGGATCACTGGCTATGATCCGAACGCAGTACTCAACGCTGGAGGGGACAGCGCTCGCTTGGGAAGGTTTTCATTGCTGGAAAGATTGGCAAAATTTTCTAGGCCTTACTGACGATGAACCCATCGCTCCTTTCCATCGTGCGGGTGTTTTAACATTTAAAACACCTAACAACGACTACTTACGATATCCACTCGAATTTTCAGAACAACTCGGTATTCCATTCTCGATTTGGTCACTTGCAAAATTACAGGAAGTATTCCCCACATGGGATTTTTCAACTTTTGGCCCACCTGTTATTTCTGATAACCCCAATTTTGGCCAATTTTCTAACAGCGCGCCCGAAGGCATATATTTTCCTTGTGGCGGGTATTGTGCAGACCCGCAGCTCGCGGCTAAAAATCTTCAACGAGCGGCCGAGAAAAATGGTGTCGTATTTTACTTTAATCGCGGCGTCTCCGGTATTAATCTAAAAGACAATCAGATTCGTGGCATCACCTTGACTGATGGCACAAATCTACCCTGCAAGATACTGGTGAACGCCGCGGGTCCACATGCACAAGACTTGATTAAAAAAGCGGGTTTATCCGGACAGCAACAGATTGGAACACGAGTCCTACGCCACCAAACCGTTCATATCAATTGTCCCGATTCAAAGAGCGCAGATGGCGCAAAAATAATGCTCTATGACACCGATATTGGCAGTTATATGCGCGAGGATACGGGTGACGCTGTCCTCGTTGGTAGCCTCGGCGCAGAAGGTGAGCACGAGGACGCAGTTGATCCCGAGGGTTTTGACCGAAACATCGCACCGAGTGCGATCGAGCCACTTTACCGGCTTGCGCAACGCATTCCAGCTATGGGTATTCCAAACAGCATTTCAGGTCTCGCCGACCTATGGGATGTCAGTGATGATTGGATACCTATCTATGACTGCACAGATGTGAGAGGTTTTTATCTGTCGATCGGTACTAGCGGTAACCAGTTCAAAACCGCGCCTGCAGCCGGCCAAATGATGGCCGCCCTAATCGAAGCTTGCGAAACCGGCGCTCTTCATGACAAGCAACCGGTCAGATACCAACTACCTCAAACGGGGCATGAAATTAGTCTGGGATTTTTCTCGAGAAACCGTGAGCCCAATCCGGCCAGCAGTCTGTCGGTGCTCGGATAATTTCGTGCCGTTATGAAACTTCAGGAAATAATTCGTTCACAGACTCAAGTGCGCTGAATGTCATAAGTCTCTGATGCAAGTTCGCTGCTTGCTCTCCCAGTACAGGCTGAGTCAAAGATATAAATTTGGAGCGATGCGCTTTGGCATCTGGAAAATTTTCCGGTTCGCCCTTGGGGATTTCGACACATCGAGTCTCTAAGGAGCCGTCAGTCAAACGGATCGAAACTTTCCCACCCATTCGCTCGGGATAAATTGCATCCATCTCGGCGTCTTCCTGAACATCAATGCGTTGCGCAAGATCCAGGGTAGTCGGGTCAGTTAAATATTGATCGTAATCATCCCAGCTGAGATTGCCTGTCTGAGCGGCAACCGCTGCGGTAAAGTGCATTGAAAACTGCCCACCGACCACGCCGTTTGGCTTCCGTCGGAACGCTTGCGGCAGAGCCGTTAAGTCCATTCCCTTTCTCGGCAACCCGATGTTAATTTGAGCGATTTTTGATGCTTCAATTCCGGGCGCCGCAATATCGATAATACCGTCGATCGCGGCATGACTGAATCGGCATGAAGGGTACGGTTTCACCCCAATTTGCAGCGTCTCCCAATGCTCTCGGAGTCCGGCAATTGCGAGCGATGGATCCGGGTCAGGCGCATAGCTCCTTAAAAATCCACAATCGCCTTCGATCGCCTCACTTGCGCCAACGAATCCCTGAGATGCAAGAGATGCGGCAATAACACCCACCATCGCTGCATTGCCCACTTGGAATCGTTTGGTCCACGCGCTGTTGACTAAAAACTGCATAGAGCCCGAAGCTTGGCTTAGACAGATACCCAGTGCCATCGACAATTGTTCTGCGCTTAAACCAAGCGCCCTGCCTGCGGAAACCGTAGCGCCAAAGGCACCAGTCGTGGCAGTCGGGTGAAAGCCCCGATCATAATGATCGGCCGGTTTAAGCGCTCGCCCCAGGCGACACATGACTTCATAACCGGCAACAACGCCAGCAACGACGGATGCCCCTGACGCATTCGCCATCTGTCCAGCCGCAAGTGCTGCGGCCAGTACCGGAGCCGACGGATGCACCGTCGCCGCGATATGCGTGTCATCAAAATCAAGGCTGTGAATTAACGTTCCATTAATCAGCGCAGCGGCGGGGAATGCGTAACCTCGCGAATCTGCAAACACCCGACCATCACCGTCTGCCATTCCCATCTGCTCTACAGCAGCGAGTAACGCGGGTGTCGATTCCGCCTCTTTTCTTGCCCGAATGGCCACGCCTACACTATCCGCAATCAGCAAACAGGCGCGCTCTGTAACCCCTGCGGGAATATGATCAAGTTCCAGAGTGCTTCCAAAAGCACTTAGCGTTTCAGTAATGTTCAACTTGCTTAGGTCTCGATTTTTGTATTCCCATGATGCGCACTCACACCACTCAGTTAACCATCCTTAAAGATCGCTTTTCGTTTCTCATTAAAAGCATGAATACCTTCATGTCGATCAGCCGTTGGAATAAGCTCGTTATAAGCCGAAAGCTCGACTTCATAATCTTCTTTAATCGTCGAGAATTCAGCATGATTAATCGCTCGCAACGCGGCTCGAACTGCCATGGGCCCATTGCTTGCAATTTTGGTGGCGACCTTCTGCACCGTGTCTTCCAGTTCGGCCGGCGCGCAAACCTGGTTAACAAGCCCCCATTGCAGCGCCTGCTCTGCATCAAATGGACGGCCGCTGAGAATGACTTCTTTAGCGCGTCGAATGCCCACCGCGCGCGGCAGATACTGTGTGCCGCCCATTCCCGGAATAATGCCCAATGTCGTTTCCGTCAATGCAAATCGAGCATGTTGCGCGGCATATGCAAAGTCGCAGGCCAAGGTCAGTTCCGTGCCGCCGCCATAGGCTGCCCCGTTAATGGCGCCAATGAGCGGTATCGGACAATCCATCAGCGCCCGAGCTAAGTCCTCAAAAACGACATGCTGCGTAAACCATGCTTCATTCGTCATGTTGTTGCGTTGCTTGAGATCGCCGCCCGCACAAAATGCTCGCTCTCCGGTACCGGTAAGCACAATACATCTTGCCTGACGAGTTCCAGAAATAAAGGCTTGAAACACATCTCGTAACTCTTCAGCCATCAGCGTATTAAACGCATTGGCAACCTCAGGACGATTAAGCCGAATCCAGGCCACGTGCCCTTCATTCTTGATCAAAATCGTTTCAAATTGCTTATTCATCCCGTTATCAACCCTTCAGACGTTTAGCGAAAAAACGTAATCCATCCGCGAATGGATTAAAACGAGCGCTCTACTCTCCATCGAGCTCTGCAAAAACCTTTTTCGCAATTCGATGGCACTCAACGGCGACCGGCACCCCACAGTAAATGGCAATCTGATTAAGAATAGCCTTAAGCTCATCTCGGCTGACGCCGTTAACCATTGCCCCTCGGAAATGCAGCTCCCATTCGTGCATTCGATTCAATGCTGCGATCATGGTGACATTGAGCATGCTCCGGGTTTTGCGATCAAGCGTATCGTCGCCCCACGCGGCGCCCCAACAATATTCAGTCAGTAACTCTTGGAAATCACGACTAAACTCGCTCGCATTCTCCATTGTATTTTTTACATAGTCGGCGCCGAGTACATCGCTACGCACCGCCAGTCCTTTTTCAAAACGCTCTTTATCCAATGTCGATCTCCTGTAAAAATATCAATTATGCCTCGTTCCAAATCCGATTACCTCGTTGGTTTTATCGATTTCACAATTAAAAACCCCTACGCACCTCGCTGGGTATGGCGCCCAAGAAATTTGAGCAGTACCGAATTGACCAGATCAGGGTCCTCCCAGGAAGTCAGATGATGAAGTCCCGGCAAGACGATGAGCTCACCATTTGTAAGATCATTAATCATTCGATGTGCAATTTCAGGTGTTGAACCCGGGTCAAGCTCACCCGTTAGCACAAGCGTCGGACACTTGACTCGCGTTAACGCATCCTTTATCTCCGAATCGGCTTCTACAAGCGCGCCATACGCCAGAACGTACGGTTTCAACTGATTTGACAGCATCTTCCGGCGAATGGTCTCGATGCGCTCCGGGTAAGCCTTCTGGAAATGCGGGTCAAACCAACGCGCGATTGCCGCGTCTGCGATCGGCTTTAATCCCTCTTCGCGTGTCAGTTCGAGACGGGCTCGCATACCAAGTAGTTCTGCTTCAGTACGCCTGTAGACTGTATTCATGAGAATCAATGTTTTTAATCGATCATGCTCCGTTCTTGCAAAACCCTGAGCCACTACGCCGCCCATTGACAAGCCTGCCAGATGGCATCGGTCAATCTCCAAGTAAGCAAGCAAGTCTTTCAACTGGTCGATAAAAGTCCCGATGCCATTCACCGCTCCGGCCTTTGACTTACCATGACCCATCATGTCGTAGCGCAAAACGGAATAATGTTCAGTCAGGGCAGCGATTTGAGGATCCCACATCTCAAGATCGAGGCCGACCCCGTGAATAAGCACAATGGGGTCTTTAACGCTGACACGATCTCGGGTCAACTCAAACCACGTCCCGTCAGCGCTTAATTCGTTAATTATCTGCATTTAATTTATAGAGATTATGGGCCCAACAAAAACACAGCAGTCCAGTTACAACTATGGTACTTTAAGTTTGAACCTGTTTGCGTAATCCTATGATGCAATCTCAAAAATATGTTATTGGTGAGCCTCTCGTTATTAACGGCCGGCAACTATCCTTATCTCGAGCAGTTCGGGCAGGTGACTTCGTGTTTCTCACGGGACAGGTCCCGATGGAAAATGGCGTTGTTATGACCACGGGCTCTATCGAGGATCAGACCCGGGCATGCCTTGAACGCATTAATGAAACTTTGTCGGAAGCTGGATGCCAACTATCAGACGTTGTGAAGTCGATGGTATGGATCAAGTCGAGAGAAGATTTTCCAGGTTTCGATTCAGTTTATGCCGAATTTTTTCCACAGGGGCCTCCTGCCCGGTCTGCACTGGTCAGTGACTTCCTGGTAGACATTCGCGTTGAGATTGAATGCATCGCTTTTCATCCGCTGGACTAAATTTTGGAGAAACCCATGTCTGAATTAAAACGGTATCAAATGTACATCGATGGCGAATGGACTGATGCCGAAAATGGCGCAACGTTTACCAGCGTGAATCCAGCGACTGGCGAGACCTGGGCCGAAGTGCCTGAAGCCTCTGAGTCTGATGTGAATAGAGCCGTCGAGGCGGCACATCGTGCATTTAAGGAAGGTCCATGGTCCAAGCTGACACCGACCGCCCGAGGAAAAATGTTGCGACGACTGGCCGATGTACTCGCAACCCATTCCGAAACGCTGGGCCGTTGTGAAACTATCGATACCGGAAAATTATTCAAAGAAACGCGTTGGCAGGCAAACTACATTTCTGATTTCTTTCACTATTATGCCGGCCTCGCTGACAAAATCAGCGGGGAAACATTGCCCATTGATAAACCCGACATGATGACAATAACGCTCCGGGAGCCCTTAGGTGTTGTCGCGGCGGTGGTACCCTGGAATTCCCAGCTATTTCTGGTCGCAGTAAAAATCGGGCCTGCGCTTGCCGCCGGAAATACAGTTGTTCTGAAAGCTTCTGAACACGCCTCGGCCCCGATGCTCGAATTTGCAAAAGTATTTGAAGAGGCCGGCTTTCCACCGGGTGTGATCAATATCGTCACCGGGCACGGCGAACCCTGTGGGCGCGCATTGACGAGTCATCCTTTGGTCGACCGAATCAGTTTTACCGGTGGCCCGAATACCGCCAAACATGTTATCCGAAACTCTGCAGAAAATTTTGCGCAAGTATCTCTCGAATTAGGAGGGAAATCTCCGGTCATCGTCTTTGACGATGCAGATTTAGAAAGTGCCGTAAACGGTATTTTGCTGAGCATTTTCAGCGCCAGTGGTCAAAGTTGTGTTGCAGGATCACGACTCCTCCTTCAGGACTCGATAAAAGAAGAGGTCTTGGCGCGCGTGGTCGAAAAAGCCAAGAAAATTCGTATCGGTGATCCCTTAGATGAGAACAGTCAAATGGGGCCCCTGGCAACAGAGGCACAGCTAACAAACATTCAATCCACGCTTGTCGATGCGAGCGCCAATGGCGCGAATATTTTATATGGTGGCGCCCGACCTTCAGGTCTGGATACCGGGTGGTATATCGAACCCACCATCGTCGATTGTCCAAGTCAGGAAATTGGTGTTGTCAGAAATGAACTGTTCGGGCCTGTGGTCAGCGCGTTGGCTTTTCACTCTGAAGAGGAGGCACTATTTATGGCAAACGATACTAACTTTGGTCTCGCGAGCGGTATCTTCACGCGTGACGTCGGACGGGCGTTAAGAGTCAGTGGTGCAATTCGCGCGGGCATTGTTTGGGTCAACACGTATCGCGTGGTCTCTCCCATTGCGCCCTTTGGCGGCTTTAAAGAAAGCGGCTTTGGTCGAGAATCGGGCATGGAGGCAATCTACGATTACACCCGACCGAAAACGGTTTGGCTCAATACCGCCTCTGAGCCCATTGCAGATCCATTTGTGATGCAGTAACCTTATCTGGGTCGACATAAATCGTTAGACAACCCAATTAACCCTCGCATTTTCAGCATGTTATTCACCATCCCGGTGATAGACTTCATCCGTTAATTTTTGATCTTGAAACTACTATGAAATTCCAACTCTCTATCAACATGGAACGCATCACCCCTGACGTCGATATGCGCGAAGTCGAGAAACATACCCTCGAAATGGTGCAAATGGCCGACGAAGGTGGATTTCATATTGTTTGGGCCGCCGAGCACCACGCGCTTGAAATGACAATCGCTCCCAATCCTTTCCAGATTCTTACCTGGTGGGCATCGCATACGAACCGAATTCGGCTTGGGACCGCCGTAGTTGTGGCGCCATATTGGCATCCCATTAACGTTGCCGGCGAAGCCGCACTTCTCGATTTATACAGTAACGGGCGACTGGAATTCGGAATCGGATCGGGTGCTTATCAGCGTGAGTTCGATCGGATGCATGCAGGGCTTAAACAATCAGACGCATGGCGATATATGCAAGAAATGCTTCCTGCAGTCAAAGCACTATGGCAAGGTGATTACGCCCATGATGGAGACTACTGGCAATTTCCGGAAGCGACCTCGGTGCCCAAGCCCTTGCAGCAGCCCCATCCACCAATCTGGGTTGCGGCACGAGCCCCTATTACCTACGACTATGCGGTTAAACATGGATGCAACATCATGTCTTGGCCCCTGACACGCCCGATTAGCGAATTAGAAACCTATCTCGAGAGATTACAAACAGCCCTGGATGATAATCCTGGCAAAGAACGACCCATCTTCTCAGCGATGCGACATACCTGCGTCTACGATGACAAGAAAGATCGTATGGTTCCGATTGAAGCCGCGCAGCGACAACTTGCGCAATTTGAAAATCTGTTTAAGAACTCGGGAGGCGTCAATAACGGCTTTCCCGCCATGATCGATCTCGAGACCGTCGCGAATCGTGACGAATACCACCCGGACATGCTGAATGAAAATTTAATGTTTGGCACGCCCGCAGAAGTTATTGAAAAACTTCGTCTTTACGACAATTTAGGTGTGGATCAGTTCACCTATTACGCCAGCCTGGGTCTTGGCATGAAAGAGCAAAAACGCTCTCTCGAGTTATTTATTAATGAGGTGATGCCTGAGTTTTCCGAAGACTAAGCGTTGACGTCTCGGCATCCCAGCGGGAATGCCGAGACATTAATTGCGCTATCGAATACCCAGCTTCTCTCGCGTTTCGTCGGTATCACAAACCCGACCCCCTAAATCCTTGATGATTCGAACGGCTTTCTCAACCAGTTCGGCGTTGCTTGCAGGCACCCCCTTCTCAAGATAAAGATTATCTTCAAGACCGACCCTAACGTTGCCTCCTAGCAACATTGCCTGAGCGGCCATCGGCATTTGTGTGCGACTAATTCCAAATCCGGACCAGAAAGCATCCCCCGGCAGTTGGTTTACCATCGCCATCATCGTAGCCGGATCCGCGCCCGCGCCCCAGGGTATACCCAAGCACACTTGGTACATCGCGGGTCCTTTAATAATGCCTTCGGCGACCATCTGATTTGCAAACCGCAGGTGACCTAAATCAAACACTTCCATCTCGGGCTTGACCCCTATTTCGGCATAACGCGCTGCCATGGTCCTGAGCATATTCGGGGTTTGTACATACACATAATTTGCATTATCGAAATTGATCGTCCCACAGTCGAGTGTCGCAATATCCGGTCTTAATAACTCCACATGCGCCATTCGCTCGGAGGCACTAATCAAATCCGTGCCCTCTCCAGGCACATTTGGCTGATCGTCATCAACAATAAGATCTCCACCCATTCCTGCTGTCAGATTGATGAGTACATTTCGACCACTATCCCTCACCAGCTGAACGGTCTGTTTAAACAGATTAATGTCTCGACTACCCTTCCCCGTTTCCGGATCGCGTACATGTAAGTGCACAATCGATGCGCCTGCATCAGCGGCTTCGATAGCCGAATCCGCAATCTGCTCAGGGGTTACCGGGATGGCGGGGTGTTTATCAACTGTATCGCCGGCGCCAGTGACTGCGCAGGTAACGACAACATCTGTATTCATTGACATGTTTTATCTCCTGTAAAAATTTTTTTGGGTTACCTGACTTAGACCATCTTGGGCCAACCATCCTCATCTTCCGAATACCAGTGCTCCTTAAGCACCTTTTGAATCTCAACAAGACATCGGTCACGACGGCGTTCCATTTCACTAAATACTCGATCGCCCGACTCATCTTCACAACCTTCCACAATTCGCTGTTTAAGTTCATCGGTCAATTCTGGCGCCTTCATATGAGACCACGGTAGTTCCAGAGCCGGACCGAATTGTTCAATGGTATGACGCATGCCGCCCGGTCCTCCACCCAGATGCCAGGCGAGAAAAGTTCCCATAAATGCCCAGCGCAACCCCGGCCCTCCGGTAACCGCCGCGTCAATCTCGGCAACGGTCGCCACGCCCTGATCTATCAGGTGAAGTGCCTCTCGATAGAGCGACTCCTGTAATCGATCCGCAATATAGGCTTCGATTTCCCGTCGAACATGCAACGGGCGCATACCAATCGACCGGTAAAAGGCGCCAGCTCGACTCACAGCAACCGAGGAGGTCTGCTCACTGCCCACTACCTCGACCAGCGGCAATAAATAAACGGGGGCAAAAGGATGTCCAATCAGAAGCCGCTCGGGGTGTTTACACTGAGACTGTAGTCGACTTGGCAACAGGCCCGATGAGCTAGACGCAATCACAACGTCCGCTCTGACATTCTCGCTGATCTCCTGGTGAATCGCTATCTTGAGATCTTCTCGCTCCGGAACATTTTCCTGTACGAAATCCGCTTGAGCCACTGCGGCTTCGATATTGTCTACAAAACTTAACTGACCGCCCGATTCGGCAATCAGATCAGCCGCCTCCAGAATCGGCCACGCCTCGTCAATCATCCGTTCAACATAATCTCGAGACTCAGGACGAGGGTCAGTCACCACCACGTTTAGCCCATTCGCTAAACATCGTGTCGCCCAACCACCACCGATAACGCCACCACCCACCAGTGCAATAGTTTTGATCTCTTGCTGTGTCACTTTCAACTTTCTCCCTATCGGAAATTTATTCCCCTTTAAAATTAGGCTTACGCTTCTCAACGAAGGCTTTTACCCCCTCTTTTGCATCTTCCGACCGAAGCATTTTCCGGTAGGTCGGCAAATCACCCGTGCGCATCGTCTGAAATGCCCCTTCAATTGTTTCACCTTCAATCGCGCGCAACACCTCTTTGATTGTTTGAACCGCGAGTGGCGCCGAATCAGCAATTTGCTGCGCCCACTGACGCGCCGTCTCCATGAGTTCCGCGCCCGGTACCACGGCATTCACAAGGCCATGCTGACAGGCCTCATCTGCCCACATCTGACGACCCAACAGCAACATTTCCATTGCCACGTTGTACGGCACACGGCGCGGCAATCTTTGAATCGCACCCGCATCTGGCACGATTCCGAGTGGCATCTCCGGAAGCTGGAAAAACACATGATCGGCGGCGATCACCAGGTCGCATGACATCGCCAGCTCGAAACCCCCGCCAATCGCGTGCCCATTGATCGCGGCAACAACTGGTTTATTGAGATTCCACATCTCTGTAAGACCTGCGAACCCGCCGGGCAGATCCGCGTCGGCTTCCCACCAATTATCCAACTGCTGTTCACCACTATCTAACGCCTTTAGATCCCAGCCCGCAGAGAAAATTTTCTCACCGCTAGCCGTCACTAATCCAACACGCAGCGAAGGGTCATCCCGCAACATCACGACCGCTTCATTGATACGGCGACTAAGCTCGAAGTCGATCGCGTTTACTTTCGGCCGATTCAGCTGAATTTCAAGGACTGCGTCATGGCGAGTGACGATCAATTCGTTAGTTCTGTCTTCCATATTAATCTTGTTGTTTTAAATAACGGCATGTGGTTAGTCGTAGCGCAGAACATTATGGCAATCAGCCGTTCAAAGCAATATCATGTGAGCCTCTTATTTGCCCAAATGCGCTAGGAGGGTCAGCAAATCCTGCGCGGACTATTTTTAAAACGGATCAAAAATGGATATTGAGTTGACGAGCGAACAGCAGATGCTGACGGAGTCGATCAAGGCATTCGTCACTGAGGAGCTGATTCCCCTTGAGGTAACAGTCGAACGTGCCGGAGAAGTTAGCGCGGCACAAGGCGACAAGATTAAACAAAAAGCACTGGACATGGGCTTTTATGCGGCCAATCTCCCCGAGTCTGTGGGTGGAGGCGGCCTCGACTACACCAGCCTCGCCATTATGGAGCGTGAGTTTGGCAAAGTGTCCCATGCGCTACATGGATTCGCGTGGCGCCCAACCGAACTCCTCATGGCCTGCAATCAGGAGCAAAAGGAAAAGTACCTTGACCCTTGTGTCACTGGAGAAAAAGTCGAATGCTTTGCAATTACCGAGCCTGGTGCAGGTTCTGACATCATGTCGATGGCGACTCGTGCAACGCAGGACGGAGAAGACTGGGTGATTAACGGCGCTAAGCACTTTGTGAGCGGCCATATCGAACCGGACTTCGCAATTCTTTTCGCAGCGACCGGTGTTGACCAGACTGAACGCGGACCCCGCAAAAGAGTCAGCGCATTTTTAGTCGACAAAGGACACCCGGGATTTGATATCACTCGCGGACCCCGATGCGTCAGCCAGCGCGCTTACCTCAATTTCGTACTCTCTTTTAACGACTGCCGGGTTTCTCAATCCCAAATGCTAGGTGCAGAAGGTGAAGGATTAACGCTAGCCGATAAGTGGATCAAAATGGGTCGAGTCTGGGTGGGTGCTGGATGCTGCGGCCGAGCCGAACGCCTGTTGGATCTCTCAGTTGAATGGGCGGCTAATCGAAAACAATTTGGGCAAGCAATAGGAAAATTTCAAGGCACCTCTTTTAAGCTCGCGGACATGGCGACCGAACTCCAAGCTGCGGATCTCATGGTCATGCATGCTGCAAAAAAGGCGGATGCCGGCCTCATGACGCCAACAGATGCAGCAATGTGTAAGCTTTTTGCATCAGAAATGTTGCACCGCCTGGCCGATAACGCTGTTCAAATCCACGGCGGCATGGGACTCATGGAAGATCTTCCCATCGAGCGCCTGTGGCGAGATGCGCGACTCGAACGCATCTGGGAAGGCACATCAGAAATCCAAAGACATATTATTAGTCGGTCGCTACTTCGGCCGCTTGGCGCGTGAATCTTAATCAAAAAGAGAATCTTCGCAGGCTTCTAACGCCGCGGCACATCGCCTTCATTGGCGGCGAATCAGCGGTATTTGCCGCCAAGCAGTGTGAGTCAGGCGGCTTCAAAGGGGAAATTTGGGGCGTTAACCCGAAACCGGGGCGCTTTGATGCGCTACCATGCTATCCGTCGGTAAGCGATCTACCCGAAGGACCCGATGCCACTTTTCTTGCGGTGCCCAGAAAAGCCGTCCCTCAGGTATTAACTGATCTCAGGGAAAAAGGCGGTGGCGGTATTGTCTGCTACTCGGCTGGCTTTGGCGAGCTGGGCTCGGACGGAGAACAGTTGGAAAAATCGCTCATCGCCGCCTGCGGTGAGATGGCGCTCGCCGGTCCGAATGTCTTCGGGCTTTTGAACTACGTGACTAATGGACACTTATGGCCATTTAGTCACGGCGGCCAATCAGTCAAACGGGGACCTGCAATCATCTCGCAGTCAGGGATGCTATCGAGTTATCTCCTCACGAACCGCAGATCAGTGGACTTCTCTTACGTAATCGGTGCCGGTAACCAATCCGTACTAGGCGTTGAAGATTATCTGGAGCACCTGGTCGATAACCCGGCCGTAAATGGTTTTGGGCTTTACATTGAGACGCTAAGGGACATTCCACGTTTTACTGAGGCCGCGAATCGCGCGCTTGAAAAAGGCATCCCGATCGTAGCGCTCAAAGTAGGAAAATCTGATCTAGCCGCTAAAACCGCGTTAACTCACACAGGGTCTCTAGCCGGAGTTGATCATTACTATCAGGCTCTTTTCGAACGGGTCGGCATTGCTCGTGTTTCAAGTCCTAGTCTTATGCTAGAAACCTTAAGCATGCTGACGGTTGCGGGCGGTCCTTCGGGCAATCGCCTCGCCGCTTTTACCTGTTCAGGTGGCGATGTTGCGATGTTAGCCGACTGCGCCCATGAAGCGGGCCTCCATTTTCCGGAACCCGATAAATTCACCCGGTCGCGATTGACAGAGTGCCTGCCTGACATCGCGACGGTAGGCAACCCGCTCGATTACACCACTCCACTTTGGGGTCAGGAACAAAAACTCGAGAGCGTTTTTGACGCGGCGCTTGAGCAGGGATATGACGCTGCGTTGCTCGTTCAGGACTATCCGCCTGTCGAACTTGGATCCGATCGCCCCTACTATCAAGCAGATGCAATGGCCTTCATCCGAGCGACTCGGCGTGCAGGTATCCCAGCCGCAATCTGTGCGAGTCTTCCAGAAAATCTGGATAGCGAAACACAACAAACGCTTATTGAAAATCAAATCGCACCGCTTCAAGGTATCTCTGAAGCCACTACCGCAATTGCGGCGGCTACTGTTTTTGGGCGAGCGCGGCAACGCTACCTCGATGGGGGAAAAAATCTTGCGCTGTCTTGCAATAGATCTGATCGGTCGACAGCGCAGGTGCTGGACGAATGGCAGGGAAAATCTCTTTTAAAAAAGTTCAGTATCCCGACCCCTAATGGCATTCTGAGTGACTCTATTAACGCTGGAAGAGACGGCACAAAAATTGGTTTACCCGTTGTTTTAAAACTTGTTAATGCGCAACTGCCGCACAAAACTGAACATGGCATTGTCCGAGTCAATCTTCAAAACGAAACAGACCTACAACTGGCCGCACAAGATGTGATCTCTAATGGCGAAAAAGCGCTTGGCAAACCTGTCGAAGACCAGATTCTTGTTGAAGAAATGGTGACAAGTACGATCGCCGAGCTGTTGGTTGGCATAAAAAATGACCCGCAATTTGGCCTAATTATGACAATTGCGAGCGGCGGCACGCTGGTTGAGCTCTTGAACGACGCAAGAACGTTATTGCTCCCCGCTGATCGAGACGAGATCCACAATGCGCTTTCATCGTTAAAAGTCATGAAGCTTTTAACGGGATATCGTGGTCGACCCATGGCTGATATTGAACTGATTTTGAATTGTCTCGAAGCAATCAGCCTGATGGCTCAATCTCTTGCTAACTCGCTCAGTGAAATGGATATCAACCCACTACTCATTACTGCAAATCGGTGTGTAGCAGCAGATGCCCTCATAGCGCTCTTCGAGCCTAACAGCGATCAATCAACCTAGGCGCTACATCAAAAATGTTGAAAAAATTACTTTTGCTACTGGACTATGACGGCGTTATTGTGGATTCGGCGCAACCTGTTCTTGATGAGACTGCGGCCTTCTGTGCGAACCATCAGATTGCTTTTAATCTAAATCTTGAAGACTTCGATCGCCTTAATCCTGCCACCTTCACAATGTTAGCGAAAATATGCGGCATCCCCGATTCAAAACACCGTAATTACGCACAGTTTCTTTTCGACGAGCTTCAAAGCGACAAACGACGCATCCCCCTGTTCAATGGCATTAAGGATCTTATTGATGATCTCAGCCGTTACCACACGCTTTGCGTCGTCACAGCTAATCACGCGAAAGTTGTTGAAAACCGTCTTGCCCATGAGCAAATTCAAAACTGCATCGACACCTACTATGGAAGTGACCAGCCAGGGTCTAAAGCTGATCATATTCGTCAAGCGCTTGATCACTATGCGGTACCTGCAGCCGATGCCTGGATGATTGGAGATTCCGTCAGCGATATCGAAGCTGCTAGACACGGGGGCGTTAACAGTGTGGCGGTCAGTTGGGGATGGCAGTCGCGAAGTCTTTTAGGCTCGCACAGTCCTGACCTACTGTTTGACACGCCTCAAGAGATGCACACGTTCTTCAAGCCGAATTAAATCAGCGCTTGTTCACCGCTTGATTATGAATACGCTCGCACACCTTTACCTATCAGGCGACGACCCAGACCTGCTTCTTGGAAACTTTATTGGCGACTCGGTTCGCGGCGATGATTTTTTACAACTTGAGTATCGCGTCCAGCAAGGCGTTCTGCTTCACCGGAAAATCGATCGCTTCACTGATCAGCACGTGATTTTTAAACACATTTGCTCAATCATGCGGGATGGCTTTGGTCGTTACGCACCGGTCGTGGCAGATGTATTTCTTGATCATTTTCTCGCCCGAGACTGGGAGCGCTTTAATACCTATTCACTAAAAGAATACGTCCAATGGGCCCAAGGCCTCCTCGCCCCGCGCATCGAAGGGTGTCCCGAGCGATCCAGAAGGTATTTTCACTATCTGAGCACAACCAATACGCTTGTACACTATCAGTCAATAGAAGGGATCTGCAGCACACTTTTACAAATGTCCAAACGAACGCGTTTCAAGTCAGGAATGGAAAATGCGAAATCGGTATTAACAAGTTGCTATGAGGAGCTCGAAGAGAATTTTGAAATTTTTTTCCCGGAAGTGGTGGAATTCGCGTCGGCTTCAATATCCGATTTAACTGCACCGATCCAGAAATTAACTAAATTTAGTAACTCATCTCAACTGAGATACCCGCATATTTACAAGTAATCAATTTTTATATCTCTCGTTCCCTCAGATAATTTTCTCTTTGTGGAAACAATTTAAACCGCAAAACGACGCCCCCTGTAGAACCAATTGGTTTTGAATTAGAGATGTTTCATACTTGTCTAATCCACTCATGCAACATATTAGGAAATCCGCATTATGCGCTACCAGCCATTAGGTCACACGGGAATAGATGTTTCCATAATCTGCCTGGGCACCATGACATGGGGCGAGCAAAACACTCCAAAGGAAGGGTTCGACCAGATGGATCACGCCCTAGAGACCGGTGTTAATTTTTTTGACACCGCCGAGATGTATCCGGTCGACGTGCGCGCCGAGACCTATGGGCATACCGAAAGTATTATTGGCGATTGGATGTCTGAAAGAGCTTGCCGAAAAGACATTATTCTCGCCAGTAAGGTTTGTGGTCCCGGCAGACATCACGTCCGTAATGGGGATACGCGATTTGATCGAAAGACCATTCATGAGGCGTGTGAAGGCAGCTTAAGTCGTCTTCAAACCGACTATATCGATTTATATCAGCTTCATTGGCCGGACCGCGGCTGGACTGACTTTAAAAGTTTGGGACAAACCGACCACATTGAAGACGTGGGCGCCAATCGGGATGAAACCATCGCTGCGCTGGATGAACTAGTGCAGGCAGGCAAGATCCGAAGTTGGGGTGTTTCAAACGAAAGCGCTTGGGGGCTGATGGACTACATTCAAAGATCGGATGCCAATCAATCGCCGAGACCCGTCGGCATTCAAAACGCATACAGCCTCCTCAATAGAAAGTTTGAGTTAGCGCTTGCCGAGGTTGCCATTCGTGAAGATATCGGTCTTCTCGCCTACGCCCCTATTGCAGCAGGCGTACTGACCGGAAAATATCTTGATAATGCCAGCCCCGAAGGCGCCCGCAATACCTTATGGCCCTCAAATACCCGCTATTTTTCTGAACAATCAATCGCGGCAACCCGCGCTTATATCGAGCTTGCAGCCGAAATTGGGATTGCGCCAGAAGTCTTAGCTCACGCCTTCGTGCTCAAGCAGAAATTTTTGACGGCCTCGATTGTCGGCGCCACCCAAATTTGGCATCTTGATCAGGCGTTCGCGGCATTGGATGTGGCACTCGATGAGAATACATGGAGTCAGCTTGAAACATTGCACCGCAAGTTTCTTGTGCCAGCGCCCTGAAATAAGTTACCCACCTGGCAGATACAACTCTCAACCTATCAATCTGGTCCGCATTGGCCCCCAATCAGTTTCAGCAAATCGTCAACCTGGGACTCGGTGGTATTCCAGGCCGTAACGAAGCGCACCGCCTTGCCATCAAGTTCTTCATCATTGATAGAGACATGTTGGGCCCACAGCTTCTCGATTAAATCCGTTGGAATTTTTACAAATACTTCGTTCGACTCGGTTGGGTATGCCAATTCAAGACCCGGAAGTCTTGCCATCCCCTTGCTCAAGCGCTGCGCCATCGCATTGGCGTGACGCGCATTTCGCAACCAGACGTCGTTCGATAAATAACCGGTAAATTGCGATGAGATAAATCGACTCTTCGACACGAGCTGACCGGCACGTTTCTGAAGAAAGGGGAAGTCTCCGACCAGTTCTGGCTTAAAAAATACAACCGCCTCGGCCGCCAAACAGCCGTTTTTTGTACCGCCAAAAGACAACACATCGATGCCTGCTTGCCAGGTCATCTGTGCAGGCGTTACGCCGAGCGTCGCTATAGCGTTTGCGAAGCGGGCACCATCCATGTGCATATGGAGACTATGCGCGTGGGCCACTGAGGTAATCGACCGAATCTCGTCAAGCGAGTACACCGTTCCAGACTCACACGCCTGCGTAATACTGACCGTTGCGGGTTGTGCGTGATGGACATTCCCTGCGCCATAGATCGTTCTCTCTAGCGACTCTGCACTGATGCGACCATTCTCGCCCGGTATATCAACAATCTTCGCGCCTCCTGTAAACATCTCGGGCGCACCACATTCATCAGTATTAATGTGCGCGAGCTCATGACAATAAATCTTCCCAAACACAGGCGTCAATGTGGACAACGCCAAAGCATTCGCTGCGGTGCCCGTTGTAAGCGGGAAAACCGTGACCGGCGTTTCAAAAATTTCCTGTAATCGAACGGTAAGTTCTTTGGTCCACGGGTCATCGCCATACGATGGACTGTTGTCCTCATTGGCTTGGATCAGCGCGTCCATAACCTCCGGACATGCACTCGAGACGTTATCGGACATAAAGTTACTTTTTGAAGACATCGTACGGAATTCCTAAGATTAAAAACCGAAACTTAATCGATCACGATCAATTCCCGGTGAACATCGCAAAGACGCTCGCCGCCATTTTCTGTCACCACAAATGGCTCAGAAACGGCTGCGCCAATCGACTCTAGCCAGACACCCGATTGAAAATGAAAACACATACCGCTTTGCAGCACTGTTTTATCCCCCGGACGAAGACTTGCCGTTCGCTCACCCCAATCTGGCGGATAATTGACGCCGATCGAATAACCGACCCGACTTTCTTTTTGGTAACCGTTGCGATTGAGCACTTTCTGCCACACCGCCTCAACAGCTTCGCAGGTGACGCCTGGTCGCGCAACGTCTAACGCTGCATCAACGCCTTCCACAATCGTCTCGGTTAATTTGGTGACATCCGCTGGTGGCCGTCCCAGATAAAGTGTGCGCGTCAACGGAGCCTGATAATGATGCCGCGCACCGCCCAACTCCATCATCACCAACGTATCGTTGGGTAAAGGATGTTCCGACCATGTCAGGTGAGGCGTGCTGGTGCCCTCACCGACCTGTATCAGGGGGCACAAGCTTGAGTAATTTCCATATCGCCCCTCAACTCCCATAACCTGAGCGTGATAGACCTCTGCAATGATCTCGTATTCCGGCACCCCCGGCGCGACCTTTTCAATCGCCCGATTCATAACCGCGCTCACGGTCTGTCCGGCCTCACGCATATAAGCAAGCTCAGCATCTGATTTGACTAAACGCTCCCAATTCACCAACTGCTTTGTGTCACTAATTTTTGCATTGGGGAGCCCTTCTGAGAGATGCGCATGCGCGCGGGCGGTGTAGTAGTGGGCGTCGAGTTCGACGCCAATGCGATGGCTTGCCCAGCCACGCCGGGTGATCAGTTCCGCCAGATCATCATAGGGATGTTCAGTCGGGTGATGAATTAAGGTCTCGGAGAAGGTGGTGATGTTTTCAGGCGGCATATCGGTGGTGATATGGGCGGCTTTCGCGTCCTGCGGACGACCAAACCAAATAGGCGCCTCTTCTTCAAGGTGAAGCAAAACAGCTTGGGGCGTATAAAAAGACCATCCGTCAAATCCAGTCAGCCAATTCATATTCGCTGGGTCCTGGCAAATAATCAAATCAAAGCCTTGCTCTGCCATGCTTTGCTTAGTCTGAGCAATTCGACGGTCGTATTCAGACTTGGGGAACGGTTTGGTGTAATTCATATGTTCTCGGTAACGTTGGTTTGAGTCTCAGAAAAACTGATGCTTAATCGACGATGGTCGCAATCACTGCCAAAAAATCACCCGGACGAATCAAACAGGGGAAGTGTCTTCCCATAAAAATGCCGTCTACTTTAGACCGGCACTCAACAGGTGTCGTACCCGTCCTATCGGTGTCGTGAATCACGGCCAGAATATCGCCCGCGTTAATTTTAGCGCCAAGATCATGGCGCATCTCAATCAGTCCCCGATGCTCGGAAGTAATAAAACATTCCGGATTCATCGTATCGAGATTGACAGACGCTCCTCGCTCCACATCACCCGCAAGAATACCGGCATGCTTTAAAACGTTTGAAATACCCCGTCGGGCAATTTGCACACTCGTTGCACTTGCAGAACCACCGCCACCCAACTCAGTGCTGACAAAAACCTTGCCCTGATTTTCGGCAGCGGTGTCGTATAAGTGGGCCGCATCAGGCTCAAGCAACATCAGCGTATATGGCGCATTAAATGCCTCCACCGCAGAAACGCAGCGCGCCTGTTGACCCTTGTCATCCAGGATATGTGCGGCTCCAAATGGCAAAAACTCCATCGTCTTGCCTCCTGAATGAATGTCAATCACAACGTCAGCCATCGGCAGCAATGTACGAGAAAAAAAGTCCGCGATGATCTGCGTGATCGTGCCATCGGGATCACCCGGAAAAACCCTGTTCATATTTCCGCCATCAATCCAGGAGGTACGCTTACCCGCTGTAAAAGCCGGGTAGTTCATTGCTGGCACGATGATGACGCGACCACTGATGTCATCCGCACTCAGCGAGTGCGTCATTCCCCAGAGTGCAATCGGCCCCTCGTATTCATCACCATGATTGGCGCCTGTGAGCAAAGCTGTCGGTCCGTTTCCATTTTTTATTACCGTAATCGGCACCATTACGGCCCCCCAGCCGGAGTCGTCACCTGAATAGGGCACCTTTAGAAATCCATGCTGGACACCGTCCCGCTCAAAATCCACTGTTGGATGAATTGGGTTATCTCTCATTTTTGATTCCTATTTCTATAAAAAGCGATCGCTTAAGCAGACAAGATCCTGACCATTTGCGTCAAGCGGACACCCCATTCCGAACTGGTTCTACCTCTTTTTCCTGATGGGCAAATATTGACGTGTACCCGTCTGACCAATCGGGCGGCATCGGCACGAGGAGTTCCTCATGATGTGCGTAGCCTGGTTCCTTACCTCTCACTAACCTGCCATAGCGTGAACTCGGGTAGGCCGGCGCAGTATAGGGAATCGCATCAGCCGCTGAATACGTAATCACCAATACCGGGCGACCTTTGCTACTGAGATTTGGTTTAGATCCGTGAATGGTACGGCTATGATGGACGCTCACCGTGCCTGCCGGACCTGTGAGCGCGATAGGCTTTCGCGCTACCGTAGCTAAATCGCGCTCCCGGATTGCGCCCGTCCAGTTTCCCGAGTCGTCATAATGCTCGAAAATAGGGCCGAGATGACTACCGGGATAAACCTCAAGCGGGCCCTGCTCGGCAGTGACGTCCTCAAGGAAAACCAGAAACTGCAAAGTCCCGGCGTGCGTATGCGGATAAAAAACAAGATCTTGATGCCTCTTGACCTCAGAGCCGCCACCCGCCCACTTATAGTTCAGCATGATTTCCCGAAAACGGACGTTAGGGCCCAGCAGATCGGCGGCAATATCCGGAATGACTGAATCGACACATATTCCCCAAAAGTCAGGATCGAGATCGTCACAATAGGCCGCACGCCGTAATCGGGGATGATCTGCACTATGATCATGCTCGAGATCAATCTCCTTCGAGGAAGCCGTTAATGTGCGCGTTGCTTCAACTATTCGCTTCGCAGCTCCACGAAGATGATCTAGCTCATCAACATTAATCAACGACGGAAAATTAAGGTATCCGTGTTCGTAATAATGCTGACGTTGATCCTGATCCAAAAACGTTGGCGTGTGGGTATAAATTTCATTCAGTTTCATTTGTCTGTCTCAATATTGAATCTTTACTTCATGAAATACTGTCTTCAAAACTGTTGCGTCCACAAACGTCAACACCGCGCATCAAATAAAGAGGTGGCCTGTGGATTTTCTTTAGCTCCGTCGCATCAATGCCAGGATACGGATCCGAAGAATTTCGCTCCTCCTCAATCTCTCGGTCATAAAAGGAGGTGGTGGGCATGAATCTCAACGTCATCCCGCGACGCGGTTGGTCTGATCTGTTTGGCTCTGATCCATGAACGAGATAAACGTCGTGCAACGACATTTGTCCTGCTTCCATCACCATATCCACCGCATCCGATTCTTCAAACTCTTTAGGCGCGAGTTCCTCGTTTAATGCGAGACCGGGCATATTGTTGACTTCGTGTTGTCTCAAACTTTTCTCCCGATGGGATCCCGGGATCACACGGAGACATCCATTACGAGGCGTCGCGTCATCGATAGCCATCCAGACAGTACAAGTCGCTAAAGGTCGCATCGCCCAATATTTACCATCCTGGTGCCAGGGGGTTCGACTTCCCACTTTTGCTGGCTTTGCAAAAAAACTTGAATTCCAAAGCGCAAAATTCTCTCCGAGAATCTGCCCAACCATATCCAGAATGATCTCGTCTTGAGCGACTTCCAGGAAACCCGGCTCTAAAGGCAGCAACGCCGGACAGTAATCCGAAAACGCAGGATAGCGCTCGATAAATTGACTGTGCATGGCTCGAATCTTGGCTAAAGTCGTATTGCTCAACCGATAATCGGGAATAACAAAACCTTCTTCATGATACCGGGCTAATTCTTCATTGGTTAACATTACGATCTACCCTCAAAGTCAAATTAAATACGCTACGACAACTTCATTTTTAGCAACGTGCCGTAGCCATTGATCGGAGCCTCATAGCCAGCCGTCCGAACAGACTCCCAGAAAAGTGCCTGATTGGCCGAGACCACCGGCTTATTTAACTCACGCTCAATCTCATCGATCACATCCACCGCGCGTATCGCGGTACAGGAGATAAAAAGCGCTTCGGCATCATCCCGATCGGCCTCTTTTGCAGCACGGATAATCGCTTCGACGGGTATACGAGCCATATCATTGTCATCCGCAAAATGAAAACTTGTCGTTGCAGTGACACGAGGTCCACGCGCCTCGATATAGCGCACCAGGGATTCGTTAACATCCGGCGTATAAGGCGTTAACACGGCAATTTGCTTCGCATCGAACTGCTGTAAGGCTCTCAATCCTGCCGTAATGGGTGTAACGACCGGGATATTTGGCCGAACCGTTCGAATATTGTCAGCGACTGTGTCATATCCCATTGCGGCGGTTCCGGAAGTGCAGCAATAAACCATGGCATCCAATCGTCCATCAGGGATAATCAATGACGCCGCATCTGCCAATCGAGGACCCATTGTTCTCAGATTCTCGACAGTGCATGGATTAACATTAAGAATTCTTGACACATAAATCGCGACGTCATCACTGGGACGCATATTCATAAAATCGCGCTCAACGACGTAGTCACTTGCCAGCGCTATTAATCCGATCCGGTATCGACCCGGTCCATTATCAAGAATCGTCGGTGCCGTTAGTGGATTAGAGACAAAATCTGTTTCGATAGATGATGATAAAGCTGAACTCATAATGTATTCCTGTCGATGTTATCCGAGCACTTTGGATAAGTCCTCACACAAATCCTCTGGATCCTCCAGCCCCACTGAAAGGCGGTATACGCCATCTCCAGCGAAGTCACGATAGGCACTTAACTGCTCGCCCGAAAGCGAATACGTGGATGCCATTAATTCGTCCGTATCCATCCAGCAAATCAAGCTTCGATGATGTCCAAGCGACACGGCATAGTGAATCACCTCAAGCGTTGACATCATTTTTTGTGCGCAATTCGCGCCGTTTTCAATTTGAAAAGAAAGCATGCCCGAGAAGTTATCCATCTGTTTTCGAGCCAAATCATGATGCGGATGGCTGGCGAGCCCGGGGTACAGCACTTTGGTCACTCTCGGGTGGGCCTCCAGAAATTGGGCTACTGCCAGAGCGTTCGACTCGTGAGCTTTCATTCGTAACGGCAATGTTGCGACACCCCGGTTAATCAACCACGCATTGAAGGGGCTGATGACACCGCCCACATGAATCTGTCCATCGGTCTCAATTGATCGCATATTTTCCTCTGAGCCAAGAACCGCGCCCCCCATTGCATCACCATGGCCACAGCAATACTTGGTCAATGAGTGAACAACATAATCTGCGCCTAGGGTAATGGGTCGCGTCGCAATCGGTGTTGCAAAAGTGGAGTCAATCGCCAGTCGAGCATTCTGGCGGTGAGTGATCTCAGCGACCGCTGCAATGTCTGTAATCCGAGTCGTTGGGTTAGCTGGAGTTTCTCCCCAAACCAGAACGGTCTCAGGCGTCACCGCACGCTCAACGGCATCAAGGTCGGAAAAATTAGCCGTCACCACCTCGACCCCCATGCGAGAAAGATTATTTCGCGCAAGTTCTGCTGTACCCGGGTAATTCGTGTCACTCATTACCAATCGATCTCCAGACTTCAAAACGCTAAAAAGCACTGCAGACGTTGCCGCCATCCCCGAAGCAAAACATCTACAAGCTTCAGTCTGCTCAAGTACTGCCATTTTATCCTCCAGCTGCTGGACCGTAGGGTTACGCCAACGACTGTAAATAAACGGCGCCTCTTCAGGGATGTCGTAGGCGGAAAACCCAACAGGCTCATCGAGCACGAATGTACTGGACATCACAATGTTTGGGGCAGAGGCACGGGTAACAGGATCCGGCGCTTCGCCGGCGTGAATCGCCAAGGTTTGCGTTTTTCTATTCTTTTGATCAGGTGTCTTAGTCATGGTAATCCCGTTGAGTAAACGTCAATGCTCGCTGTTTTTAGTTTTATACGAGTACAATTTTTCTTCTATCCAGAACACAAAAAAATTGCGCGGTCCGCGCCTTTGCGAAGCAGAATAGAGGAATAATCTAAACCATATCGTTTTCAAAGCGTCAGAATTTTCCTATGAGCGACTACCTCAGCATCCATCTTGCAGTTCGCCCTCAAGCCGGCCCTATTACCCAAGGACTTTTTGAGCTTAAACGCCAACCGATACCCGAGATTAGAGGCGGCGAAGTCCTAATCAAACAAACGCATATGTCTCTTGATCCTGCCATGATCGGCTGGATGAGCGCTGATCGTGAAAGCTATATTCCGCGGGTTGAGCTGGGAGACGTGATGCGATCGGCCGGCATTGGAGTCATCGTCGATAGCAATCATCCAGACTTCTCGCCCGGAGACACAGTGCAAGGCATGCTGGGCTGGACTGAGTACAACGTAAGCAGGGGTAAAGGTCTAAATAAGGTCCCTTCAGGAAGCGATCCTGAGATGGTACTTGCTGTTTTCGCGCTACCGGGCTTGACTGCGACACAAGGGCTTTTTGGCTTTGCTGACCCAAAAGTGGGAGAAACCATTGTCGTCACAGGCGCTGCGGGCTCGGTAGGATCGCTGGTGGGTCAGTTGGCCAAAGCGGATGGTCTAAAAGTTATTGGCGTCGCCGGTGACGATGAAAAATGTCAGTGGATCACAGACGCTCTCGGATTTGATGGCGCAATCAACTATAAAACTGATGACGTCACGTCGACGCTTAAGGATCTAACGCCCGAAGGTGTAGACATCTTTTTCGAAAATACTGGGGGGCCAATTCAGCAGCAGGTCTTCAACCGGATGAATGTACATGGCCGGATTATTGTCTGCGGCATGATTTCCGATTACCTCAGCGCACAGCCGTCGCCCGGACCCAACTGGATACCCCTGATCAAAAAAAGAGTGACAATTCGCGGATTTGCCATGACTGATCATCTTGGCGATGTATCCAAGTTGCGCGCCAAATTAGCGCCTTATGTCAACGACGGAAAAATTAAGTTCCGCACTCATATATTGGAAGGGTTGGAATCAGCCCCTGAGGGGCTTAATTTATTTTTTAACGGTAGCAACCGGGGCAAACTCATTGTTCGGCTTTGATTTGAAAACCGTCCCGGAATATAGAAACAAATCCTGAACCCTAGATGCCTGATTTATTGAGGTCGGGACACCAAAACGCGATTTGACCGTTACGGGAGGCTGTATCTATTCCGTTTTTTTAAACAAGAGCGGTAAAACCTATCGGATTTCACAAACCAAAGGTCCGAGGACGTCCATCAAAGGCTCGACTCCCAATCCCGGCGCTGATGGTGCAGCCATGTAACCACGCCCCATCTCGGGACCCCCCTCAGCAATCGCTCGACTCGCGTATTCGTGGAACGCGGACGACTGAAAATGAAAGGCCGGCGGGGTCGACTGGGCGAGATGAGCAATTGCTGATGTGGCGATCTCCCCGCCCCAACTGTCTTCAATCGTCATCACAATACCAAGATGAACACATAAATCTCGAACCTGACGCGCGCGGGTAAGACCGCCCATCCGATTGATCTTGAGATTAATCAGATCCATCGCGTTATCCTGAAATCCGCGCAACAAAACCGCCAATCCATCCATGCATTCATCCAGAATGAAGGGCAGATCGGTATGTTGGCGCACCGCAAAGCATTCCTCATAACTTAGACAAGGCTGCTCTATAAAGCATGACAGCTGTTGCTCCTGAAACATTTGCTGAACTGCACCCACAACACGCAAAGCCTCATGCTGCTTCCACCCAGTGTTTGCATCTGCATCCACAACATCACCTGGCTGCATGACATCAAGAATTTGCCGAAAGCGCTCGATATCCGTATCCGGATTTTCTCCAACCTTTATCTGAAAATGATCAAAACCTTGTTCTCGATACTCTACAAACCGGTCAGCCATCAGTTTAGGGTCCGCGCGAGGAACAACTTTAAAAAGGGTGACCTGCTCCTGTAGTTTGCCGCCCAGTAACTGATAAGCCGGCAGGCCCGTGGCTTTACCTAGAATATCCCAGCAGGCCATATCGATAGCCGACTTGACATACGGATGCCCCTTTAACAACTCATCCATCTTCAGGTTAATGCTGTCGAGATGGGTGGGATCCTCGCCAATCAGGCCAGGTGCCAGTATGGAGACCCCCGTTCGCACCCCCTCAGCATACGCCGCCAAATACGAAGGGCCCAGTGGACAACTTTCTCCGACACCGGTTATTCCTTCATCGGTGTCCACCAAAACCACAGTGCTATCGAATGATGAAAATGATTGGGTCGACCAACTATACGATCCTTCTTTCATCGGCAAATCGACCTGGAAAACCCGGATTCTAGAAATTTTCATAAGAGTAATCGCCCGCGCGGCCTAGAAGATAAATGAGTGCATCAAGATGGATTATTGACTGCTACAGAATGCTCAACATGCCGCGCTTTCGCTTGGGCGAGAGCGTCAAGGTCCAGCTCAAACCCCAAACCAGGGGCGTCAATCGGTCCGAGTTTTGCCTCTGAGAGCGTGAGGCTTGGGCTGGCAATCACATCAGCAGTCAACAGGTGATTCATATACTGGTTTGCATCGTCAAGATTTGATATCGCCAAACCGGCGTGATGGGCAGCGCAGGTCGTGATTCCCGTTTCGTACAAACCGTGCAGACAGATATTCAGTCCGCCCTTTTTTGCCGCGTCTGCAGCTTTCATGAGAGGCCCGATACCACCCGTCTCATGAAGACCAAGCGTGATGAGATCAGCAGCTTGCATCTGCGTGATCTGAAAAACATCATCTGCATTAAAAACGCTTTGATCCGCTGCGATCGGGATCGGGCTTGAATCCTTTATCTGCTTCAGAGCGCTTAGACTTCTGTGATCACAGGGTTGCTCAATCATTTCAGGATTAAACATTTTTAACCGATCAATCATGCGTCTTGCTGAAAGCACATCCCACGCCTCGTTCGGATCAAGCCGCAACCGAATATCCGGCCCCACCGCCTCACGCACCTGCCTGACAATCTCAAAATCAAGATCATCGCCACGACCGACCTTGCAGTAAATAGTGCGATGACCGCGTTGCACAAATGCGGTTGCATCCTTTGCGAGCGCCTCGGGTTCAGATCCCTGAATAAAACCAAAGTACTCCACATACTCTCGCTGTGCACCACCGAGCAATTCGTAAACAGGACGATTCAGTACCTTTCCCTGTAGATCCCAGAGCGCCATCTCGAGCCCTGCCAATACCTGGCCGCCAAACCGGGGCGCACTACAATTGCCCCGAAACTGAAAAAGAGATTGATAACAGGTCGCCATCAAACGCTCGCGATCAAAAATCGACTCGCCCGTGATGTGCTTCGCAGCCTCTTTGACAAATGCCTGAACACCCGTCGCAGTGGGTGTGGCGAGGCACTCTCCGAAACCGACAAATTCGCTTTCTGTGCGAATCTCAATCAATAGCACTTCTGCACCCAGGGTCACTCCCTGAGACCAGTAATACGGCTGGGAATACGGCACTAACAACGGCGTAATCAGTATTTCCCTAATTTTCATTGAGATAGCTCAAAAGCATGCGCGGCGACTAATAAATAAAAAGTGGCGTCCTGACGTAAGTATAAGGTCTTTCAAGCACGGTGAAATCTTGAATTTTAATTTCAATGCGGTAGCATGGTCGCATCACTCGGGCCTCTCAGAGGCCATATCAATTTAATAAGAGTGGTTAGATTAATCAACATTTCGGAGGAGCAAGGATGAAAAAATCGAAGATCGAACAGATCATTCACCAGGATATTATCCTGAAGCAAGCACTAAGCGACCCTCGCGTCACGCGCAGAGATTTTCTGGCCTTTACGGGAGCGATGGGCATGACCGCCACAATGGGCGGAGCGCTTTGGTCGAACAGGGCATTAGCCGCTACGCCTAAAAGAGGCGGACATATGGTGTCCGGCCTAAACGATGCCAACACCGGCGACTCCCTCGACTGCGGACTGTTTAACGCAACCTACATGATCTGTATCAGTCGCGCATTCCGTGACAGCTTGGTAAACGTCGGCCAGGACAACAGTATGGAACCGGCACTTGCTGAAAGCTGGGAAGCGAGCCCCGATGCAAAAGTCTGGCGCTTCAATATTCGCCAAGGCGTCGAGTTTCACAACGGCAAGTCCCTGACAACCGATGATGTCGTCGCTTCGATCAACAAACACCGGGGCGAAGATTCAACTTCTTACGCCAAAGGCGTGTTCTCAGGGATCAGCGATGTTCGGGTGGATGGAAATACCGTTGTTGTTGAATTGGCTGATGGCAACGCAGACGCTCCTGCTTTATTTACGGATTATCACTTCAACATTATGCCGTCTAAAGACGGTGTCGCAGAATCTCTCTCAAGCGCGGGCACAGGACCCTACCTACTTAAAGAATACAATCCCGGGGTCAAGACCGTACTAGAGCGCAACCCAAACACCTGGCATCCTGATGGCGGCGCACTGGCGGACTCCCATGAGGTTCTCGCGATTCTGGATGATACGGCTCGGCAGAGTGCGCTCATCAGTGGATCCGTCGATGTGATTAACCGACCCGCCCTAAAAGGTATTGCACGACTTAAAAATGTGAAGGGCGTCAATATCGTCGATGTGGCCAGTAACCTAGCATTTACCCATCCCATGCGCATGGATGTAACGCCATTCGACAACATGGATTTCCGAACAGCCTTGAAACTCTCAACACCGCGACAGGAATTCATCGACAAAGTCTTGTTTGGATACGGTGCGATCGGTAACGATCAACCGCTCGGCCCTGGGTTCGGCAGCTACGATGCGGACCTCAACGTTGAATATGATCTCGACAAGGCCAAGCATCATCTCAAGAAGTCCGGACATGAAGGCGTCACAATTGACCTCAGCGCATCCAATACTTCTTATGGTGGCGCGATGGATGCCGCGCAGTTGTTCCAGCAGCACTGGGCGAAGATAGGTGTCAACACTAACATTATTCAGGAACCACAAGATGGCTACTGGAATAACGTATGGAATGTAAAGCCATTTTGCACATGTTATTGGGGTGCCCGTCCGGTTGAGGACATGATTCTTTCAATTGCTTACCTGTCCTCATCTCCGTGGAATGACACGGTCATCAAGAACGACCGGGTGGACGAGCTTGTTGTCGCAGCCCGAGGAGAACTTGATGCCGCAAAACGAAAAGCAATGTATCAAGAAGTCCAGCACATCATTTCCAAAGAAGGTGGAACTATTATTCCTGCTTTTGGTACGGACGTTGCCGCGACTCGCGACACCGTGGGCGTCGGCGATCAGATCGGCGGCGGTTGGGAAATGGACGGAGGTCATTACCTCAAGCGTTGGTGGAAAGCATAGTAATCTGAATCTAGGTTACTAACTGAATAAGCGGCCTTCGGGCCGCTTATTTTTTCATTGAGCAGGGTATAACCAGTATCTTCAGTCCGAACAGGCGAAAACAGAAGATTGAAAACTCAATATACAAACTGAGTTGATCTGCGCTACAGTGTTGATCAACGAATGAAGATGTAAGCGTTAAAAGATAATGAATAGAATTCTTCTCATGATTTTGCAGCGATTCGGTCTTGGGCTGCTGACGCTTTTTGTGGTTTCTATTATTATTTTTGTTGGCGTTGAGTTTCTGCCCGGCGATATTGCAGAAGCACTGTTAGGACAAGGCGCCAGTCCTGAGAACGTTGCTGCCTTGCGCCATGAACTGGGTCTCGATCGTCCAGCTCATATTCGCTATATCGACTGGTGGGCCGGCGTTTTACAGGGCGATCTGGGGACTTCGCTCGCAAACCGGCGTGATATCGCGGAACTTATTACGTTCCGTTTGTCCAATACCCTTTTTCTGGCCCTAACCGCCGCCGCAATCTCCGTTCCGCTCGCAATTCTTTTTGGTATTTTAGCGGCTCTCTATCGAAACAGTGCCTACGACCGATCGGTCAATGTCATCACGTTAGGTGCCGTATCCGCGCCGGAATTCTTAACCGCCTATGTACTTATTCTTTACTTTTCCGTAAAACTGGGATGGTTTCCAAGCCTTTCAAATATTGATCAAGACACCTCGTTTATTGACAAGTTACATCAGGTGGCACTCCCTGCGATTACGCTGATGGGGGTAATTTTGGCCTACATGATGCGAATGGTTAGAGCTTCCATTATTAATCTGCTGGCGAGCGCCTATATCGAAATGGCGCACCTAAAAGGAATGCCTAAATTTCGGGTCATTGTTAAACATGCATTACCTAACGCATGGGCACCTATTGCCAACATCATTGCCATTAGTCTTGCCTACCTGGTTGTGGGCGTAGTGGTTGTGGAGGTCGTCTTTATCTATCCGGGCCTTGGTCAATTAATGGTCGATTCAGTTTCAAATCGTGATATCCCGGTAGTCCAGGCCTGCAGCATGATCTTTGCCGGCACCTATATCTTGCTTAATCTAACCGCTGATATTGTTTCGATCTGTACCAACCCCAGACTACTGCACCCCAAATGAGTAGCAATGACATATCGCCACTTGAGGCGCAGGTGAATCGACCCCAAAGAACCCGTTTGCAAAATGCGTTGCGGGAAATTCTTAAAGCTCCCATTACTGCAAAGTTTGGCATGCTGGTGATTTTGACCTACGGTTTTGTGGCTATTTTTGCCCCTTTCTTAACACCCTACAGCGAGACTGAAATTGTTGGCCCTGAATTTGACGTCTGGGGTGATGAATTTATTCTCGGCACAGATGGCTTGGGCCGAGATATGCTGACACGACTACTGTTTGGCGCTCGTAATACAGTGGGTATCGCCTTTATTACAACCGTGCTTGCATTTGTGATCGGTGGCATTATGGGCCTGCTCGCAGCGATCTACACGGGATGGTTTGATCAGATCGCAAGTCGCGTTGTGGATGTGTTGATGGCAATTCCTCAGTTGATTTTTGCCCTGATGTTGCTGACTATCTTTGGTACTTCAATTCCGATTCTAATTATTGTCATTGCGACTCTTGACGCCACCCGAATTTTTCGCGTCACTCGAGCCGTAAGTCTCAACGTCGTTGTCTTGGATTATTTTGAGGCGGCTCGGCTACGCGGAGAGCGAATTTTCTGGCTTTGCATCCGCGAGATTTTGCCGAATATTACTGCGCCTTTACTGGCCGAATTTGGACTCCGATTCTGCTTTGTTTTTTTAATGATTGCAGCACTCAGTTTTCTTGGACTCGGCATTCAGCCTCCCACTGCAGACTGGGGCTCGATGGTTCGTGAAAACGCGGTCCTGATCACTTATGGTGACATCACTCCAATCCTACCGGCGATTGCGATTGCAATCCTCACACTAGGCGTTAACTTTCTAGTGGACTGGTTCTTGCATAAATCGAGTGGGCTCAAAGATGGTCATTAAACTTTCGCGTCGCCAGGCACACTCATGAACGATCCTTTACTCGAAATCCGAAATCTTCAGATCGATGGTGAAAGCGATGAGATTTGGCATGAGATCATCAAGGGAATTGACCTCAATCTTGATCGAGGCGAAGTGTTGGGCCTTATCGGGGAATCGGGTGCCGGCAAGTCTACGCTTGGCCTCGCCGCCATGAATTTTGTCAGGCCCGGTTGCCGTATTCGAGGGGGTTCCATTCGTTTCGATGGTCAAGAGCTTACTGAGCAATCTGAATTAACCTTAAGAAAATTAAGGGGTGTGCGTATTGCCTACGTTGCCCAAAGCGCGGCAGCCTCCTTTAACCCTGCCCACCAACTGATCGATCAATTCTCTGAAATTCCTGTGGTTCATGGCGTTAAAAGTCGGCGCGAGGCAGAGAAAGACGCCAAGGATCTTTACAGTCGAGTCCTGCTCCCAGATCCCGACGGTATTGGCTATCGCTACCCGCATCAGGTGTCGGGGGGGCAATTGCAGCGAGCCATGACCGCAATGGCATTATCCTGTCGGCCCGACCTCATTATTTTCGACGAACCCACCACCGCGCTCGACGTCACAACACAAATTGAAGTCCTTACGACCATCCGGGATATTGTGCGCGAATTCAACACGGCCGCCATTTATATTTCTCATGACCTTGCAGTTGTCGCTCAGATGGCTGATCGGATCATGGTGTTGCGCTATGGCGAGTTAGTCGAGGAAGCAACAACCCGCGAGATGATGTCGAGCCCCAAAATGGAATACACAAAGTCATTATGGGCTGTTCGATCATTCAAAAAAGAAGCTGAGACGGTCGCAAGCGCGATGAGCCCAGTAGTCAAGGTGAATAGCGTAACCGCAGGATACGGATCAGAAGATATTCTCAAAGAGGTTTCTTTTGAAATTCATCGCGGACAAACGGTGGCCATCGTAGGTGAATCCGGGAGCGGAAAAAGCACGGCAGCGCGAGTCATTACGGGGTTGCTCCCGCCCCGCGTGGGCGATATTCAACTTAACGGCAAAATTCTGCCCAAAAGTTTTAAGGCACGAAACAAAGAGCAACTGCGCCATGTACAAATGATCTACCAGATGGCGGATACCGCGCTTAATCCACGCCAGCGTATTCGCAATATCATTGGCCGACCGCTGACCTTTTATCTGGGTCTTACCGGAAAACAAAAGGAAGCGCGCATTCGGGAACTCTTGTCACTGATCGAACTTGAACCCGATCTTTATATCGACCGTTTTCCAGATGAACTCTCCGGCGGACAGAAGCAAAGGGTGAGTATCGCGCGCGCACTTGCAGCGGAGCCAGAGTTCATTATCTGCGACGAAGTCACATCAGCGCTAGACCAACTGGTTGCCGAGGGCATTCTACGGCTATTGGATCGCCTACAGCGGGAGTTCAACCTTGCCTATATGTTTATCACGCACGATCTTGCCACGGTCAAAGCCATTGCTGATAACGTTGTAGTGATGCTGCAGGGCAAGATTGTTGAGCAAGGCTCAAAAACAGAAATATTTTCACCGCCACACCATGACTATACCGAACTCCTATTGTCCTCAGTGCCTGAAATGGACCCCGACTGGCTTAACGAACTAATTGCCCATCGTGAGAAACATGGCGTAATGTCTTCGACATCAATCTCCTGATTTATCAAAGATCAGTAATCCAAATCCGGCTTTACCCGTCTTTGTCAGGCTGCCTCTTATAAGTTTGATGTGTGGAATATTTTTGTCACGGTTTCACGAATGTCCCATCTCACTCGCCGACCTTTACGAGTAAAAACGCTATCACCCGCCACACATTCAATCGACGCCTGCCCTTCCATGCTGAGCATGACCCGACCAGCCGTTATCGTTTGCAACTCATCTCCCAATTCGTTGCAGTCGAATATACCCGGGGTGCACCGCCAGATCCCCGTTCGAGACAACCCATCTGGGCTTAAAAAATCAATCCGCCCGGATGCGCTAGGATGACCTGAAACAATTACATAGTCAGAAGCCTCGTTATCAAACGGCCATTCCTCTAGATCATTAACATCTAATGTGTTTGGGTAATATTGAAAAGTCACTATCAAAAAATCTCCGTGAAATTAGCCAAGGCGCGTCTCAAAAACACGATACCATATCGAAAATAATCAGTAAGAGTTTATTATTTACAGATCCATTCATTAAAAATGGGCGAGAGCCCACAAAATTTAATCTCTAAGAACGAATCACATTAACCAGAAAAATTACGAATATGTCGTTCTATGACTTTTCTCTTTCGGGTTACTTGGTTCAAAATATACCAATCAATCGTAGGCGCTCATGAGTTCAACGGAAAACACGAGTTTTAATATTCGGGTGTCATCCACCGATGAGGTGTTTGAGGTTCCGGAAAATCGAACTATTCTTCATGTTTTATATGAGAATGGTTATGAAGTTCCGCTCGACTGCTCCAATGGCCGTTGCGGAACGTGTCGCACGCGCTATCTCTCTGGCGAGATCGATCATCGAGACACTGTGCTCGAAGACTCTGAGCGTTCCGAGTTTCTAACGGTCTGCGTCTCGCGCGCGACTGGCGGAGAAGTCGTTCTTGATCTAGAGCCTCCGGTCGATTCTGCTCAACCCATCACTCGACCCATCGCGGTTGTTAACGCGCCGGTGTGTGTTGCATGCCTAAATTGCGTTCGATTCTGCACGTTTGGCGCAGCCAAAATTGATAGTGGTCTGGTGGGGGTTGGCGGGATTCAAGGTGCCGCGATAGTTGATAAAGACTTATGCACGGGCTGTGGATTATGTGCCGCAGCTTGTCCTACCGGGGCAATCGAAATGAACGTCAATACTCATGACGTTGTTATTGATGCCATCGACCAGTTCAGTTCCGGACCGGCTTCTCAGCAAAATCAACTGAGTAAGACCCCGAACTCCCTGGTCATTTTTACCTGTCCGCAATCTCGGCAGACCACACAAGAAGTTTGCGCTGGTGATTCCCGTACCAAAAAGACCGATGCTGCGACCCATGTTGTTGAAGTCCCCTGTTCCGGACGAGTCGATACGCTCCAACTTATGCATGCTTTCGAGAAAGGCGCTGATGGGGTAATGGTGGTCGGGTGTCAGCCCGGGGAGTGTTACTTTAATACCGGAAATTTACATGTGAAACAGCGGGTAGACCGTGTGTCACAATGGCTGGATAAATGCGGCCTTCATCATGACCGGGTCATGATGACTCACATCACGCCCGGCGATCACAAGGGACTTGCCAACGCCATCGACTCACTGGATGAAAAGACTCAAGCGCTCGGATTAACCCCGCTGCATCAAGTCGCGACTGACAGAACATAACCTCTTATTCGAGATGATTAAGTAACTCATATCACCACGCTATTCGACGAACTAGCTCACAAGTAAAATTTTCGAGAAAAATCATGATTGTTGCCGAACAGAAGAAGTTGGAAGATATTCAGCGAATGCTGAAAGGTAAAAAAAAGGTTCTCACGGTAGGATGCGGAACGTGCGTATCCGTATGTTTTGCCGGAGGACAAAAAGAGTCCAGCGCAATGGCGGCGACCTTGCGAACGGCGGCAGCGGCTAATGGCGAACAAATCGAAGTTGACGAAGCGACGGTTCAGCGACAGTGCGTGCAAGAGTTTGTAGCACCACTGGAGGAAAATATAGAGGAATATGACGCTGTATTGTCAATGGCCTGTGGTGTGGGTGTGCAAACACTTGCCGAAAAATATATGGACACCCCAATCCTTCCCGGACTCGATACTAACTTTATGGGCCAACCGACCGAACCGGGGGTGTGGGAGGAGCGGTGCGTCGGTTGTGGAAATTGCGTCTTGGAGTACACCGGAGGCTTATGCCCGATTACCCGCTGCCCTAAACAACTGCAAAATGGTCCGTGCGGCGGATCAGAGGGTGGCATGTGTGAAGTCGATCCCAACATTCCTTGCATCTGGTCGAAAATCTGGACATTGTTAGACCGTCAGGGCATTGCTGACACACTAATGGATATTCAACCCCCCAAAGACTGGTCGACAAGCCGGGGCGGCAGTATGCGGCGAGTGGTCGTCAGCAGCGACCTCAGCCAACAAAGTGCCCGGGCTGCCGGCGACAAAATCAAGGCAGAAAATACAACACCGACCGCCCCTGCCACGGATTCAACAGCACCCTCTTCCACACCTGACCACGAGTCGGTTCTTGACGCCTCCTGGCATCAGGTCTGCAGCCTTTCGGATCTCCCAGAAGGCAAGCTTCGTCGATTTACCGTTTCTGGAGTCGACGTCATGCTGACCAACCTCGGGGACTGCATCCGCGCTTTTCCACCCACCTGCCCACACCTCGCCGAGCCCTTAATCGACTCTGGCGTTCTGAGGGATGGGTTACTGACCTGCACAAAACATTTGTGGAAATGGGATCTACGCAGTGGAGAAATGAAAGGCGCCGCCGAGCGGCCCGTTGAGATGTATGAATCACAACTTAAAAACAATAATGTCTTCGTCAGAATGGAATCGGAAATTATTTATGATTACGAAGAAGATGATGACCTCGATGAAGACGACTTCTTTAACGCAGATTGAGTAACAATCCCATGGCAACCAATCCTGAAATTCAGTCACAAGAAGCTCAAAAGTCAGGAAGCAATCTTGAGCGGGTACTCGCCGCAGGCCACTTTGCTGTAACTGGAGAACTCGGTCCTCCGAAACATATGGATCAGGCTTTCATTGACCGGAAAATAAATCTTCTAAAAGGTGTCGTTGATGCCGCAAACGTCACTGACAATCAAACAGGCATTGTTCGGCTGAGTAGTATTGCGACCGGTATCTATATGGCCCAACAAGGTTTAGAGCCCGTGATTCAGATGACCTGCCGCGACCGAAACCGTCTTGCCATTCAAAGTGACCTAATGGGCGCCTATTTTCACGGGATACGAAACGTCCTGTGTCTTTCCGGTGACCATCAATCTTTCGGAAATCATCCCGGCGCCAAAAACGTCCAGGACATTGATTCAATGCAACTCATTCAAATGATTAAAGAGATGCGGGACAAGAACCAGTTTCAGTGTGGTGATGAAATTAAAGGCGGCGGGCCGAAACTCCTTATCGGTGGTGCAGGCAGTCCCTTTTCAGAACCAATCTCCTTTCGACCCCTTCGAATCGCCAAAAAAATGGCGGCGGGCGTTGACTTTATTCAAACCCAAATGATTTTTGATATGGACATTTTTAAACAGTTCATGGCAAAGCTGGTTGATTTAGGCGTCACGGAAAAGGTCCATATCTTGGCAGGTATCGGGCCATTAAAAAGCAGTCCAATGGCACGATTCCTGAACGATCAGATTCCTGGAATCGTGATTCCGGATGAACTGCTTAAGCGTATGGACGGAGCCGTTCAGGGAATCGATGAAAACGATAAAGACGCACGCCGTGATGCCTGGCGCGCTGAAGGTCAAAACATCTGCATTGAACAGATCGAGCAGCTTCAGGAAATCGAGGGCGTGGCAGGCGTACACATTATGGCGATCGAATGGGAAGCCGCGATAAGACCAATCGTCGAACGAGCGGGCTTATTCCCCCGACCACAAGTCTAACCCACAGTGTCGCTGTCTCCCTTCTTGTAAACGGCGATGAACGCTTAGCTAGTTTGTAATATGAGGCCCATGCGATGTCTTGGTAAGCACCTCGGCAGCGTCTGCTCCAAGCAGCACGGTATTTGAAATAAAGTAGTTCCCTCTTCCGGTCTCCGTAAACCAAGACATCAGATGGAATGTCATACCCTCTTTCATCTGACGATCTGAATCGTGCCGTAAGCCGGTTACCCGTGGCCCACCGGTCCACGAGGGCGGAAACCCGATCCCCACCAGGTATCCACAGTGATGGCGCCGATACTCAGGCATCCCTGCCGCATCAACAATTGATTGCCAGCCGTTATAAACATCTTTCGCTTCGGCGCCCACTTTAAGTGCCTCTATCGATGCGTTAAATGCCTTCCCGCATAAGTCAGCCATCTCAGCATCCTCATCAGAAATACTGCCGATGTTTACCAGTCGACCCATTGGCGCGTTGTAACGCGCCACACACCCGGCGACCTCAAGAAATACAGCATCCTTGTGTCGACCCTCGCCCCAAGTCGTATGCTCTTCAGCCATACGGTGCCACGGACGCAAAAAAGGACCGAAACCCGGAGGCGTGCCGCCAGCCCGCGTCATTTCTGCCAGACACTCTGCTGCAACCTCGGCTTCGAGCGCCCCATCATGGATAGCTGAAATCGCAGCCTGGGTTCCTGCGTCTGACGCCACAGCCGCACGCCTCATAAATATCTGCTCTTCGGGTGACTTCACCAGGCGAAGCTCATCAAGCATTCCGGTCACGTCAACCCATCGCGCGACATCGACCCTTTGTTGAAGCGCCTCGCCCATCGCATAAGAGAGCCCGGCGGAGCCCATTTCCAGTCCAACTGCTTTATTAGCGGTCTTTCCAGTTAAATGGCGAGCCACAATATCAACCGCCGTTTCCGAGTCCAGATGGCCAATAAACGTTGCGTTTCGAACCTGATTGTGAATTGCAACATGCTCCATCTGGCGGGTCACAAGTGTTAAATCGCCCTCCCGAGGCACTAATAAAAGATGAGGGGCGAAATAACCCCAGTGATCAAGGCCTGTTAAATAGAAGACCTGCTCAGGCGCACTCAGCATGACTAGATCCAGTTCACGGGATTCCATCTCGGCACGAGTTGCCGCTACCCGACGACGAAGCTCGTCATCCGTAAAAGGGTTTGAATGCATATATGTCTCCTTTGTTAATTAATTTCGGGCAATGGCAGTTTGAACTGCTGATGCGAGTTGATCAGATTTGCAAATGCCAGAAGACTTGCTTCACCAAACGCCTTGCCCACAAGTTGGACCCCCATTGGGAGACCTAGACTGTGCATGCCGGAAGGAATAGAAATAGCCGGGTGTCCAGTGGTATTGAAAAAATTAGTAAAACGCATCATCGCGTTCCCGACTGGCTCCGTCAAACCCTCAGTCTCAACCTCAACAGCTCCGATCTTAGGCGCCACGATAGGAGTCGATGGGGTAATCAAAATATCGACTGTTTCTAGTACGTCATCAATCTGCGTCCGGTAATGGGTCATTAATCTTTTGGCCCGTATGTAATGCTCAGCCAGAATTTGCTGCCCCAGTGCAAGCCCTGTTCTGAAGTCCTCGCCGTAATCACCCGCTCTTTGTTCAAGCCATGGCATATGAAAACTAAGCGCCTCAGGCATCTGAATCGTTAAAGAAACTGTTCTTGAGAAATTTAAATCAGGTGTTTCTACCTCTCGCACCGTCGCACCCTTTTTTTCAAGAAATGAAATCACACGCTCCGTCGCACTCAAGATTTCAGGATCGACGTGTTCATAAAAGAACTGACGCGGCACGCCAATGCTGCGACCCGTCAAATCGTCAAGCGAATCAATCTCCGATAGGTATTGATCAGTCGGGAGATGAGTTGAGCCAGAATCAGCTAAGTCGGGCTCAGCAAGCGTTTGCAGAATCACCGCGCAATCGCGAACATCACGCGAAAGAATGCCGAGGTGATCAAGCGACCAGCTATAGGGTGTCACGCCGCGCATCGAAATTCGGCCATAAGTCGGTTTGAGACCGACCAGGCCGCTTAATGCCGCTGGAGATCGAACCGAACCGCCAGTATCTGTGCCCAGCGCAAAAGATGAAAGACCCCATGCGACTGCCGCTGCAGATCCACTGGAGGAGCCTCCGGCTAATCGAGATGAATCATATGCATTGACCGCAGTTCCGTAGAGCGCATTCTCCCCGGTCGCCCCATAAGCAAACTCATGGAGATTCAGCTTGCCAAGACATACCGCGCCTGCTGCCGTTAATTGACTCACAACATGCGCGTCTTCCAATGCGATGTTGTCCGCAAATACGGCTGAGCCGGCACTGGTACGATGATTCCTAACATCAATGAGATCTTTAAGCCCATACGGAATGCCATAAAGCATCCCACTGCCGGGCTGTTCTGCAAGCTTTAAGGCGTGCGCCAGAGCACGATCCGTATACACATCAATAAAGGCTTTTGAAGCAGGGTTGAGCTCGGCGACACGCGCTAAAAAAGCATTAACAAGATCGTGAATACTTACTTCTCGATTGACTAAAGCGCGCCTGAGCTGCCTTACCGTCAGCCAACAAACCGCTGTCGCGTCACTCATCAGAAGAACTGGCTTTTGGTTTTATCTCAAGCGCAGGCGGTAGTGCGCCCAAGTCTACCGTCCGCAATTGGTCCAGCTCATCCATAAGATCCTTAAAACTGGTAATCATTCCCAATTTTGGTTCAACCAGCTCCGACAGGTCTTCATCAGAAAACGGATGGGCGCCAAAAGTGTCGCCAACAGCACGCAGAAGTTCAAGCGTGGGCTTATCTTTTGGCATTTCCTGAGCTCAATTCCGAACGGCTCACTTAGCCTCGCCCGACAAAAGGCATATCCCGTGCCATGATATTCATAAAAAGAACATTGGTATCCAGGGGAAGTTCTGCCATATGCATCACACTACTGGCAACATGCTGCACATCCATCAATGGTTCTTTTAAGGTATCGCCATTCGCCTGCTTAATCCCTGCTTTCATGCGCTGAGTGAGATCCGTCTCAGCATTGCCGATATCAATCTGTCCGCAGGCAATTTGATGCGCTCGCCCGTCCAAGGCCAAGCTCCGCGTCAAACCTGACATCGCGTGCTTACTCACCGTGTAGGGGAGACTGTTAACCCGGGGCGCATAAGCCGAAATCGATCCGTTATTAATAATTCTTCCCCCCATGGGTGACTGGCGCTTCATTTGTCCAAACGCCCGGCGCGCGCACATCACCGCACCATGGATATTCGTCTCGAGAACTGCGCGCCATTCATCAACCTCAAGTTCATCAATATCAACAGCCCGAGCACCAATGCCTGCATTATTAAAAAGAAGATCAATCCGACCGAACCGGTCAACCGTGCCATCAAAGATTTGATTGACATCTTGTTCATAGCGAATATCAGCCCTTATACAATAAATCTTCTCTGGATCCGCGCCGCTATCGGCTGCGGTTTTCTCGAGGAGTTCCTGTCGACGACCTGTCAATGTCACCGCGTAATTATTGCGCAGCAAAATTTGTGCAACCGCTTTTCCAATGCCCGTTCCCGCGCCGGTCACGACAGCGACTTTTCCATGGGTGTGCATCTGACTAACTCCTGGGATCGATGAAGTGATGCTGCTTAAGATAATTAATAATCGTATCCGATAGCGCCTCTGCCTGACAATCCACTGTCGAGAGCGTGATCTGTGGCGCCACAGGCACCTCATAGTCGGAGTCAATGCCTGTGAAATTCTTCAATACGCCGTCGCGTGCCTTTTTGTATAGCCCTTTGGGATCCCGGCTTTCGCATAACGCCAGCGGCGTATTCACAAATACCTCAATAAAGTGCGCCGAGCCAATTAAGTCACGTGCCATCTGCCGCTCTGCCACAAAAGGTGAGATAAAAGATGTAATCACAATCAGTCCGGCGTCGGTCATTAACCGGGCCACTTCAGCAACTCGCCTGATATTCTCAACCCGGTCACCATCGGTAAAGCCAAGATCCCGGCACAGGCCGTGACGCACATTATCGCCATCAAGAAGGTAAGTATGTTTCCCGCTAGCGTGCAACTTTTGCTCTAAATGATCGGCAATTGTTGATTTTCCTGACGCCGACAATCCAGTTAACCAGATCACGCAAGGTGTTTGTTTATTTCTTGTAGAACGGGCTTTCTGATCGACCTTGGTTGGCTGCCAAACAATATTTGTTGCTCGACGCAAAGAAAAGTGCACGACCGCAATACCAATCGAGTTCCCTGACGCTGAGTCCTTGAATACGAAGATAGTGCCCGGATCAGTTTCCAAAAAAATCACATTGCGGTCGGTTGAAATCTTGCAGTAAGCCATCTCCCCGCTCGCAAGCGTTTTGGCCGCTTGGTGAGAATGATCATCCGGCTTAATACGATAAGTCAGATCGGTAATCCTTGCATCAAAGGAATCGCCGTTTGATACCACTCGATAGCTGCGTTCTGGCAGCATGGGCGAATCACTTAACCAGTGAATATAAATCGAAAACTGATCAGATCGCTGTTGCGGTTCGTGACGCTCTGATTGACTGGCGTCCGTTGCCGACTCGTCCACTGAGCCCGTCTCTAGACTTCTGGCCAGAGCCATCAATTGATCGATCCGTTCCGCCTCGGATATGCTGTGATCTTTGTTATTCAAAAATAGACCTTAACTTCCGGATAGTCGTCTTAAACCGTTCCGCGGTTTCAAAAACACTATTCTACCGTTTTAACGTCCACCCATAATCGGTTTGAGCATCCCACTCGTGTGATCGAAGCATCGAGGAAAGACATAAAACATTGCGAAACTTGAACGATAATAGCGCGGCAGACAATTTCTATGGTAAAACAATCCATGAGAGCAAACGATATCGTGTCTTTAGCAATATCGTTTCGACCGGTACCGCAATCGTAAAGGTTCTCACGAGTGGCTACCCAAAATTAAAATAAATCGAAGGAGGAGTTATGTTTAAAAAGAAAATTTTTTCAACGATCGCTGGACTTTCAATGCTTGCGTCCGGCGTCAGCCTTGCAGGATCCATGGGGGCTGTTGATGAGCCGATTAAGCTCGCGGTAAACGAATGGACGGGTCAGCATATCACTACGCATGTCGCTGGCGAAATACTAAAACGTGCCGGTTATAACGTTGAGTATGTCACAGCAGGCTACTACCCTCAGATGACCGCTATTCAAGATAACACCGTCACAGCGACTCTGGAGATCTGGAGCTCAAACATTGGTGAACATTACGATGAAGCCGTAGCTTCAGGACAGGCGAAAGAATTGGGTGATCTCGGCCTCGTCCCCGTGGAGACCTGGATGTATAACGATGCCGCGGCCAAAGCCTGTCCCGGACTTCCTGATTGGAACGCGCTCAATGCGTGCGCGGACAAATTCGCGAATGCTGACACATTCCCGAAAGGCCGTCTTGTCGATTATCCAGCGGACTGGGGCACCTCCAACGTCGACCGAATAAAAGGGCTTAATCTGGATTATGTTTCCGTGCCCGCCGGCAGTGAAGGTGCGTTGATTGCAGAAATGAAAGGCGCTGAGGCTAAAAACACACCACTTTTGGTTATGTTTTGGGCGCCTCACTGGGTACAGGCAGTAATCCCCCTGAATATTGTCGCACTCCCTGCATACGAGGAAGGTTGTCATGATGATCCTGCTGTGGGCGTTAACCCCAATGCGACTTGGGATTGTGACTGGTCACGAGGCTATATTAAAAAAATGGCCTGGGCCGGCATGGAAGATAAGTGGCCGGCAGCGCATGCTATTTTAGAGGCTTACACGCTTCGCAATGAAGATCAAATTCCAATGATGAATGCAATCGATCAGGAAGGTAAGAAGCTCGACGATGTTGTTCGCCAATGGGTTGATAATAACGAAGCAATTTGGAAACCTTGGGTGGACGCTGCCAAAGGTTAATCAAAAATTTTTGATTCAAAACACCGTTTAACCGCCAATAGAGACCAGGAAAACGCCTCGCCGTTTTCCTGGTCTTGTTTTACCACTCTCAGCGCCTATGTCATCAGACAACCCCAAGCTCCGTTGCAGAGGGCTGTGGAAAGTCTACGGCCCAAACGCTAGCCACTTCTTCGCGCAGTCCCACGACAAGGAATCTCGAATTAAAACGATTCGAGATTCCAGTCATATTCCTGCGGTATGTGATGTCAGCTTCGATGTGCCTGAAGGTGAAATCTTTGTCATCATGGGCCTCTCCGGATCAGGGAAGTCCACCGTCATCCGGTGTCTATCGAGATTGATCGAGCCAGAGTCAGGCACTATTCTTCTTGATGGTGAAAATCTTCTAGAAAAATCCAAAGATCAGATGATCGAGATTCGGCGTCGTCGTGTTGGAATGGTATTTCAGCATTTTGGACTGCTGCCGCATCAGACCGTTCTGGGTAATGTTGCTTTTCCATTAAAAATACAAGGCCTGAGTATCTCTGAGCAAACAAATCGTGCTCAACAAATGATTGACTTGGTGGGCCTCAACGGGCGTGAGCAGAGTTACCCTCGTGAACTCTCCGGAGGACAGCAACAGCGGGTGGGTATTGCCCGATCTCTCGCGAGTGATCCGGAGCTTTGGCTGCTCGATGAGCCTTTTAGTGCACTTGATCCTTTGATTCGTCGACAGATGCAAGATGAATTTCTTCGTCTTCAGAAACTGCTCAATAAGACGATTGTCTTTATTACCCATGATTTTCTAGAAGCACTGCGACTCGCAGATCGAATTGCGATTATGAAAGATGGGGCTATTGTTCAGATAGGAACACCTGCAGAGCTTGTCAGTAATCCAGCGAACGATTACGTTGCAGAATTTACTCGCGATGTCCCAAAGCTCAAAATTTTAACCGCTGGCGCAGTACTGTCCGAAGTCAATCCGCAAAAAATATCAGCACCGCTTGAGGGTAATCCGACTATCGAAAATACCACAACAATTGATCAATTTTTACCTATTCTGATTCGCAGTGAAACACTGAACGTTGCCAACAACGCAGGTGATTACTTGGGATCAATATCAGTGCTTGATGTTCTGAAAAAACTCGCAGAAGAAACCATCTCGTGAATTCGCTGCATCAACGAAAAGAGCGTTTCTCTCTTTTCGCTTGGGTCGCTGTCGCAATCTTTGGGTCTGTTTTCCTCTTTCAACGAGACCTAGCGGATTGGGTCACTCAGTACCCGGAAGCGTGGACCTTACCTGCAGCAACCTGGGCAAACATCGGAATGGATTGGTTCGTCGATCACTTTCGTTGGTTATTTCGAGCGATCTCGTGGCTACTCACATGGCCTATGGATGCCATCCTTGGGCTATTAACCTGGCTGCCGTGGCCAACCACGATCAGCTTATTTATTGGAATTGCCTTTGTGGCGGGCGGCTGGCCACTTGCTTTATTTACCCTTTTTGCGCTTCTTTATATGGTCGGAATAGGCTATTGGACAGAAAGCATGCGCACGCTCGCGCTTGTGGCCGTATCAGTACCCCTATCAGTTCTCGTTGGTTTTGGACTCGGCGTCAGTGCGTGGCGCTCGGAGCGCGCAAATCGATTGGTGCAACCTCTTCTCGATCTCATGCAGACCGTACCTACTTTCGCGTACCTAATTCCTATTTTATTACTCTTCGGCTTTGGTCCCGTCGTGGGAATGATTGCGAGCGCAATTTATGCCTGTCCGCCAATGGTTCGGAGCACTGTGCTGGGATTACAACGGGTTCCAGAAGAAACCGTTGAATCTGGAATCATGAGCGGTGCCAGCAGCGGCCAACTCTTCTGGTGGGTACGCTTTCCCAGCGCGTTACCGACCATCCTGGTGGGAGTCAATCAATCGACCATGGCCGCGCTCAGCATGGTCATTATCGCCGCTATTATCGGGAGTTCTGCTGATATCGGCTGGGAGGTCTTGAGTACAATGCGCCGGGCTAATTTTGGAGAAAGTTTGCTGGCAGGGATTGTCGTTGCCCTCATTGCCATGCTTCTCGATCGCATCACCCGGGGCTTTGCACAAGATAATCAGCGCTCCAAAAGAGCATTCTCTTTGAGTCCGCGGCTGATTTTGGGAATTGCCGGAGCAACCGCGCTGTCTTTTTTATTACTTTCACTATCAGTAACAGAGTTGTCCGAATTTCCTGATCAATGGGTTTTTTATCCAGCTGCGCAAATCAACGCTGCGATTCTGTTTTTTACCGTGGAGTTTGGTGCTGCACTTGATCAAATTAAAAACGGTTTTTTATTTTTCTTTCTCTTGCCACTTCGTATCGGACTCGAAAATACCATTCGCCCGTTCACTTGGGGTTTTGATTTAACGCTGACAATGAAGATCAGCTACCTCATCGCCTGTGTATCGCTGTCACTTTTAGGTGGTTATCGATACGGTTGGCGCGTTGCTGTCGCGATCGGAATTGCCACGGTCTTGCTCTATTTCGGCATTGAGCGCATGCCTTGGCCAGCAATGGTCGCGCTATTGGTGACTTTAGCCTGGCAAGCTGGTGGCACTCGCGTTGGGCTTTTTACGTTAGCCGGACTCGCATTTATGTTGGTTACGGGAGTCTGGTCGCTTGGGGTGCGCTCGCTTTATCTTTGTTTTGCGGCTGTACTGGTGTCTTTTATTATTGGCGGAAGTCTCGGCATCTGGGCATCCCAAAGTGATCGGGTGTCACGTCTGGTCCGACCGATCAATGACACCCTTCAGACGATGCCTTTGTTTGTGCTGCTGATTCCGATTCTGATGTTTTTTCAGGTCGGGGAATTCACCGCCTTTCTTGCAATTATTGCTTATGCAATCGTTCCAGCCATCCGTTACACGGAGCACGGGCTCCGGCATGTAAATAACGAGGTCATAGAAGCTGCGATTGCCTCCGGTTGCACACCCCTTCAGATTCTCTGGCAAGTGCGACTCCCTCTCGCGATTCCTGAAATTATGCTGGGCCTTAACCAAACTATTATGTTTGGCCTCGCCATGTTGATTATTGCAGCACTCGTCGGCACACAGGGCTTGGGGCAAGCGGTCTACGTCGCCCTCGGTCAGGCCAACTTCGGCGAGGGCCTTGTTGCAGGCCTCGGCATTGCCTTCATCGCGATGTCGGCCGACCGAATCATTCAGGCGGTTAGCGCAGGGAAAAAGCGAGCGTTGGGTATTAAATAGTCAATATTTGAGATTAATATGGATTTTAAAGTTGGTGCATCCTTACCCCGCTGGTCGGCTCCTGAACACCCAGATTCAGTAGACCTCAATGGACAATATTGTCGACTTGTCCCGCTAGACCCGGGCACGCACAGTGAGTCACTTTTTAAAGCCTTTGCGGGCGACACGACAGACTTTGACTGGGTCTACCTTCCGTATGGACCTTTTAGTACAGACGAGCAACTTAAAGCATGGCTGGAAACAGTCGCGAGTGAAAAAGACCCTCTGTTTTTCACTATCCTCAATACTCATAATCAACCCATTGGGATCGCGAGCTACCTCAGAATAAATCCCGCAAGTGGCTCCATCGAAGTGGGTCATATCCATTTTTCACCCGCTCTTCAGAGAACGCCAACCGCGACCGAGGCAATGTATCTAATGATGCGATATGCCTTTGAACTCGGCTACCGGCGATACGAATGGAAATGTGACGCTCTGAATAATCGATCTCGACGGGCAGCCTTGAGGCTCGGTTTATCTTTCGAAGGAATTTTTCGACAAGCGACTGTCTACAAATCACGAAATCGAGATACCGCGTGGTTTGCCACTATCGACTCAGAATGGCCAGCGCTTAAAGTGGCTTTTGAGACGTGGCTGAAAAGAGACAATTTTGACCAAGACGGCAAGCAGCACCTGTCACTCTCGACACTCACGGCGCCCGTTCTGTCCTCCAAGATCACGCACTCTGATTGATCATGCGCAAAGCACCGAACTTTCGAGTCATCTTTCGCAATATTCTTGGCGCTCTGGCCTCAAGAAGCGGGTATCGACTACGGCATCGACGCGGGGGATATCGAAAACTGGCCGGTCGAGGCATCGAAATTGGCGCGCTACATAGCCCGGCCAAGCTAGGCAAGCACTGCTCAACTGAGTACTGCGATGTGTTAAGCGCGAGCGAAGCTGCCCAGCTATTTCCTGAACTGCACCGAGCCAGATTCGTTGAAGTCAAACATATTGTAGACCTCGACCAAAATGCGCTTTCGAGCTTCACCGCCAATCAATTTGACTTCGTGATCATGAATCACGTCATTGAACATATTGCTAACCCTATCCGCGTGATTAATGACGCTTTTAGAATTCTTAAGGTCAGTGGCAAGTTTGTTATCTCCGCGCCTGACAAACGATTTAATTATGACTGTAATCGCAAAATCACCTCATTTGATCACTTATGGTCCGAATATCTTGATGAGGTAACTTCAGTGGATGACGATCATTACTTGGATTTTCTAAGTGCTGTCCATCCATCAACACTAGTTGATCCGATCGGCGTGAGTCGCCATATTCAACATGCTCGAGAACGACGCGAACATGCGCACGTTTGGGATTCGGCCGCGTTCCACAGTATGATGGAGGAAGGTATCAAGCGTTTAAATATTTCAGCGCACTGCATACTGAAGAGTACTGGCGAATCCAATCATCTTGAGTATTTTGGCGTTTGGGAGAAAGTAAGAGATATCGCTCTGCCAGATCGATGATTCGTTGGCCGCGACGACTCTCTCAAGAACAGAAGAAGGTGGTGGCTATGGGTGGACTTGAACCACCGACCCCGGCATTATGAATGCCGTGCTCTAACCAGCTGAGCTACATAGCCTTCGGGTCAGGGAATCTACATTTATTACGGAGTCTTTTCAAGGTTGAGAGCGCTGCACTCTCAGTAAATATCCCTATTTACTCCTTCGACTCGGCGTTTCTTCGGCACTCCAGCGCGATCAATCAATCGATACAGCTGATCATACATTGAAACGGAAATGCATAATGTCGCCATCACTGAGCACATATTCCTTGCCTTCGAGTCGAAGCCGCCCCGCCTCACGGGCTCCTTGCTCTCCATTTAGGCCAATAAAATCGTCATAAGCGATAGTTTCTGCCCGGATAAAACCCCGCTCAAAATCAGTATGAATCTCTCCCGCAGCTTGTGGTGCGGTTGCCCCTCGACGCACGGTCCAGGCTCGCACCTCTTTCGGCCCCGCAGTAAAAAATGTCTGTAACCCCAGCAAATCATATCCCGCTCGAATTACCTTATCGAGCCCAGATTCATCTAAGCCAAGATCTTCAAGAAAACTCGGGCGATCGCTCGGATCAATCTCCGAAATTTCCTGCTCGATCGCAGCGCTTACGACCACGAGTTGAGCGACGGCCTCTGCGGCATGCTTGCGAAGCGCTTCGACCTTTTCATTACCCTGCAACTCATTCTCCGCGACATTTGCAACATAGACGACAGGCTTCGCTGTAAGAAGACAAAGCGGTTTCAAAGCATGAATTACTTCATCTTCAGTAAGTAGTGCCGCAATCTGTGTATCGTTTGACAAGGCCTCGTGAGTGGTCTTCAAGATCTCAAGCTCACGAAGCACTTTTTTATCGCCCGTCTTGGCGGCTTTTGACGTCCGCTCAATGGCACGTTCAAGCGTTTCGAGATCAGCAAGTGCGAGTTCGGTTTCAATCGTACCGGCATCGGAAATGGGATCAACGTGTCCCGATACGTGCGTAATATCATCGTCGTTAAATGCACGAACCACATGAATGATCGCGTCGACTTCACGAATATGCGCAAGAAATCGATTTCCAAGACCCTCCCCTTTGGATGCGCCCGCAACCAGTCCCGCAATGTCCACGAACTCAATAGCCGTAGGAATGAGCTTTGCAGGATTAACCAGCGCTGATATTTTCTGAAGTCGCGGATCCGGAACTTCGACAATCCCCACGTTCGGATCGATAGTACAAAAAGGGTAATTTTCAGCTTGCGCCCCTGCATGGGTCAGCGCATTAAAAAGAGTCGATTTACCCACATTGGGCAGTCCAACAATGCCGCAACGAAACCCCATCTACGTCACCTTCCCTGACGGTGTATGGAGCGATTTCATCACAGCCTCAATGTTTCCTTCGATTAGCGATTCAAAATGGTCCAAGGCTTGCTCGATTCCTTGTTCAATCATATTCAGTTCCTCTCTGGGCGGTTTTGATAGCACCCAATCGGTGACGTCATCAGAATGACCTGGATGGCCAATACCAATACGAAGCCTGACAAAATCTCTGGAACCCAGCTTTGAGAAAATATCCCGCAAACCGTTATGGCCGCCATGACCGCCCGCGCGCTTAACCCTCACGGTTCCGGGTAAAAGGTCGAGCTCATCATGCATTACCAGAACCTGTTCAGGCGGAATATCGAAATACTCGGCAATACTGGCCACGGAGTTGCCACTTTCATTCATAAATGAAGTGGGTCGTATGAATCGAACTTTCTGGCTACCCACACGGATGTCTGCCCACTCCGCAGAAAACCGGTTCTCTTTCCGCCATGATAGAGCCCATCGGCGCGAAAGCGCATCAAGCGACCAAAATCCGGCGTTGTGCCGGGTCATCTCATAGGCATGGCCCGGATTTCCGAGACCCGCGACTAAAGAGATAACGGGCATATGTCACAAATATATATGGGTGGTGCTGCCAATAGCGTCAATACAGTTTCTCGCTACAAACCGTAGCCCGCAGCAATTTCTAAGCTTCGCCGGCGTCTTCTGCGTCCGCAGACTTGGCATCGACTCCAGCTTCCTGATCTGCACTCTCTTCAACGGCTTCTTCCTCAACCACTTTCGGCGGAGAAATAGTGGCGATCGTTGGGTCTTCACCCTCAGGAAATGCTGTTGCCGTCAACTCAACGCCTTCCGGCATTTTGATACTCGATAGATGCAAGCTCTCGTTTAGATTGAGCTCTGATACATCAACTGCAATAAATTCAGGCAAATCCCTTGGCAAGCAAGTGATGTCTAGTTCAGTGATCGGATGCGACAAAATACCGCCATCCGTTTTTACGCCCGGCGCCACATCTGAGCCCTCAAAATGCAAAGGTACCTTCATATGAAGTTTCTCGGTCGCCCGGACACGCTGAAAATCAACATGCATCACCAATTGTCGATGCGGATGCATCTGGACTTCACGAAGAATCACCTGCTGCGATCCCGTATCTGTTTTGAGATCTATAATAGCCGAGTGAAAGGCCTCTTTTTCAAGGCTATGCATCACCTGATCATGATCAAGCATCACGCTCTCATTATCCTTTCCCGCTCCATAGACAACCGCAGGAACAAGATTTTCCCGTCTCTGCCGACGACTTGCGCCCGTGCCAAATGAATCCCGACCCTGGGTGCTCAATTCATAGTTACTACTCATTACAAAATCTCCCTTAACCTGGCGCTAACACGCCGCATTTTATCGGAACTCAAAGCCCGACTAGTCTAAAAATAAAGAACTTACAGAATCACCGCTTGCTATTCGACGGATGGACTCAGCCAAAAGACTCGCAACACTGATCTGGCGAATCTTCGTACTAAAATTTATCGCTTCTTCGCTAAGCGGAATCGAATTGGTCACCACCACCTCGTCCAACTCCGACGCCTCAATTCGCTCTACCGCTTTTCCCGAAAGCACAGGATGGGTACAACACGCTTTCACCTGTACCGCGCCTGCGTCTTTGAGTGCTGAGGCTGCCTCACAAAGCGTGTTGGCCGTATCCACCATGTCATCCATCAGTACACAGCTGCGTTTATCAACTGAACCAATAATGTGCATGACTTTCGCTTCATTCGCCTTCGGGCGTCGTTTATCAATAATGGCCAGCTCAACCCCAAGCTGTTTGGCCATTGCACGAGCCCTCACCACCCCGCCTACGTCAGGTGAAACCACCATGAGCCCTTCCGGTGCATGACGCCAAAGCTCTCCGTTCAGAACAGGAGCGGCATAAATATTATCCACCGGAATATCAAAAAAACCTTGAATCTGATCCGCGTGAAGATCCATTGTCACCACTCGATCAGCACCCGCAATACCAATCATATCTGCAACCAACTTTGCGGTTATTGCCACTCGAGCGGTTCGAGGACGACGATCTTGCCGCGCGTAGCCAAAGTACGGAAGCACGGCAGTAATACGCTCCGCTGAGGAACGGCGCAGTGCGTCGATCATCACCAACAATTCCATCAGGTTTTGACTAGCGGGCGCACAGGTCGGCTGCATCACATAGACATCGGAGCCGCGAACATTCTCCATAATTTCTACGTTAGCTTCACCATCACTAAAAGTTGAAACCACGGCTCGGCCGATACCAATCCCGAGCTGAGCAGCCACTTCGCTTGACAACCCAGGATTTGCATTTCCGGTAAATAGCTTTAAATCATCAATAGCCATCAGTGTTTTTGCCGCCTCAAAAATAAATCAACTTCAAATAAATATGGCTGGGGTGCCAGGATTCGAACCTGGGAATGCCGGAATCAAAATCCGGTGCCTTACCACTTGGCTACACCCCAGAAGGCTCTTCAAAAAATGCGGGGTTGTAATTGATGCCTCGAGCAACCAAGCCGCTAAAAGAAGCCGGTAATTGTTTAATAATTTCTTCGCCAGACTGATCACTCTCCGTGATAAGAAAGACCGCAGATCCACTACCAGACATCTGAGCGACTCCAAATTGGCTTAACCACTCCAAACATTGTCCTACCTCAGGGAACCGCTTCCTCGCTACCGGCTCCAGATCATTCCGCCAAACCTCATTAGACGGGCTCGGTATTCTGATTGGCGGCGTGTTTCGTGTCAATTCTGGATCCGAAAATATAGCTGCTGTAGGCACATTAACCTGCGGCCACACCACGCAGTAATGACGATCAGGTAACTGTGCCGGCGTAAGAAGCTCTCCGACCCCTTCTGCCCAAGCAGAGTGACCCCCCACAAAAAATGGGATATCCGAGCCCAGACTCAGTCCAATATCCGAGAGACATTGCCGGCTAAGGTCCAAATCCCAGAGCGTATTGAGTGCGACTAATGTTGTTCCGGCATCGGAACTGCCGCCGCCGAGCCCCGCACCCAGCGGAATTCTCTTATCGAGACTAATTTTGACCCCCAACTCACAATGGCTGTAACTTTTTAAAGCACGAGCTGCAAGAATAGTTAGGTCATCTTCAGGGAGACCCGGATTATCTGACCGCTCAACTCGTCCATCTGAGGTGATTTCGAAGCTCAGGTTGTCACCAAAATCTAGAAGTTGAAACAATGTCTGAAGTTCATGAAAGCCATCATCCCGCTGACCCAGTACATGTAAAAAAAGATTTAACTTGGCAGGTGCTAACCAGTTCTTCATTGACTCAGCACCTGTTTTGACACACTGTTCTGCCAATTTTCGACAAAAACTTTTAGCACTAATCGGTCACCCGCGAGATAGCCGGTCGAAACAAGCGCGTCGATCGTTTTTGGTTGAGCAGTCAATTGAATTCTTTTGGGTAATGTCAAATTACCGACCAACATAAACTCGTCATATGAAATCTCCCAGCCCGCTTGGCGCAGATAAATAAGTCTGCCCTCCTGATCGATCTCGATAGATTCATAATCACCTGACGCGGGAAGGCCACGCAACCAGTCATCCAATGAATCAAAGGGAACATGCCAGCCGGTGACCTGATAAAGCAACACGGTGACGTCGGTTCCACTGAACACCTGACCCTTTGCGTCGCGTAACTCGACCCTGTGATCTTTGATATCAAGTTGCACCTTTCCGCCCCCCAAAAGACCGAAAAGATATATCTGATCACCGCGTTCGGTGCGGTGCCAACGTAAATTGGCGGTGGCACCGCTATCAGCCGTCCGCAGACCAATGCGACCTGCCATCTTCCATTGGGTAAAATTATTTAATGCTAATTTTTGTTGCTGCCAAGCCGTTTCAGGATCGAAAATTGACTGACCGCGGTCGGATGGCACCGTCGCGCAGCCTACTGTGACCAAAGATATCATCGCCACGAGAATTCGCGGCAACATTACTGACCGTATCTTCGCAATGTCTCGATAAGCACCGCATTTTCAGGATTGTTTTGCTGACCCCCTTGCCAAACTATGAGAGCGCCATCTTCATCGCCCATCTGCCAGAGTACCTCTCCAAGATGGGCGGCAATCTCTGCATCGGGCTGCTGCTCTATCGCCTGCTGCAACAACTCAAGAGCTGAATCAAGGTCACCACGGCGATAATGAACCCAACCAAGACTATCGAGAATAAAAGGATCGCCGGGCGATAGTGCCAACGCCTTCTCAATCAATTCGAGCGCTTCCGCTAAGCGATCCGTTTTGTCAGCCAACGTATAGCCAAGCGCGTTGTACGCGTGGGGGTTCTCAGGCTCGATAGAGATAAGACGGCGCATATCCCGCTCATGGTCATCGATCCGGTCTAGCATCGCCGTCACAAGACCTCTCGCATAAAGTAGATCGGGATGATCCGGGATATCAATTAGCGCAGCGTCAAGAAGACTCAGTGCTTTTTCAAGTTGATTACTATCCCGGAATACCTGCTCAGTCGCAAGGTAGATGCGAACCTGCTCATCCTGGGATTTCGGCGTGATATTTGATAAATGCTCAATCGCTTCTTCGATCCGGTTGTCGTCAGAGAGCACAAATCCAATCCGCAACTGAGCATCAAGATAAAGATTCGAAGACATAACCTCTCCGAGTAAAACAAGCGCCGCTTCGGCTTCTCCTTGACGACTCAGAATTTGTCCCAGATAAAGGCGGGCGCGATCCTCCTCCGGACGAGCGACAAGTAACGTCTCGAACAGTTGACGGGCTTTTTCCATTTGCCCGAGCCCCTCACTCAACACACCTGCGGCATACAACGCATCTATGTTTTCGGGCGCGAGCTTAAGCAACGCCTCAAATTGCGCCAGTGCTTCTATATTTTGGTTCCACTGCGCCAGAAGACGGCCATAATTCAACCGGACACGCGGGCGGTCAGGAAAGGTTGTCAAAAACTGTGAGGCAAAAGCGGATGCCTCTTCGAGACTATTTTTATCGCTAAGGTGAGAAAGCTTAAGTAGCGCCGCCTCCTCCCACCCGGGCTTTAACGCCATCGCGCGATCATAAGCGTCTTCAGCTATTGCTATCTTTCCCGTTCTATACGCGAGCCATGCCAGTGCAAGTTGCGCTGACGGCTGGTCTTTAAGATGGGTCGCAAACCGTTCCATAACGGGCACCCAACGATCTGCATCCTCTTGTCGCCCTAGCGTCTGCGCAATAAAACTAATCAACTCACCTTCGCTCTCAGGCAAAATTTCGACAAGCGCCACAAGCGTATCGAATACGTCATCTTCCCGATCCAGCGGAATTAACGCCTGTAATCGCATCGTAAGGCGACGTTCCGGTGCGCCTTGCGGATCGACTTGACTCATCAAGTCGCTCAATGCCAATGCCTGCTCAAACTGGCCGACATTCATCGATAGTGAAAAAGCTTGTACCGTAATATCAACACTTGACGAGAGCGCCGCAGCCTTTGCCATTGCAGAAGCCGCTATCTCGCCTTCGCCGCGACGAGCGGCGACACGACCCAGCATATATTCGTAGATCAAATCTCCCGAAAGTCCAGAGTGTTTCGAGGATTCGGCATCATCTCCCGCCACGTACGACGGTGTGCCTGCGCACCCTACGGAAGTCATGACAAGCAACCCCCAGGCGAGATATCTTAGTTTAGAGCGCATTTGTTAGGAAAATTACCGTAAGTAGTGAATCGAGTCGAGAATAGCAGAATCCCCGTAAAAACAGTGAGAGTAACGGGCTCAAGTCGTCAATCTCCGCGAGATTCTTTAACTGGTTAATCTTTTATGACGTAAAAATCTGGCCAAAACGCATAAAATAGGGGCGTCATGCATCTTCTCGCCCTAGGCCTAAATCATCGAACAGCACCAGTTGCATTAAGGGAGCGCACCGCATTCTCAGCTGATCAACTGCCTGATGCCGTTCGCTCACTTCTCGAGGCGCCGGAGATTTCCGAGGCCACTATCCTCTCGACTTGTAATCGAACCGAGATTTATTGTCACCAGAATACACCGGTTACTTCCAATGTCATCAATTGGCTGCGAGATTATGGCGATGTACCTCCCGATGCGTTAACCGGCTCGACGTATACCTTGCCTGACGAGCAGGCAGTACAGCACGCCTTTCGGGTTGCCTCGGGATTGGATTCAATGGTTCTCGGCGAGCCACAAATTCTGGGTCAAATGAAGTCCGCTTTTTCGGTTGCTCATCAGGCAGGCACGACCGGTAAGATACTTAATCGATTATTCCAGCACACTTTCTCAGTAGCGAAACAGATTAGGACGGATACTGCGATCGGCGCCAGTGCAGTGTCCGTAGCCTACGCAGCGGTCGATCTGGCCAAAAGGATTTTTTCGAAACTTGACGACCAAACCGTCCTGCTATTAGGCGCCGGCGAGACCATTGAGCTCGTCGCTCGTCACCTTAAACAAAATAACGTTAAGCATATTATTGTCGCTAACCGTTCTTCAGAACGTGCCGAAACCTTAAGCCGTCAACTCGGCAGTGAAGCGATTTCACTTGCCGAAATGCCAAACCGATTGCATGAAGCTGATATTGTGGTTGCGTCCACCGCCAGTACACTGCCTATTCTCGGAAAGGGCACTGTCGAAGCTGCATTGCGACGACGACGTCATCGACCCATGTTTTTAATTGATCTTGCCGTACCACGTGATATCGAACCACAAGTAGACGAACTTGAAGACGTATTTCTTTACACGGTTGACGACCTTGAGAAGGTGATTGCACAAAATCAAGCCTCTCGTCAGGAAGCGGCAGTTGAAGCAGAAAAAATAATCGACTTGCAGGTCGTGCGCTTTATGCACTGGATGCGTTCGCTTGATTCCGTGCCGACTATTCGCTCACTTCGCGCAAAAGTTGATTTACTGAAAGCGGCAGAACTCGCAGAAGCCAAAAGGCGTCTCGCTAACGGTGAGGACGCAAATCAGATCATCGAGCAACTCGCCCATAACCTCAGTCAAAAATTCACCCATGGTCCAAGTCAGGCGTTAAAACAGGCAAGTCAAAAAGGTGACTCTGGCCTAATCAAAAACACAAAACGACTTTTCAGACTTAAAGCATAGCGATGAATAATCAGATGCGAAACAAGCTCGAGCACTTGATCGAGCGGCGCGAGGAAATTAATGCGCTACTTTCTGATCCTTCGATAATTGGAAACCAAAACTCTTTCCGGGACTTATCAATTGAGCTATCCGATATTAGCCCTGTTGTTGAGCACTTCGAAGGTTACCTTGTTCTGGACAGCGAAATAAACGCAACACGAGAAATGGCCGGTGATGAAGATCCAGAAATGCGGCGCATGGCAAATGACGAGATGCCGCGCTTGCAGTCAGAGCTTGATGACAGCTTCGAGACATTACGCAGATTACTTGTCCCGAAAGATCCAAACGATGATCGTAATATTTTTCTTGAGGTACGAGCGGGAACAGGCGGCGACGAAGCGGCTATTTTTGCGGGAAACCTTTTTCGCATGTACAACCTTTACGCGGAAGGGCGTGGCTGGAAGGTCGAGGTGATGAGTCAAAGCCATGGCGAACACGGGGGTTTCAAGGAAGTGATTAGTCGCGTCGTTGGACGTGGGGCCTACTCACAGCTGAAATTTGAATCTGGCGCCCATCGGGTTCAACGCGTTCCTGAAACCGAGACCCAAGGGCGAATTCACACGTCAGCCTGCACCGTAGCGGTTATGCCAGAAGCGGATGAAGTTGATGACGTTGAAATAAATCCCGCAGACCTCCGAGTGGACACCTATCGAGCCTCAGGTGCAGGCGGGCAGCACGTCAATCGAACAGATTCCGCGGTCCGGTTGACTCACCTTCCGACAGGCGTTGTCGTTGAGTGCCAAGACGAGCGCTCTCAGCACAAAAACAAAGCCCGTGCGATGTCCGTCCTGCGCTCGAGACTGCTTGAGGCTAAAATCAGCGCTCAAAAACAAGAAGAAGCTCAAAATCGAAGGAGTCTGGTTGGTAGCGGTGATCGATCAGAGCGCATTCGTACTTATAATTTTCCTCAGGGTCGAGTAACAGACCACCGGATTAATCTGACACTTTATAAGCTTAACGAAATAATATCAGGTGATCTCGGTTTGATCATCGAGCCCCTGGTTTCCGAGCACCAAGCGGATGAGCTCGCCGCGATGGGAAGTGACTGATTCACCGGCCTCAGCGGTTCTTGCTGACGCCATTAGACAGCTCCAGTCAACAAGTGACTCGGCGAGGCGCGATGTTGAAGTTCTATTGCATGCAGCCTGTGACATCGATCAGTCAAGTGTAATTCGAGACCCTGATCAACTTATTGATCACAATGCGCTTGCTGCTTTTTATCATTATCTGGCTCGTCGGAAGCTAGGCGAACCTATCGCGTGCATATTAGGACATAAGGAATTTTGGTCAATCGACCTCAAGTTAAATAAAGCAACCCTTACCCCTCGCCCTGAAACTGAAATTCTCGTGGAAACCGTTCTGGATCAAATACCCTGCGACACCAACAGTACAATCGTCGACCTCGGCACCGGCTGTGGTGCAATCGCGATCGCACTTGCCAGTGAGCGGACCCATTCCCAAATTACAGCGACCGATATAAGCTCTGTTGCCATCTTTCAAGCGGCAGAAAATGCAGCTGCGCTTGAGTTACAAATTTGTTTTTTGCAAAGCGACTGGTTTTCCAAACTTCAAGGAACGCAATTTGATGTGATCGTAAGCAATCCACCGTATATCAGAGCGAACGACCCCGCCCTCGAGGAAGGCACGGCCGACTTTGAGCCTGCCCAGGCGCTTTTCGGCGGAATTGATGGCCTTGATTGCTTAAGAGCTATCTGTCGGGAGGCTAAGAACCACCTCAATCCCGGTGGATTTCTTGCCCTCGAGCATGGTTATGATCAAAAAGACGCTGTTGCTAATTTGATAAAAGAGGCCGGGTTAGAATTAAACAGTCAAGTTAACGATTATGCAGGTTTACCCCGAGTCACAACTGCTTTACGTCCAGAAACGTAAAATTATTCAAAATTCAGACTTCAAAAATATGAAAAATTCTCAACCTAATATCTTTCACTCCGACCAAAACCTGCCAGGGCGTGACGAGGCCATCGTAATTCCGGATCGCCACTTCGTTAACGGCGCATCTATCAAGCCCCCCTTCCCGGAGGGTAGCAAACAGGCTATGTTTGGATTAGGTTGTTTCTGGGGTGCGGAGCGTTGTTTCTGGCAGCTGGATGGCGTCATCAGTACTGCCGTGGGATATGCCGGCGGGAGCACGAAAAATCCAACCTATCATGAAGTCTGCTCGGGGATGACCGGACACACCGAAGCTGTTCTGGTCATCTATCACCCTGAGAACATCAGCTACCAAAAACTTTTGATGGTTTTCTTGGAGTCGCACAATCCGACTCAAGGCATGCGTCAGGGAAACGACGTGGGTACCCAATATCGCTCGGCGATCTACACTCGCAACAACGCGGAAACTGAAATCGCGAAGACCACCTTAAGCCACTATGAAATTCTGCTCCAAAAATCGGGATACGGAGCGATCACGACTGAGCTGGCGACGGCCGGATCGTTTTATTACGCTGAAGATTACCATCAGCAATATTTAGCAAAGAACCCAGGAGGCTACTGTGGACTCGGCGGAACCGGCATTAAATGTCCGGAATCGGAAGCCGCGTGAGCTAGTCAGTCAATGGCGGCTTGATGGGCATTGGAAAAGCGGAGACGTTTCCGGTCTTAGTATCGCCCGCCGGCATGATCTTTGCCTGGCCTTCTTTCTCAACTTCATCGATTCGAACAATAGCCTGTAAAGGGATATAGGTTCGCTTCACGCCGGCAAATTCACTTTTAAGTTTTTCATCGGACGGGTCAACCACGACTTTTGATCGCTCCCCAAACATGATCTCACCAACTTCCACAAACGCGTACATTGCGCCTTGGGAGACCTCATGGGCATAAACCTCATAGATATTGCCCTGATTATGAAAGATAACTCGAAAAATGCTTTTGCTTGCCATCGCTGTAAATCGTTGTTTTATGGGTCTGGTTCAATTATATCAATGAAAGGAAACGTAAGCGTTTAAATTTCCGAGCCTGTCATTTCTTAACCTCTAAACTAAATTTAAAATTTTCCGGATGAACGAGAAATTAATTCAGTTGGCGTTAGCGACCGTGTT